>JBAVYX010000506.1:0-2688 GCA_049588475.1 Silvibacterium sp. | reverse complement strand
CAGCCGAGTATACATCCCGCAACGCAGGAAGGACCGCATCGGAACATCCATCAGGGATTTCAATGAAGGATCGTTCGTCGGCAATACGAACATTTCAACCTGAACTTCTGGTATGCCGGTAATACGGAAGTTACGCCCGGTTATTTCCGGATTGCCCGTCATTGCGAATCTGTTAGCGTTCAATTGCTGACTCGCCACGGTGAGACATTGGGCCACTTCTTCAACTCATCAATGGCCCATGCGTTTGTCTTGTCCTTGTGGCAGGAAGTGCAAGGGTTTGGGATACCAGACCGTTCCGTCTGAACGGGAGAGATGAAACGGAACGCATGAGCCGCAACGAAGTTTTCTTTGATGGTCTGCTCGATGTGCGGCATGTGACATGCGACACAGTTGCTGCCGGGACTATTGGCTGCGTGGTGGGTGTGGTCCTCTACCGTGCCTTTCAAACCCGCGGGATTGTCCTTGTTGTGGCAACCAAGGCAGAGAGCATTACCCCGCTGGACGAGATTTGATTCGTTCTCGTTGCTGTGGACTTGATGGCAATCGAAGCATCGAAGCTGTCGGTGGTACATCGTACTTTGCACAAAGTCATTGCCCTGCATTCGGTTCTTATGTGCAGTGAGGTCTGGAAACTGATAGAAGTTTGCTGTCCCGAGCTTCAATTCCTCTAGCGCCCAATAGTCCGCCAATTGCTCACCGGGCAGGAATCCGACCGGCCAGTCGTAATACTTGCCTTGAATCGGATTGCGCAGCGGCCTGCCTTGGCTGTGACACTGAATGCACACATCATTTCCTCGCACATAGTCGAGGCTCTCAGGGTTCACTATATTGCTTCTATTAGGGTGCGCCACGTGCTCGCTGCCGGGGCCGTGGCATTTTTCGCAGCCGACATTCCATTCGGTCACCGTCTTGTGCTCGATGTTGTAGTTCACTGAGTGACAGCCATCGCATGTGGGTCCTGTCGGTCGATCAAAGTTGGTCGGGCCATAGTAAACCACCCACCAATCCGTTCCAGCTTCAACGTGATAAGGAAGCCAACGCTTCTTGGCAACGTCCCATTGCGCTGGGAGCGGGAAATAGTCATCTCCACGTTTGGCGAAGTATCGCTGCTTGTAGCGACTCCCATATACAAAGGCGACATCGTCGAGCGTGAATGTGCGCAAAGGATCCGGGTGAGCAAAGTTCCCCAGCACTGCGTCGGGATGGAGTCTTGGATCGCGGACAACATTGGCCATGCGCGTCTGTTTCCACCCGTTGAATTGCTTCGCGTGACAGCTCTTGCATGCCTCGGAACCAACAAAGTGTGCGGTTGGCTGCGTGCTCTGTGAAATGGCGGCGTGTGAATACAGCCCAAGAACAGCAAAACCCAATGCAGTCCACGGCACTTTCATCCAGTTGTCCCCTTTCAGAAAGTCGTCACGATCACCTAGGCACAATGCGAGTAGCTATGTCGAGAAACTCAACAGACTGCTCTTATAGGCGCAATCGCTGAATTTTCGCTTAAGACTTGGTCTCATCTTGTGGTTACAGTTTCGGGCCGTTATTTCCATATTGCCGGTGATTCTCCCATTAGAGTTTGGTGCGAGCGACCACAATTACAAGCCCGACGAATGCGACAAGGAAGGCAGCAAATGACAAATACGCTCCACCGGCCAGCGCTTATGTAAACGTGTCTTCAGGTCCGAAGTGATTGCTCTCGTATCCAGTGCAGCCTACGCAAAACGCGGCCGCGCTGCCCAAGGAAAACAAACAGGCAAGAACCCAGAACCGAACGGTGTTGCTCCTTCGCATTTTTTGATCGTACTCTGAGTGGATCGTCGGCATTTCGGAACTTTCGACCCGGCTCCCCGAAACTTCCGGAAAGCCGGTAATACGCCGAGAATTGCCGACAAAGCGCATGAGGCTTTCACAATTTGCCGGACGGTCTATACTTCTGCGTGTCCTAACTTTCCGAGAGGTGCAGAATGGAACTCCGTAAGGCACGTTTTTGCATTTTTCTCAGTGCATTGCTGGCCTACAGCGGGATTCTCCTATCGCAGCAGTCAAGCGCCAACGCGCCGCGTGGAGAGCATGTGCCGGTCGGAGTGTGGGAGTATGAACTACTTGATGGAAGCGTAATTGGTATCGATCTTGCGGCGGTACCGGCAAGTGTGCCTGACGCGGTCTACCCCGAATGGACACCGAGGCCACAGGGTACTCAACAAGTGATTGGCGTCTTCCAGAGGCAGCATAAGAAAGTCGCTTGCGGCGAGGAGCATTTCTTTGTAACCGGTTGGACCGATCCGGGTTCTGAAGATGGTTTCGCAGTGTATGCAGATCGGAAACTTGAAGTCCATTATCGTGATCGGGTGAGCGGTTCAGAGATTCACGTCGAGCTGGTCCTTGACCCAATCAAGGATGTGTGGGCGGGGCAATTCCATCGCAAAGGATTTGATCGGCAGGTCACCCTCCACCGGACTTCTAATCGGCCGGACCCAGCCCAAGGAGGTTGCCGTGTATCTTCAAGCAATCCATGGCGTTGACCCACGCTGAAGCTTATCAAGGATTACGTTGCTGGTGTGTTGTTTGAATGCTAAGTCGAGGAGGAGCACGAGGTGAGATGTTACAAAGAGCTGAACTCAGCGGGTGGGCTGATTCAGAGTTCAAGCTCGGAGGCTCCTCAGAGACTATGTATTACATCGGACTGGA
>JBAVYX010000505.1:0-6980 GCA_049588475.1 Silvibacterium sp. | reverse complement strand
GACAAGCAAAGCGCTCTCGGGATCGTGTCAGCGATGTATGCTGCAAACGCGAAGCCGGCACTGAGCCTGACCAGCCGGGTCACGCTGAAAAACTACGCCGTCGATTTGTCCTCCCGGGCAACAACGCCGCCCGCTTCACAGACTGAACTGGACTACTTCCTTCAGCCCAGCCGATATGTGCCGACAGACGGCATTGTCAAACAGACTGCACTGAAAGCGACCGCTGGCGCGACCACCGACATCCAGAAGGCGCGGGCAATTTATGAGTGGGTGGTGGAAAATACCTTCCGCGATCCGAAAATCCGTGGGTGTGGTCGTGGCGACATTCGATTCATGCTGGAGTCAGGTTATATGGGCGGCAAATGTGCCGATTTGAACGCGCTGTATGTCGGCCTGGCCCGCTCGGTGGGCTTGCCGGCGCGGCATGTCTACGGATTACGGATCGCGAAATCAGACATGGGCTACAAGAGCCTTGGACTAGCCACTGAGATAGCAACGAAGGGGCAGCACTGTCGCGCGGAAGTCTACCTGCGCGAGCATGGATGGGTGCCTGTGGACCCAGCCGATGTCCGAAAAGTCGCTTTGGAAGAACCTCCCGGGAATCGTCCATTGAGCGATGAGATTGTGTCGCGGGCGCGCAATGATTTGTTCGGGTCATGGGAGATGAATTGGATGGCATACAACTACGCTCATGACGTGGATCTACCCGGATCCGCCAGCAAACCGTTGGTGTACTTCATGTATCCGCAGGCCGAGACCTCAGAAGGACGGATCGATCCGTTCGATCCGGATAACTTTAAATATGAAATCACGGTGAAAGAAACCAGTTAGTCGTTGGTGACCTGCCGCACTACACTAACAATCTCCCTGGTACAAAAGACCGGGTAGGCCAACCCCACGCCGCCCATCAGGCCGCGCGTTCACAATACAAATTCCTTTACCTTGACCCGATGAAGTGGCCGAAATAGTAGGCTAGCTCTCACGACGCAATTAATTATAAATAGCTTATAAAGTAGTTAGGAGGGCGACGGGGAGTCGAGCTCATCCACTTATCGGAAGTGATGTCTGGTCGTTGATCGGCAATTCGAACATTGCTGGTTCAAGTGGATAGGCCCGATATTGTTTCGTTTGAAAGTACGCACGTAGAGTCCTTGCCCATTTGTTTAGATTTGTCTCTGGCCCGATTAAAAGAGGTTTCCAGATACCTGCTCGGCAACCAGCCCGGCTTTTTGGATAAGAGCTTCGCGGGACATCGATGAATCTTTCCTGGCACTTGTACTTACGCTGATGGTGAATACGGCGTCCCGGACTCGGCCAAAAACCTGCTCGGCTTGCCCCTTTACGTTCGCGGCACACATTACTGCCTCATTCCCAATCGCGCGTAATTGCGTCACATCGTTACCGCAGCGGGCCTTATATGCATTGAAGGCTCGTTCCCAATCTTTTGTCTGGTCTACAGTGACTCGAAGTTCGCGTGTAATATCTCCATCGCGGTAGATGAAGCTGCAGGAGGCGTTACTGATCTCAGAGACCTTTGCCGTCGTCGCGTATTCACTTGCTCCGAGAACGCCGAGGGCGGTCGCCTTGTTAATCCACGGGCAGAGATTCTCTCCGCGACAGATTGAAGGTAAGAGAGCTACACAGGCAACAAGAGCAACGATCGAAGATTTCATTGGTAATTCCCGCCAACATGGATGTTGACCGTTATGACGATGCACGCCGGATGATAGCTTTAGAAGCTCATCTTCCGCCCGAATCCGCTGCCGCGTACCTGCTGACAGGACGTCTTCTGCTGCGCCGCGAATATTTGCCCGCAGCCGAGGAAGCGGGAAAGAAGGCACTCTCATTGCGTCCCAGCCTGCCGCTGGCGCACGAACTGCTTGGCGAGGTTGCGCTGGCACGGACGATATCTCACAGGCGATAGCAGACTTCAAGGCGGAACGGGCTGTGAACCCTCTCTATGGCGGTCTCTACGAACGCCTGGGCGAACGCCTATTTTTCGTGCAGGAGACTATCAGCTGTCCCTGCAGTCACTGAACCGAGCCGCCCTACTGGAACCAAATTCGACAGGGCCATACATCCTGCTCGGCAAGGTATTTTTGCAGCGACAGGATCCAATGATGGCTACTTCATATCTTGAGCGAGCTTTGCGTATGGATCCAAGCAACTACATCACGCATTTATTGCTCGGACAGGCTTATCACGCGACAGGCCGTACTCAGGAAGCATCGATCGAATTCCAGAAGGTGCGTCAGATGCAATATGGCAATGGCCGGTAACCGACGCCGCCTCCACAGGCTCGGCTGATGGTGCATGGGTGCGAATGCTACTATCTTGAGCACTCCCGATCGAATGAGGCGCAAATAATGCAATCCCCTTATGCGAACGTCATGACGAACTCTACGCGGACCGTGCGCTTACATCACCTCTACGCCAGAATTTCACGGCTCTTTGTGCTTTGCTGTCCGACCCGAAGCAGATTCAGCATAGGCGTCGTCATCATCGTCGTCAGCAGCGCCATAATTACAAGCATGGTGAAGAGCGCAGGCGAGAAGACGTGTGCGCTGTAAGCGATATTCAAGACAATCAGCTCCACCAGTCCCCGCGTATTGAGCAGCGCGCCCAGCGCGAAGGAATCGCGCCATGAAACTCCTGTCCAGCGCGCTCCAATGATTGCGCCTCCCATCTTTCCGACGATTGCCACGACGAGGAATACTGCTGTCCACGTCCACGCGCTTGCGCCGCTCAGCAGATCCAGTCGCGTGCGCATCCCGGTCAGTGCAAAGAACAGCGGCAGGAGCAAGACCGACACAATCACGTCCAGCCGCATGTGGATAGCGCTTTGCCAGCGTTCCACGCGTGGAAAACAAACTCCGGCCAGGAAGGCTCCAAAGAGCGGATGCACCCCGATCGCCTCCGTCGCCGCTGCTGAAGCCAGCACCATGGCCACGAACACTGCGAGCATTTCGTAAGAGAGCCCGGCATCCGCCCGTCGCCGCGCCAGCCAATTCCCGGCCGGACGCACTCCACACAACATCACCGCGAGATATCCCACAAGCCAGAGCAGCCTCTGCGAAACGTGCATCTCGCCGCCCCCAAATGGAACCAGGGTTAGCGCAACTGCCAGCAGCAGCCACGCACAAACATCGTTCACCGCCGCGCACATCAGCGCCAACGTTCCCAGCGCCGTTGACTGCATCCCTCGCTCCTGCAGAATCCGTGCCAGCACCGGCACAGCCGTGATGCTCATTGAAATGCCGAGAAACAGCACGAATGGAAGCCTGCCAATTCCCTCCGGAGCAAAACGGCTCCGTACCAGCGGCGCGACGACCGCGGTCATCGCAAACAGCAGCAAAATGCTTAGCGTGCTCGTGAGCATCGTGGCTGTCTTCCGTTCGCGAAGATGCTCATAGTCGAGTTCGCTTCCCACCAGAAACAGAAAGAGGACCAGCCCTACACTGCTCAGGATCTCAAACGACCCCAGAGAGTTCGGTGGAAACAGCGCCGCCAAAGCATGAGGCGCCAGGCGCCCGAATACCGAGGGGCCGAGCAAAATCCCGCCCACAATCTCACCGATTACTCGCGCCTGTCCCAGCCTGCGCGCAACCGAGCCGCAAAGAAGTGCAGTCAGCAGCACCACGGCCATTTGCACCAGGAGCAGTGTCATCCGGCCCTCTTTTGGTTGTCGCGTGACCTTCTGCGTCTCGCAGAAAACACAATCACGGCATCCGCCACCAGCAGCACAAGCCCCGGTGCGAGCAGGCGAATCCCGATCATCGCCGGCCAGGAAAGCTCGAAATCTGACCGCCAGTCGATGATAGTCAGAATCAATCCGCCAAAGAACAGCACCGCGCCGCCCCAACGCCGGAAACGCGGTCCGACGCCGTCCTCCTCCTTGTATCCGCTACCACTTAATTCGCGAACGGGAGGCCGGCCTAACCCTTCATGGTCGTAGATCCTGCAGTGCAGTTCCGACCGCCGCTCAGTCTCCTGTCTGGCGTGGGCTTCTGACTCTTCAAGACTGCTGAACACAGTACAAAAAAGAGCCGCACCGGATCCGTTCTCGAAACTGGAGTAGTGGACCGCATATTCTCCAGCCGTCATCCGCTCATTCCAGCACGACGGATGCACTCGCTCGTCATACAGCAGTACCGTCCGTCCGCTCATGCCCTGAGTGTAGCAATCGCTCCAAAGCTTCCCAATCGGGATGAAGGATGGCCTTGTGTGCATCTACTCAAGCACCGATTCGCTAATCGGCAGCCGCAGGCAACTGAGATTGAGTACAACGGCTGAGGGTGAAGAAGCGTAACAGCTCGCTGGCTATGGTGACGGGCTCGCTCAAGGGAAGAAAGTGTCCGCGGTCGAGGAGGACAACTTCAGAGTCAGGAATGAGGCTGGCGGCTCGTGTGGCGAAGGCTGGGGGAACGGCTGAGTCTCGCCTTCCGTGAAAGATGAGCGTGGGAGCGAAGAGTCCTGTAAGCGCGCTCCGGCATGGAGGCCAGAACTTCCGCCGGATCTCCCCAGCGGAGCAGCGACATGAGACGCCATGCGCCGGCCAGTCCATGGAATGGAGCGTGGAAGTCGTGCACGATGTCGTCGCTGTCATCGTTGGTGTTGGCGTCCTCTTCGAGAGCCACCCGCATGATGAGCTTCCAGAAGAGCAGATTGATAGCGGGCGCCATAACCTCGCCGACAACGGGCTTGCGCAGAACCTCAAAAAGAGAAAATGGCTTGAGGTCGGGAAAGATGGATGGTGTGAGGAGTGCGAGTCGCCCTACATGGTGCGGATAGCGATGCGCATACTCAACGGCGATGGCGCATCCGGCGTCGTGGCCTACCAGGTGCCAGCGTTCGATTCCGCGCTCGATACGCAGGGCTTCGATAGATGCGGCCAGGGCATCGAGCTCACGGAATCCTCCGGGCTGGCGCGGTGTGTGGCCGAAACCGGGCAGATCAACAGCGATGCAGGTGAAGTGGCCGCACAATCGGCCGATGACCCGGTCCCACAAATGACAGCTCGTAAGCATTCCGTGAAGAAAGAGTACCGGGTCGCCGGAACCTGCGCAGACCTGGTGCATAGGTGCGGAGCTGGCCGCGATTGTGAGAGGCATCATAATCCTGCCTCGCAGGGAACCTGCTCGTATTTGCAAAAGTCGTACATGACGGAGGCGGCAACCCGGAAGATGCCGAGCAGAACCCAGAAGAACAGCGAAGAAATGACCCCCTGCGGGCTGACGCGCGCATAGACGTTGTTGAGGCTCCAGGCAGGGATGGTGTAGACGTCGCCGGCGGTCTTGACGCCGATGCGGTTGCGAATGGGTCCGTCGTAGATGACCTTTTCGATGCCGCAGTTGAAGAAACGCGCGACGTCCTGAACGCAGCGGCTGTACATGGCAGCAGCGATCCAGGGAATGCGACTGTGGTGACGATATTTGATGATGAGGGCTGCGGCTTCAGAGGCGTGTCGGAGGGCAGCGGTGACGCCATTCGAGGTCATAGGATCGACCATGGCCGCTGCCTCTCCGGCGACGAGCCAGTTGGGACCGAAAATATGGCGGTGCACACGGCAGCGGTACGAAGTAACGCTGGTGGAGATAGCGGGCGCGGACCGCATGAGGTCACGGAAACGTGGGAAGCGGTCGAGCTGCGTACGGAAGATGTCCTCCACAGACTGACCGGAAGCGCGCAGAGACTTGATCATCTGACCGGGCGCGACGAGGCCGATGCTGATGGTGTCGGCGTGAATGGGAATTTCCCAGACCCAGTCCATGTATGAGGGGCAGTCTCCTTCAGCGTGAAGCGTGGTGCCTTCGATCGACTCGGTGACGGTCAAATAGGTCCAGATGGCGACCTTCGGCGGGCCATAATCGGAAGCGGGAAGGTTGAACTTTCGCGGGAAGAGGGCGGACGGCCCGGAAGCGTCGATGAACCATGGTGAGGCGATGCGAGTGTTCTGCGCGGTGGTTACGGAGACGACGGTGCGGCCGTGCGTCTCAATTTCAGTCACGCGATCCTGGAGAATGCGGACGCCCTCGCGTATGGCAATCTGGCGGACCGCGGCATTGAGCCGGACCCGATCGACGTGGAGGGTGCGTAGTTCGATGTTGTAGGGTGGCTTGCTAAGCCATTCTCCCGGAATGTACTCGGCGGTTGATCCATCAGGCAGCCGGAGGGTCACGTGGCGCTTCCAGGTACCAAAGCCTTCGTCGATCAGGCGCTGCATGGGGAGACCCAGCTCCGCAAGCAGATCGGGAGCAGACCAGTCCAGGGATTCGCCGACAGGTGTTGTATCGGCAATGTCTGCTTCAATGCACAGAACGCGAAAGCCTGCGCGGACAAGATGGATCGACGCAGCCATGCCGGCAAGTCCGCCCCCGATAATGGCAACGTCTATCTGATGTGAGTCGCTCTCGCTCGGCAAGCCTGTCGCATCTCCATAGGGGGACATGCTAACCCGATCCATGTATTGCGCGCCTCGTCCGAGAGGTTGACTTTGATCTCCATCCAGACTGGACAGCAGCGGAACAAGCAAACGCCAGAAACTGGACCGATCTTCAAGCGGATTGACTCTCGCTTGCTCCGAGGGCTGCCAGCGATTGCTTGATCGTTGGCGTCTGCCCGGCTTCAATAGCGCGCCGCCGAATTCCATGGAACTTCGACAGCAGGCTATTCGCCTTCGAGAGCGCCTCAATCCGGTCAGCATAGGCTTTAAGCTTTGCACCGGGAATCGCAAAGATAGCGACATCGTCTGTCAGTGCATCCAGGTAGACGCGTGCTCCACAGCAACCAAGGCTTAACGCCGCCCGGCCATTGTTCATGACCTGAGGCACCACGGCGCATGCCGGCCTGCCCATGGCGGGCGGATTCTGATTTTCAACCTGCTGTGTTGCTTCGGAGAGAATCAGCGTTTGATTGGCGTTGACAAACAGGAGCACGACGTCTGGTGGCAGCGGAGTTCGGGTCAGGGGCGCATATAAGAC
>JBAVYX010000504.1:0-6620 GCA_049588475.1 Silvibacterium sp. | reverse complement strand
ATATTATCGCGATTACCCCGAGGGCTGGCGCTCAAACCCTGATGTTGTGAGGATGATCGCCGAGATCAAGCGTGCGCGGCCTCTCTCAAGTACGCAGATCCAGCAGGAAACGTGGTACGGGCCGAATATCCGGCAGTTCGACACCCCGGACAGTGATTCGAACACGGCTAAGACCGTGCCTTTGTTTCGCATCGAGTTTTGACTGAGCTGAATTACGCGCTCAGGTGTGCGGATCCTGCGACCTAGCCAGTCGTGGCGCGAAGCGGGCTCCACTGAAGAGGATGACGCCTGAGGCCGCGAGGGCGATAAGGGTGATGCTGAGTCCGGTGCGCAGCCCAGAGGAGTCGGAGACGCGTCCGATGAGGTGAGGCGAAAAGGCGTCACCGAGAGCGTGAATAACGAGGAGGTTGAGCGAGATTGCCGTTGCACGAATGGGCGCGGCCACGGAGTTGACGATGGCAGCGTTGAGCGGGCCGGTACCGAGGAAGAGGAAGAACTCGGCGAGGGTGGCTCCAAGGATGAAGACGGAAGGCGGTCCGAAGAAAACCAGGGCTGCGGCGGGTATGGCGAGCACGGATCCCCACGCCGAGATGAGGTAGAGTGCGCGGTGGTTGGTGCGCAGCCAGCGGTGGGCGAGCCATCCTCCGACGATCGTTCCGAGGAGGCCGTCGACCACTGTGAGCCCGCCGGCGACGGTGCCCGCCATGGCCACGGACATGGAGCCGAATCGGACGAGAAAGGTGGGCAACCAGGTGGAGATGCCGCCGACGGCGAAGGTCCACATGGCCAGGCCGAGGGTTGCGGTCCAGAAAGCGGGGTTGCGAAAAAGGCCGGAAACGGTGGTGCGATTGAAGGTGGGCGCGAGCGAGTCGGCGCTTCCCCGCTGTGGCTCACGCACAAAGAAATAGAAGGCCAGGGCGATGAGCACTCCGGGAAGAGCCGCGACGTAGAACGGCATGCGCCAGCCGAAGCGCTGGCCGAGAATGCCGCCGGTGAGATATCCGAAGGCTCCGCCCAGGGGGATAGTGATGTAGAAGATGCTGAGGATGCGGTTACGGTCGGCCTCGGGATAGAAATCGGAGAGCATGGCGGGCGCAAAGATGCTGAAGGTCGCCTCGCCAATGCCAACCATGGCGTGACGGATGAGCAGAGTCTGGTAGTTGTGAACGAAAGCGGTGAAGAGCGTGGCGAGGCTCCACAGGAGTGCCCCGCCGACGATGAGCGGTCTACGTGGGAAGCGGTCGCCGAGCCAACCGGTGAGCGGGGCGACGATCATGTAGGTGAAGAAAAAGACAGTGGTCAGCAGCCCGAGCTGCGCGTCGTTGACGCCGAATTCTCTCTGCACGAGAGGCTGCACGCCGGGAAGAATGTAACGGTCGATGAAGTTGAAGAGATTGAGCGCCGTCAGAAGAAACAGCGCTGTGCCGGCGGTGCGGGCAGCGCTTATACGCGGTTTAGGCGTGGATATATTGGATTCCGAAGCCCGTCTCGGTGTGGGGTCGGGCGCCAATCGGGTTGCGGGAATGCCGGGTTCTCGCGGCGGCTCTGCGGCAACAGTCCTGAGGAGCTCTTTGAGCCCACGAGCATAGTTGCTTCTGAAATCGACGTGCTGAAGGGGCCGAAGTCGGAAAGGAACCTTGCACTCGCGATAGAGCACCGGGATGACGGTCTTCTTTTCCTCAAGGGCGAAGCTGACTTCGTCGTCGACGTTCGTGGAACTGGCGGAAGCCGGAGACAGAATCACCAGCAGGCGCGGACAATTAGCCAGGGCATCCTGGATCGCCTGGGCCCACCGCTGACCGGGAGCGATGTCGAGTTGATCCAGCCATACGGCTGCTCCCGCCGCCTTCAAATCTTCGGCCAGCCGACGAACGAACTCGGAATCGTCACGGGAATAACTGATAAAAGCCGGCTGCATCCCTGTTGCCAAGATCCGCTCTCCTGGAAAGCAAGCTTACGAAATGCCGCCTACTCAGAAGCCGCGAAAGCAGGTTGGGCTCAGCAGACATGAAGTGCTACGAGGATAGCAGAGGCTGGGATTCGTGATTAGCGATTCGCCCTTAGGGATTTGTGGGGCGGGGCCAGCGGGCATCGACCACCGTAGAGATGCCGCCACGCGGGCGGAAATCACCGTGGACATGGGCCCAGACAGGGTCGCAGGCTTTGACCACGTCTTCGAGGATCTGGTTGACAATGTTTTCCTGGAAGATGCCGAGGTTGCGGTAAGAGAACAGGTATTCCTTCCAGGACTTGAGCTCGAGGCAGCGTTCGCGGGGCATATAGCGGAGTTGAATAACACCGAAATCGGGCAGGCCGGTCTTCGGGCAGACGGAAGTAAATTCGGGATCGTCGATCAGAATTTCATAGGCCGGGAATTGATTCTGCCAGGTTTCAATGGAGGGGAAATTGAAGTCGAGGCCGGCCTTGGCATGCTCTTCGGTATAGGGGGAGACAGTAGCGTGGGAAACGGGTGCCATAGAGATATTCTAAGACACGTCAGGATCGGGATTTCGCCGCGTCGAATTAAAGCCCGGCGAATCGCAGATCGTGCAATTGACCCTGGATTGCGCGGCTTTTTCGTACTGGGATCCAGTCGCGCACACATGGATAGCTGATCCCGGGGAGTTCGAGATCCAAGTCGGCACATCCTCACACGATATTCGCCTCCGCACGCCGTTAATGCTGACGAGGTAGGGTCGATAGACGATCTGGCGCACATAAGGAAAATCTCCATGGCCGACCGAACGTGCGTTCACAAGATTTTGGGGTAAGTGACGCAATATTGCGATAGAACGAGATGCCTGGCCGTATCGTCAGACATATCTGGGCTTTACCACCACCCTGGTTTCATAGAGGTACTATGCGCGTTCGGGAGCGAATCGCACATCACGAGATAGAAGGTTTTCTGCGTACCGCAACAGAGGGCACGACGAGATACCACCATATTGGTAGGGCGTATGGCGATACTTGCCGGAGGTTCTAACGGGGCGGCCTGTTCCTCACCTGCAGATGTTGCTCCCGATTAAAGGCGCGACGATCCGCATATTTCATGAGCCACACTTTAGTGCCTTCGGAAGCGAAATTGAGGTGAATCTTGGATTTCGTTCGCGATGAAACGAGAGCGAGCAAGATCAATTTCTCACGGCCTCTAGAGCCAGTCGTGAGTGAAGCATATTGCTGGACGGCCAACATTCATTCTTGCCGTTAATTCGTTCCGTTCGATTGGGCACGTTTCGCCGCGTTCCCAAATAAGCCGGTCCGAGAATCCGGCCTTTGTCGCAAGTTGCTCGACGAGAGCCCGATTCTCAGACCATTGAGATTGAAGATGATCCGGCGTTCACCTGGCGAGGGCGACCTCGCTAATACACGCCCCTATTGCGGCGTGTACCAGCGAACGTAATCCACAACCATGGGTCCCGGATTGGATAAACCACTGATCGATCCGCCGAGCGTCCCACCAACAGCCACATTCAGAATCGTGAAGATATTCTGGTTGAATGGCCATGTATCTCCTGCGGGGAGATTGCTGGGAGTAACGGTAAAGAACGGCGATGATGAGTTATCGACAAAGAACTGCATTTCGTTTTGAGACCAGACAATTCCATAGGTATGGAAGGCGGTATCGGCTGCTTCACCGCTCGGGAAGGTATAGCGTGCTCCGTATCCCGATCCTCCAGTCTTGGCCGTGTGGACCGTGGAGTTGTTCCCTGCAGGACCTGCGCCGTTGTCGACCTGAGGAGACCAGTTCTCCATGATGTCAGCTTCGCCGCAGGTGGGCCACGGAATACTGGTTATGTTACTGCCAAGGGTCCAGAACGCTGGCCAGAGACCCTGGTTTGTCGTATTGGGGAGTTGGATGCTGGCCACGAGAATACCGTACTCGAAGTTCTGCTTGCCTTCGGTGTTCATGCGGCCTGATATCCAAGTTCCATTTACGTCGCGAGGCTGGATCACGAGGTGCCCGTTGCCATCGATGTAGACAGGCGCGGTAGAAGTGCTGAAGGTAGCTGGACACTGGGATGGATTGCCCGAGTATCCCGGCGGTCCGCAGTAAACCTCCGCCTCGCCGTTGCCCCAACCACCATTGTTTCCGAGGTCGAAGTTCCACACCGACGTGTCTGGACTTCCAGCGCTGCCGTTAAACTCCTGGCACCACTGCGGAGTGTAGGTGGTGGACCCGACGGTGATGGATGGAACTCCGGCGCAGGAGCCAGTGCCGCCGCCAGTTCCGGCTGTAAACGTGAAGTAGTTGATGTTCCAGCCGCCGGCATCCTGGTAGAGAGTGAGTGTCTGTTCGCCCGCCTCGAGGGTCACGGTGGCCGACACATTCGTCCATGCCTGATAGCCGCCAGTAGCGGGGATGCTTACCGATCCTGTGAGGTTATTCCCCGAAGAGGTGGAGAGGTGTAATGCATCAGTGACGGCGGTGGGAGCAGCCACGCGGAAACCAACTGTATAAGTGCCGGCTGTGGCTACGTTAACGGTGTACTTGAACCACTGCCCGCTGGCTGTCCAGCCGAGATCGTAGCCTCCGCCGGTGTCAGTGGTCGCTTCCAGGTCGACGCCATCGGAGCGGTAGTTGTTCGCCGACCCGTTGCTTGAGCTGACTTCATAGCTAACCCCCTGGCCTCCGGTGTCGTAATTCTCAGCCTGGACCGTCCCGGGCACTGGCGCGGGAGTTCCGCCGTAAGGCCCTTCGCCACCCGAAGCAACAGACGTGAAGGTGGCGTAATTGATATTCCAGCCGGCCGCGTCCTGATTGATGGTCAAGGTTTGCTGACCTGCAGGCAGGGTCACATTGGCGGTCACATTGGTCCAGTCCTGATAGCCGCCAGTGGCCGGTACGCTGACCGACCCGCTCAGGTTTGTTCCGGCTGAGTTGGATACATGGAATGCATCCGATACAGCGCTCGGTGCGGCGACGCGGAAGGTGATCGTATAGTTCCCTGCTGTGGCGACATTGACGGTGTACTTGAACCACTGCCCGCTCCCTGTCCAGCCGATGTCATAGCCTCCGCCGGTGTCAGTGGTCACTTCCAGATCCACGCCGTCCGAGCGATAGCTGTTGGCGCTCCCGTTAAGCGAGGTCACGTTATAGGCCACCCCCTGACCACCGAGATCGTAATTCTCAGCCTGCACTGTGCCGGGAATCGCTGCAGCTGTCCCGCCGTAGGGCCCTTCGGTCGACGCAAAGGTGACGTAATTGATGTTCCAACCAGCGTTGTCCTGATTGATCGTCAAGGTCTGCTGACCTGCCGACAAGGTCACTCTGGCCGTCACGTTGGTCCAGGTCTGCCACGCGCCGGTCGCGGGAACGTTGATTGAGCCGCTCAGATTGGTTCCCGATGAATTGGAAATATGAAAGCCGTCGGTTACCGCGCCGATCGCCGCCACGCGGAAGGTTGCCGTGTAAGTTCCAGCTGTCGCTACGTTCACGGTGTAGCGGAACCACTGTCCGCTGGCGGTCCAACCGATGTCGTAACCACCCCCGGTATCGCTGGTTGCTTCCAGATCAACCCCGTCGGAGCGGTAGCTATTGGCGGTCCCGTTTAGAGAAGTGATGTTATAGCCGACCCCTTGGCCGCCCGTATCGTAGTTCTCCGCCTGAACCGTGCCAGGGATAGGGGCGGGAGTTCCGCCATAAGGCCCTTCGGCCGCAAGTGCGAAGTTCGCCACGCAGAACATCAGACCGGTGCACAGTGAAGAGATAAAGTGGATTTTGGTCCTCATCGTAGTCCTCGATTCATTGAAGTGCCGGTGATGGGCGCAGTTTCACCACTTTTTCCCGACCATTTGGTCCGTTTCACAAGGAATCGGAATTATGTCCGCCCAAGGGGAATAAGTCTTTCCTCCATTGACGCCACGTGAGGCCTTCCGAAAACGGTAGCCGACGCATACTCCGCCGATCCCCACCTCAGTCATAGTATGCGCCCCATCCGCATGCTGGCCCAGAATAGCTTCTTCACAGACAAGGCAGGCAATCTGTGGATGCCTGATACCTACTTCAGTGGACGGCGGCGGAGAACAAGGTTGTAGTTTCGGGAACGATGGAACCGGGTCTCTTTGCGGGAGAGCGTTACGGAAACTTTACCTACGCCATTCCAGCTCCTGATGGTAGTTACAAGCTGACGCTATATTTTTCCGAAACATATTGAGAGATCTCCGCAAAGGGAGGCGCGGGGGACCCGGACGGGCATTGATCAAGGTCGATCATGACCTTCGCCCGAATGCGCAAGGCAAGTTGATTCTGTCATTTGTGCCAGACGTGAACTATGCGAGTAAATGCCGTCGAGGTGGAACAAGAGTCGCCGTAAGTTGACGATCGAGATCGCTGCACTTCGGCGTTTCAACGAAGGCAGCCCCGCGGGGGATGACTTGGGAAGAGCCACGACCATCTGCAGGAGAATCCCTATCCATTGGCATCAGCGCCGCAGCAACCGCTCTGCATTCTTGCGATAAACCTTCTCCAGGGTTTCATCGGGAAGATCGATGCCGTAGATCTTCCACCTGCCCTGACGCGAAGCATGACTCGGGTACTCGAAATATTCATCCGCAGTTTCGAGGAAGCGGAAATAGAGGCGGTACATCGAAACGTCTGGCAGCAAGTCGCTGCCAAACAG
>JBAVYX010000503.1:0-6699 GCA_049588475.1 Silvibacterium sp. | reverse complement strand
GCCAGTTACCGAATCGTTTGGGCAGACCACGCCATTTACAGCCGTGCTCGGCCACATACAACACGGCATTGAGAAATTGCAGGTTGGTTAAACTTACGTTGCCCCGCTGTACCGGCAGGCTGTCTTTAATCCGTGCGTATTGTTCCTCGGTAATTTCCATCTATATCGACTTACACGAGTTAGATTGAAATAGTGTTAACACGCCCTAGATAATTCGCCCGTTCCTCGCGATCTCCCATGCTTTCACTTTCCCCGTGTGGTTTATGTCAAGGCCGATACAAACAAGGGATATGTGCCGGACACAATATTGCCCTCCGCGCGATCCTCGATCATGCCGAGTTTCACCTTGTGCTCAATCCCGACATTTACTTTGAATCGACCCAACTTGAGAAGATGATTCGCTATATTAGGCAAGATTCAACCATCGGCCAGCTTATGCGAAAAGTTATTTATCCGGACGGCAGGTTGTAGTATCTGCGTAAGCTGCTATTCGCTCCGGTTCCGGCCGATGCCTTTTGCCATCGATCGCCATTTGCATTACATCGAGATATTTCCGGGCGGCAGCGCGCGGCTCGAACTCCGTAGTTACGCATCGGCGTGCATTGGTTCCGGCCGCAGTGCATAGATCGGGGTCTCCGTGGTATCGCAAGATGGCAGCAGCAAGAGCGTCCGGGTTCTCCGGCTCTACGGATAACCCACATTTAGCGCGGTGCATGAGAGCCCAGGTTTCGCTGCCTTCATCGACCGAAGCAATCGCCGGTTTTCCCGCGGCCATAATGGTCAGCAGCTTTGATGGAACGGATTCGTTTGTAAAGCCCCTGCGGAGCGGGATGAGGCATACATCGGCTGCTCCGTACATGTCAGGCAGGTCCTCATGCGGCTGGAACGGAAGGAAATCTACGTTATGCAACCCGAGAAAGCGCCAATAGGCTTCCGCGGTGGGTCGACCGGCTCCGTTTCCGACGAACAGAAACTTAATATCAGAAAATGCCTCGAGGCACTTCGCCGCATCGAGAACGTTTTCTAGTCCTTGAGAGAAGCCCATATTGCCCGCGTAAAGTACGACAAATTTTTCGGCAAGTCCATATCGAATACTGAACGGGTTGCTCTTCGCTGAAGGCTGCATGAATTCAGCATCCACGAAATTCGGGATAACAGAGATTTTCTCGTCGGGCACGCCTTTGGCGAGGAGGTTCGATCGGAAGCCCTCAGAAAGAACGGTGACCGCGGCAGCGCGCCGATAGACATAGTCTTCCATATTTCTGAGCTGTAGGATCGCGCGACTACTTCTGATCATCCCAGCTCTGACTGCTACGTCGGGCCAGATATCCTGGACGTTATAGATAAAGGGCGTACCCCGAATGCGGGCAATGAGGTCCGCAATAACACCATTGGTTAAGGGCGGCGACGGCACTAACATAACATCGTGTTTGGGGAGCGCGGCGCCAGTGGCGAGAGATAGAAGATTAAAGCTTCCATAGGCCATAAGGCGCTGTAGCACATTCGCCTTATCGCGAGCGACATAAGTATATAGGCGATAGATAGACATTGAGCTGGTCCGCTCGGCATACACCAGCTTCCGTGAATACTCGGGCCACACTTGATTGATGTCGTAATGCGGAACGGAGGTCAGGATGGTGACTTTATGCCCGTTCGCGAGAAATTCTTCTGCCAGCCTTGCCATGATCACGCCGTTGGCGGCAACATCGGGGCGGAAATAGGTTGTTAACAGTAGGATTCGCATTACGGCAGGTCTCTGATTCAGGAAGCGCACATACAGTCTTGCACAAAAACATGCAGCAGCCGGATCATGAGATCAGTAGCTTGCGTTTCCGGACCCTTATAGATTCCGGCTAAAAAAGCTTGAACAATCGGCTTCGTTCTCAATTTTAGCAGAAGTGTACTCGATGATATCCTGCAGCGGCGAAGGCCTGATTGCGCTCCGGGGCTATTGCGCGCGGCACCGTGGCTGCATGGAAAATCACTCGTAGATCCGGGGGCCTTTTTTCTCAATCCGGCATTGGATTCAAAAAGCCGACCGGGGGCAAGTCAATTCAGGTTATGCTAGAACCAAGCCGGTAAGATGACCCGCCTCTTCCGTTGCTTTCCGCCCTGCGAAGGTCGCAGGTCAGCACAAAGCGGATTAATGTACAAGCGAAGATTCGACGGGAGCGCGGGGAGAGCTGAAATGGAGATGCTGATCGTTGTGGTCCGCTACCGGATCTCCCTGGAGCGTTCGCAGACGTTCGCCAGCCTCGCCAGGGCCTTCAAGAATCAACCGGATCTTATTTTGCGCACTGGCGTTCTCATCTGGGATAACAGCCCGTCAGCACTGCCCGAGTTGCGGCTTCCCTTCCGCTTCGAATACCGGCACATCGGACGTAATTTAGGCGTTTCTGGGGCGTACAATTGTGCTCTTGCTCTTGCGGAGGAGAAAGGCTGCCCATGGCTTTTGCTGCTGGATCAGGACACCACCCTGCCGGAGGATTTCCTCTCCCGCATGTTGGAGTACGCCCGGGTTCATAAGGCGAACAGCAGAATCGCGGCAGTCGCTCCATTTCTTATCTGCGATTCGCAGCCGGTCTCCCCCGCGGTCATCCGGGTGAATCATGCGCAGCCTCTCCCGCTTAGCTTTTCAGGTGAACACGAGCTTCCCGCGCACGCCGCAAACAGTGGCTCCCTCGTGCGAGTTTCGGCTCTAAGAGCGGTTGGTGGCTATGACGAGGACTTCTGGCTCGACTATTCGGATATAGCTCTTTTTCATCGGCTGTACCTTCGTGGAATGGTGCTTTATGTTGCGGGGGATCTCCACCTCCAGCACAGTCTGTCTACAAATAACTATGACGAGGCCATGTCACCGGAAAGATATCGTAATTTCGTAGCTGCCGAGGGGGCATATTGGGATCTCTATCGCAACCGCCGAGATAACCTTGCTCTGACAGCTCGTCTCTCCCTTCGCGCCATTAAGCAGTGGATGGTATACAGGAATAAGGAGTTTTCGAGGATTACATGGCGCCAGTTTTACCGGCGCATGTTTGCAACAAAGTCACAGCGACTGCAATATTGGAGAAGGCAGTCGGTATGCCGTAATATTCCCCCGCTGCCAATGAGAAACAGATAGTCTGAGAAATATCCAAGGACGCTACCAAAGTGATTCACCTCGTATCTCCGCGGGATACTTCCTGGCTCTGTCGATCCTGAGCTATTGAATCAACCGGTCCTATTTATATTCGCTCTTTATTTCAGTACCATATGGTCGCCGGTGATGATTCTCTATGGCGCAAACCTATCTGAGATGTATCCGATCTATGGGAAAACCGATTTGTCGTTGTTGTTCGCCATGGCTGTATTCCCTGGCAGGCTGCGAGGTTTTCGCTTCCTGATGGAAGCGATCCGGGCTAGATAAGTAGGGAGGCTCGGCGTAGATCCAGAATTTCCATTGCTCTGAACCAGCAGTCTCATGCGCGATGCTGGAATCAGGGCCAGAGAGAAACGGTCGGAGAGTGATGCCTCCATTGCGAAATCCGCCGACGGGGTGAGATCGAGGGCTGTACCGCTCTTCGTGCTGCGGGCGGGACCAGAAAGGATTACGAGAGACATTGAAACCGAAAGTTGTCATTTCAGGTGTCAACCTCACGGAAATGGATCCCTGTCGATCTTTAGAGATGCCCTGGATTACCCTTGTCTCTCAATTCGGAGATCTATATGAAGTTTTGCGATCGTCCATGATCGAAAGCTGTTCAGAATAGATCGAGTTACATATCTGGAGTTTCCGAAGGCGAAGAGCTCGTGGCGCAGAAGGTTGTTGTTTGAGTTCAGAGATTTGAGGCTCATTAGCGAGCGACTACAGGCTGATCTTTGGGTTTCAATTCACGATGTGATTCCCGAACGTTACCGCAGCGCGACAGGTTGTATATTGCCACAATCCGTCTCCGATTTTATCGGCTTCACGGACGTGATTTGCTGTTCGGCTGGAGATTTCCGCTTTTCGTTCTGCTTTATGACTATCTCTACCGAATCAATGTCCGGAAGAATCACTATGCGTGGTGTTTATGTTCGTGCTTGAAACTCGCATTTGGACAGGCTTACAACGGATCAAAGCGTATCCATCGCTGGACCTCGAAACGCCCTTCAGAGCAGAGGATCCACCGATCTATCTCCGGGAAACGGTCGAGCTCCTTAAGGGTCCACGGATTACGGGGTCCTGGGTACCAGATCGTGGAGCGGTGCGTCATGGAAGCTCTTTGGAGAAGGCGTTTCATCTCACCTTCAGGATCGGGATAGATATGGGCGTGCGTCTCGACGACGATCTGTGAATCTTTAAGGAAGGCAAAGACCTCTTCTGTAAGTATCTTGAACTCCGCACCTTCGATATCAATGAGAAACATCGACTCGTGCGAGTTTATGTTGTGATCGCGTAGCGTATCGACGAATTGATCTGATGCTGTGCCCAAAACCATTATCTTGTCGGCCACCCCGTTTTCAGCGGCTAGACGGCTGATGGCTTCGCGGCATTTCGGGATAGTTTCGAAAGCGACGCAGCGATCAACCCTTCCACAGTGCAGAAGACCGACGGCGTAATATCCGTCCGCAGCACCGACATCGACGAACACTCTGAAACGAGCAGGGGCCTCTATAAGATTCGTTGCGACTTCTTGCTCATAAAGACCCAGAATCATAACTCCCTGCTCAGATCGGCCCCGGCATGGGTTGTCTAACCAATGCATCCCAGTAAATGGGCCGTGCTGAATAGTCCCCTCACACTGTGCAAAAATTTTCTGCGACAAGCGCCTGCGATAAAGACCGACGGCACGGCGAAAGTAAGTTGCCTGGTCTAAGGATCTTACGACACGAGCAAGCACCATTGGGACCTCTAAAGATTGCAGCTTTCTTCATCAATTGTAACCTTTCACAACCGAGCCTTTTGCCAAATTCACCGATTCCGTAATGACTACCTGGGCTCCTCGGCCATTTAGACTGCTGCACACGAATTTCTTGAATGGAGACGTGGGCCGGGCGCTGCGTATAATAACTTCTTCTGTCAGCGAGATCCCCGAATGGCGCGAATGCAATGCCGGGCCTTCACAGTTGGCATGATGCCGTGTGAGCCCTGAGAAAAGTAGCCCGGCAAGAGGGGAATGCGGATTGTCAAACCTAACTACCGATGTGATCAAGATTCCACTGACGGACGCCGTTCAAATCACTACAATCCAGCGGAGTTTCCGATGCAGACCGAAGTAAAAATCAGATGTGGCGGGAGAAGGTGCAAATCCCACTCCTCGCCAGCGGGTTTAGGTCGTCCTCTCATCACTATAATCATGCCCGTATTCAATGGTAAGGAGAGCGTTGAATCGAGCGTCTTGAGCGTTGTGAGCCAAAACTGCGACAACTTCGAATACATTATCGTAGACGGGGTCTCAACGGACGGTACTCTCGAAATCCTTCGCAAGCACGAATCGTCGATTGACTACTGGATCAGCGAACCGGACCGGGGTATTTACGATGCAATGAATAAGGGCGTTCAGCTCGCCAAGGGCCGTTGGCTGTGCTTCCTCGGGTCGGACGATACCTTGTGCGATTCTCTTCAAGCGGTCGCCCAGTTCCTCTGCGACGAACAAACGGTCTATTACGGTAATGTATTCATGACCGGATCAAAGCGGGTTTACGACGGTGCATTCGGACCATGGAAGCTCTCGCGCCGCAATATCTGCCAGCAAGCCATTTTTTACCCTCGCTCCCTATTCGAGGTGCGTCAGTTCGATCTGCGGTACAAGCTGTTCGCTGACTGGGAATTCAATATGCGTATGTATTCGGATTCTCGATTCAGATTTCAGTTCATTCCTGTGACGATTGCGAACTATAACGATGTGAGCGGCAAGAGTTCGGTAGGATTCGATGCGCAATTCTGGATGGACTATGGTCGAATCCTCCGGGAATGCATGCCTCCGGCGTGCTATGCGTGGTATCAATTCAAGACGATTGTTCGACCCTGGTCGATTCCGGGTCGGAACGGCAGATGAGAATGAGGATCTTGCGGGATTTCGTTGAGAGCTGTAGACGGGGGTCAATTCTGCAGGTCGAAGGTGTGTCCGGAGAGAGTCACTTCCCTTGGCGCAAAGATAATGTATATCCAAACAAACTGAGCCAGCAGGGGAGTATAGAAGAGGAAGTTCCAGAAGATGCTGAATAAGAGACACTCGCCTATAATGGCGTAGCGCAGCTTGTCCCGAAAGGTGCTGCGCCTCCTCCAGCAGTAGGCGGCGATTACTCCCAACAGCGCGCTATACCAGCCCATTCCCCATAGTCCGTCATCAAGGTAAGGTCCGACATAGGCCGAACTTACAGTAAGAGCGGGAGTTACGAGATCTCCTACTGCCTGCTCGTGCTCCGAGAACGCTTTGCCATAGATTACATCCCTGAGCGGGGCGGGAAACATAAAAAAAATTGTCCTTGAGAATAACGGATCATTGGCGGGTTTTGACATCTCGGTGGTATTCACCAAATTAGCTAGCGGAGAAGTGGTATAGATATAGAACCAAAGCACGCCGGAGGGAAGCCACTCGGGATAATTGCTGGTGGGCCGGGCTACCTCTCGAAACACGTCAGAACCCGAACGAATGTCACCCATATAGCCAAAGAAAAGGACGACAAGAACAGATGCTGCAAAGACCCGTCGCACTCGCTTTAGAGTGATTCCAT
>JBAVYX010000502.1:0-29361 GCA_049588475.1 Silvibacterium sp. | reverse complement strand
TCCAGTTCGCGGCTCAGTGAACCCAGCACCCCATCGGTCAGCTTCCGAACTTCCCGCAACGGATGATCCGCCGGCACTCGCTGCTCCAGCGAAACATAGCTGAACATCCCGTCCTGAATACGCTCGTATCCTCGCATGCACATAAGACGCACAGCACATGTCCTATGCCGCAGAGGCTGTACCTATTTCAACAAGTTCCTAGAGGTGAGATCGATGGCGACAATCTTGCCGTCCTGTCCGGCGAGGTAGAGCGTGTTGCCCGCGATGGAGGGCGATCCGAAGATCGGCCAGTGAAACTTGAGCGAATCGATGGGTGCGCCGGTCTGCGCGTCGACTATGTGAAAGAGCGCCGTGTCCGACGTGGCGAAGTAGACTTTGCCTGCCTGCACGACCGGCGAGGTAATGACCCACGATCCCCTATTGGGAAAGAACCATCGCTGTCGCCCGGTCGTGGCGTCCAGAGCATAGAACTTCGAATCGCGGCAACCGAAGTAGACGACGCCGTCGGCAACGGTCGCCGAGGACTGGATGCCGACCTGGTTGTGAATGTCGGGGTCTTCGCCGGTCTTGAAGCGCCAGAGCTCCTTCCCGGTGACGGCATCGAGTGCGTAGAAGTAGCTGTCCCAACTGCCGAGGTAGAGTTTGCCATCGACAATGGCGGGCGAAGCGTGCACGACGTCGCCGGTCTTGAACTTCCATTTAAGCGAGCCGGCGGCGGCGTTGAGCGAGTAGATATTGCCGTCGCCGCTGCCGAAGTAAACAGCACCGTTCCAGACGGCGGGCGAGGAGAGATAAACGTCGAATGGGTCGGGCATGGTTTCGCCCTGGGGAAGAGAGCCGTGCAGATGAGTCGCGGCGTAGCGGCGCTCGCCTGCAATGCGGAATTTCCATCGCAGCTTGCCAGTGGCGGTGTCGACCGCGTAGAAGTTGCCATCGTTGCTACTGAAGTAGACGAGTCCATCGGCGACGGCGGGTGACGAGGGGATGCGGGCTTCGGTGGGGAACTTCCACTTCTGCGTGCCGGTCTGCTGGTCGATGGCGTAGAGGTTGCCATCGTTGCTGCCGACGTAAACGACGCCGTTGACGATTGCGGGCGAAGAAACGACTTCACCGCCGGTGTGGAAGGTCCACTTGATACCGCTGAGTTTGGGTACTCCGAGACCGGCGTAGATGCCGGAGTGGGCGAGATCGCCGCGGAACATCGGGGCGTTCTGCGGGCCGTCCTGCGCGAGGGCGCATGTGCAGGAGAGAAAAATAGGAAAGAAGTAGCGGAGGAACTCTCGGGCGTGTGGGTTGTTGGGCTTCATCGTGGGTCGGTGGGTCCTTGGTGAAGGCTGAGTCTAGTGGTTGTCGCGCGAAGATGCGAGGTAGTTGGGACCGGCTGCGGGTTGAATGTGACGGGTAGAGATGGATGCAGGTGTTTCCTTCCGCCGATTTAACCATTGCTCTTCCCACCCTTTGCTTCGCAAAGGATGGGGCAGCAGGCGAGAGGTTAGGCCACACGCCGAATTCAGAGTCCTGGATTTGCGCTCCAGATTATGGCCCTCGTACCTTGGACAGGGGTCAGCTACCAAGATCCCGGAGGGACCAGCATGGCGACTGTTAAGCTGTGGACGGATGAAGAAGTCTCGGCCGATCCTCGCGTCAAAGCCGTCTTCGACGATATACGCGCAACCCGCAAAACGGATTTCGTAAACAATTTCTGGCGTGCGCTGGCGAATCAGCCGGTTGTCCTGGAGCGCACCTGGGCGAGCGTCAAGGCGATCATGATCGAACCGGGGGAACTTGATCCACTCACGAAAGAACTGGTCTATATCGCGGTGTCGACAACCAACAGTTGCAGCTACTGCGTGCATTCGCACACGGCCAGCGCCCGTGCCAAAGGTCTAAGAGACGGCCAGTACAGCGAATTCGTCGCGGTCGTCGGGATGGCGTCAGAGACGAATGCGCTCGCCAATGCGCTTCAGATCCCGGTCGATCCTGAGTTTCTTGCGGGCTAATTCAGCATGGGGCTTCGCACCCTTCGCGCTTAGCCACCCCGGGCATGCGCTCAGGATGGGGCACCCTGCAAACGGAAACCACCACCCCTTAGACTTTGCGCAGTACGGATCGGCGCAGGCGGTACGACGACTTTGGCAAGTCCGGTCGACACGTCATAGATCAGACCAGAATATCCTTCGCGATGAAGGCTATCCCACCAATTTGTGAC
This sequence comes from Silvibacterium sp., assembly GCA_049588475.1. GTDB lineage: Bacteria > Acidobacteriota > Terriglobia > Terriglobales > Acidobacteriaceae > Silvibacterium. The sequence continues at coordinate 27,152 of JBAVYX010000502.1, read as the reverse complement.
TAGGGAACAACAGTGGCTACGATTCCCTTCAGAACAACAAGACAGCGCTGCGAGTAGTACCGATGGAAAAGCAGGTCCTTCGACTTCAGGCGCCGCGACGTGCTTCGCTCAGGATGAGGGCGCAAGATTGTTCCGAGGTAGAAATTCCGTTAGCGTTTTCACGCATGAACAACGTCCTGTGTCATACGTTGAGATCAGCCATGCTTGCTGATTTTGTGCTCAACCTAAACGCTTGCGCTTTCTATGTTTGGGACTGTTGTTTCATTCCTCTCGCAATGTCTGCGCAGGATCGATTTTTGCAATTCTCAGGGTAGGAAGGATCGCGGCGAGCAGCGTTACCAATACCAGAGTTGAGATCACCACGGCCAGAGTTGGTACATCGTAGACGCCTATGCCGTAAACTGCGCTACGCATCGTTCGTAGCGCTCCAGCACAAAAAATAAGCCCTAGAATAATTCCCATCCCTGCTGCGCCAGCACCCGAGCTCCCGACCTGCATCATTGTTCGGCTAACAGTAGAGCCTAAAGCGATGCGTATACCGATTTCGCGTGTTCTCTGTGTGACCATGTTGGCTATCAGTGCGAAGACGCCGACGGCACTGAGTAACAGAGCCAAGCCGGCCATGGTGCCGAGTAGTGCCACTTCCATGCGTTGTTCCGCCAGCGATTTGGCCAGCATGTCGCTCATGCTATGGAAACCAGAGAAGGGGAGTCCAGAATCGACACTCGCCAGCGCGCGCTGCATCTGCTCCGTCAACCCACTTACTGGCGCAGCCGTGCGCACAATCCAGCTTGGCTGGAACCATGTATGCACCAGCGTAAGATGAGCAGGGTCTGTTATCTGCGTGTGGGGAAGGTACACAATCTCCTCGCCCTGGATCGGTGCGGTTGGGTTCAATCCCGAGACCAACTGCACGTTGTCCACCACGCCCACAATCACCGTTCCGTTGTTCAGCGTATGACCAATCGGGTTCTCTCCGTGGTAGAACTTCTGCGCAAAGGCGCGATTTATGATTGCCACTGGCTGCGTATTCGGGCCATCCGAATCCGTGAAGGCGCGTCCTTGCAGCATTGGGATCTTCAATACGACAAAGTACTCTGGTGTCACATAATCTATATCCGCTCCAACTGTCCGCCCGGCATTCGGCCCATCGTGAAGATCAACTCCGTCATTCAGGAACCTCTCATACGGCAGCGTCAATCCCACAGCCGCATCTTCCACGCCGGGAATCTTCCGCATCGCTTCTGCGCTCTCGTTCAGCAGCTTCCGAAACGTCACTGGATCGTGATAGCGCGCATCATCGAGCGAAGCCTTCGCCGTCATCACGCCATTCGGATTGAACCCCGGCGGCAGCGTCTCTAAGTGCACCAGCGTGCGGATCAGCAATCCCGAACTGGCCAACAGAACTACCGTCAGCGCAACCTCGCCGGCAATCAGTGCCTGCCGCAGTCGCAATCCTTTGCCTCCTGCCACAGCGCGGCTTGCCATCGACGAACGCAGGTCTACCTTGCGCACTACCAGCGCGGGTAACATGCCAAAGAGAATGCTGGTCAGCAATGTGACAGCCAGCGTAAATACGAGCACGCGCAGATCAAGTGGCACACTGGCGACGGGTAGGTAATCCTCCGGCAGCAGCGCGAGCAGTCCGTGTGAGGCCGCAAAGCCTATGCCGATGCCGAAGATGCCTCCCACCGCAGCCAGCAATAGGTTCTCGACCCACAACTGTTTCTGAATCTGCCAACGCGAGGCTCCCAGCCCCAGCCGCGTGGCAATCTCCGGCGTTCGGCGACCCATACGGACCAGCGTGATTCCAGCCAGATTGGCACAGGCGATGAGGAGGATGAAGCCGGCTGCGAGCATTAGGCTGAGGGCCTTTGGGCGCAATTCGGCGGTCTCTCCCTCGCGCAGCGGAACGGAATAGTAGCTGATCCGGCCACCACGATTACGTGCGGCAAAACGCGATTCCCATGAAGCCCATGCCCGGTTTAGTTCGGCGTCTGCCTGCTGCCAAGTGACGCCGTCGCGGAGTCGCGTAATGACCTCGTAGTTACTTCCGCCGCCCTCACCCTGGCGGCTAGGCTGCAAAGCGGTGTAGAGGTCTGCATTGAGCGGTGTTACCGTACCCGACGGCAAAATACCAATCACCGTGTAGGGTTCGCCTTTGAGGTGAATTGTCTGGCCTATCAAACTACGATCGTTGCCGAAGATCGAATGCCATAGGTCGTAACTGAGAATTGTTGCCTTCGGGCCGTTGGGCCGATCTTCATCCTCAGAGAAATTGCGACCCAATTCAGGGCGGATGTCAAGCACGTCAAAATACTGTGCCGAGATGCGCCCGGCATGGACATATTCCACTTTTTGCCCGGCCAGCAGATTGACCCCGCTCGATATCCCGCCGGAGATGGCCGAAAGCAGCGATGGTACGTTGTCCCGCAGCAGTTCCCACTGCTCACCATTGATATCGTTGCGACCACTCGATGGCTGGGTACCCTGGATTCGCTCGAAGATGGTGCCCATACGTTCAGGATGCGTGTAAGGCAATTCCTTGATGATCAGCGCATTGACAATGGAGAAAATGGCGGTATTAGCGCCGATGGAGAGAGCCAGCGTGACGATGACAGTTGCGGTAAACCCTGGATTGCGACCCAACTGTCGCGCTGCAAACTTGAGGTTTTGCCTTAAAGCATCCATCTGGATTCTCCTGGTGAAGCCCCAGGGACCTTCCTGAAGATAACTGTGATACGGCGTCGTTTCGCAAGAAGTTCCGGAGTATATGTCAAACGAGAAAGGTGAATTGATTCCCGATTCACGCATGATGTCCTTTACTATGCGCCCAAATTGGAAACAGCGGCGCGGTTTGTCAGGCGGACAAAGGGCACTGACACCGCGCCGTGCTAGGCTTCAGAACACCACTGGAGGTATTCTCCAATCCTCGGCTTCTCCAACCTGTTGCGCTAGCCATCTAAATGGGGCCGAGAATTTACCTGCACACTTCCTACACAGCTCAAAATTGCCTAATTATCTTCCGAAAAATCAGCAGAATATAAAAATCTACTCACCCGCTCAGGATGACAACGAGGAAACAGAGCGAGGGCGGGCGATAGCGGGTGGGCCGGTTCTCCTGCTAGATTTTCTGCCATGGGAATCACTTTTGATCCTCGTCATACAGCTGTTCTCGCTCTGGATTGCCAAACCGGAATCGTTACCGTCTATACCAAGCCAGAAAGTGGTTTCATAAAGCTCGCTTCAAATGTGCTGACCGCGGCCCGAGATGCGGGAATGACGGTGATTCACGTCCAAGTGGGATTCCGGCCGGGTCTGCCCGAGGTGAGCGATCGCAACAAACTGTTCGGCGCCATTAAAGCTTCCCAACCCCACCAGGAGTTCTTTCAGGGCTCGTCCGGGGCGATTCACCCCGCACTCGGACCGAAGCCTGATGACATCGTTGTTACCAAAAGCCGGATAAGCGCATTCACCGGAACCGATCTCGACATGATCCTTCGCGCGAGAGAGATTCAGACGATTGTGCTGCTCGGCATTTCGACGAGTGGAGTGGTGCTCTCGACTTTGCTGCAGGCGAGCGATGCTGATTATCGCCCAGTAGTCATTGAGGATTGTTGCGCGGATCTGGATCAGGAACTTCATTCTGCACTCATTCGGCGACTGTTTCCTATGCGAGCCGATGTAACGAGTGCAGAGGACTTTGTGACGGCATTGGAGAAGTTGCGCTGATGCTCCCCACTCAAGCCAAAACAAACAGCTGGGCTTGAGTGGGGGCCACCTTCGCGGTGTTGAGGATAATTATTCTTTCTCAGTTACAAATACGGCAGTGGTGAGGGCGGGGACGGTGACGGTTCCGGCCTTTGAGTCGTAGGTGGATTGGCGGGTGGCCGGGTCGCTGGAGCTCTTCTGGACTGGGTGGAGCTTGAGCTTGAGGCCCTGGAGGCGTCCGTCAGTGAAAGTAGTCTGCTCGTTCGCGGCGTTGAAGACCACGACGATGTGCTTATAGATGCCATAGTCGCGGCCATTGGCGTCGAGCTTCATGACGATGAGGCCGGGCGTTTGGCTTTGTCCGGTGTTGAGGAAGGTGAGGTTCTGCTGCACCTCGGTGAATGTTGGCATGCGGAAAAGGAGTGAGCTGTAGCGGATCTCGAGTAGCTCCTGGAAGGCTTCGCCGCTGTAAGCGATGTTAGCGGGCAGCGGTGTGTAGGTGGAGTTGGCGAGCAGCGGCTGCATGATGGGCCAGTTGCTCTGGTTCTGGCTGGCGATGGGCAGACCGATGCCCCAGTTGGCGGTCTGGCCGCTCCAGTCGATCTTGTTAAACCAATCTCCGGAGTCGTAACTGTTGTTGTCCATGTCTTTGGAGCGGAGCAGGTCGTCTCCGGCCTGGAAGAAGGGAACGCCTTCGCCGAGGGTGACGAGGCTCATGCCCATGATCTGGCGGCGGGCGCGCGTGGCGATGGGGTCGTTGAAGGACGACTTCAACTGCACGGCGTCGAAGAAGTCCTGGTTGTCGTGGACGGAGCAGTAGTTAATGGCTTCGATGGGGCTCTTGGTGTAGCCGGTGGGCTGGCCGTTGTAGTTGACGTCGGCTCCGGTGACGGTGGCACCGGTGTGGTCAGTGAGGGTGTAGTCGCGCAGGTTGCCGGTGAGGCCGACGAGAATCCAGTCGGAGTAGAGGCCGAGCGGGGTCGGCGGCGGGTTGGCGTTGGTGTAGTCGCTGGAGTCGGTGCCGAGGCCGGTAGCGAAGCCCTGGACGCGCTCGTCGGTGAAGGGGCTACCGCCGCGGATGCCGTCACGGATACGGTCGTTGAAGGTGCCGATGCCAAAGCCATACAGATTGACCTGCGAGGCATTGGGCCCGATCTGGTTGTTGACGGTGTCGCCGAAATTGAAGCCTTCTCCGTAGAGGTAAATTTTGGAGCCGTCGACGCCGTCCTTGTCAGGCGTGAGCGCGCGTAGGGCCGCCTGAATGTCCGTCATGTTGTAAGTGAACATGAAGCTCATGATGTCGAAGCGGAAGCCGTCGATCTTGTACTCGGTGGCATTGAGCACGAGGGAATCGATGATCAGCTTTTCCATCATTTTGTGTTCGGCTGCGGTATCGGGGCAGCAGGAGGCTTCTTCGATGTTTCCGTTGGCGTCGAGGCGGTGGTAGTAGTTCGGCACCACCTCATCGAGATTGGAGTTGGGGCCTTCGCCACTCGCGTTGGTGTGGTTGAAGACCACGTCCTGCACAACGCGCAGGCCGGCGTGGTGAATGCCTTCGACCATCAAGCGGTATTCGCGCACGCGATCATCGGGATTGATGGCGTAGCTGCCCTCGGGCGTCATGTAGTGGACGGGGTCATAGCCCCAGTTGTAGGCGGGGCTCGTCTGGCTGGCGGTGACGGCGGCCTGCTGCTGCTGGCCGTCGGGCGGATACTGCGCGAGGCCGGTGGGGATGATCCAGGTGGACTTGTCTTCGTTCACGCTGGCGAAGTGGAAGGACGGGAGGATGTGGACGGCCTTGAGTCCGCTGTCGGCGAGCCCGCGGAGATGCTTCATGCCGTCGGAGTTCTGGTCGTCGAAGGCCTCGTACAGGCCGCGATGGGCGGCAGGGACAGTGGGGTCATTGACGCTGAAGTCGCGGATGTGAAGTTCGTAGAGGCTCATGTCGCTGAAGCTCTGCAGCGGAGGCGAGTTGTCTTCATCCCAGCCGGAGGGTTTGGTCTCGTCGGATTCGAGGTCGGTGATGCGGCTCTTTGTGCCGTTGAGTGCGACGTCGATGGAATATGGGTCGCTGGTGAGGTTGGTGTCGACGGCGGAGTCAGACGGCACCCAGACCTTCACGCTGTAGAGGTAATACTTGTCGCGCCAGTTGGGATTGCCGCGTGCTACCCAGACTCCGTTGTGGTTATGCATGGGGATGACGGCGGAGGGTGCGGTGTCAGTCGCGTGGTCGAAGATCTCGAGGGAAACGCCTTGCGCGGTGGGCGCCCAGAGCTTGATCTTGACGGCGCAGTTCTCGTCGTCGGCCCAGTCTCGCCAGCCATGCTGATCGTCATGATGGAAGACGACGCCCAGCCTTCCCGGGTAGTAGTAGAGGTCGTCGAGTGCTCCTGCGAACTGGATGCCGGTGGCGTAGGTGAGCGCGCCGCTCGAGTTGACTGCGGAGAAGGCGAGCTGACTCTTGAGGGCGGTCTGGATCTCGGGGAGTTGAATGTCGGGCGGGATGGTGAGGACGGTGTAGCCGCTCAGCTGTGGGTAGCGGTACAACTCATCCGCGGTCAGGCTGCCGCCCACGGTGAGCGGGATGTTGGTGCCGCCGGTAATGCCGGTAGGTGTTACGGAGAGGCCTCCGGCGAGGCTGTAGGAGAGAGTGTAGGTGTCTCCGCTCTGAGCGAACTGCGGCTGGATGGCGACGCGCTGGCGGTCGAGCCAGTATGCCTGCTCAACATTGAGAAGGCTGGCAAGGATTTCTGCCGGCGTGGGGACGGTGGTGAAAACGGTGGCGTTACCGGAGATCACCCAGGCCTGCATGTAGGTGGACACGGCGAGATACATATTTGGCCCGGGATCTTTTACGCCGGTGTTGGTGTTGTGAACGATGAATCCGATATTTTGCGCGTTGGCGATCAGTGCGATATCAAAATACGCACCGTAGCTGTCATAACTGGTGACAAAGGTCAGGCCATCGTTGTAATCGCCGGTGTATTCCGCCGTGTCCTCGAAGGCATAGACAGACCAGTTGGAGTAGTTTCCGTCCGGGCGGTAGTAGTGAATGCGTGCATATCCAGGCAAAAGCGCGTTCGGATTGGTGATATCGATGGCTTCGTTGTAGAGCTTGCCGATTCCGGAAAAGGCCCAGTATTCGTTGCCCATGGTGGATGGGTCTACGAATTCATTCGGACCGGGATCTTTGACGTCTCCGCCGGGTGCGGTGGGGTTGTGGATGATGAGGCCCACGTTTTGCGCGCCGGAGGTGACGCCGACGTCGAAGTATGCACCGTAAGTGTCGGTCCCGGTCACCTGCACGGGGCCGCCGCCATAGTTGCCGGTGTCTTCGGTGGTGTCATAGAAGGCATAGACGGTCCAGCCGCTGTAGTTGCCGTCCGGGCGATGGTAGTGAATGCGTATGTGACTGGCGGGTATGGGCGGATCGGCCGCGTAGGCCGGGATGATTGCAACAAAGCCTAGCAGAAGCGTGAGGAGGGTAGGCGCAGTCCTGCGTAGAAGGCGGTGCGTGAAATTGAGTTTCATGAGGGACTCTCCTGAAGATGCGTTCGGCGCGATCGTTCGGCGCTGGCCTGGGTAACTGATTTCAGCGGCGCTCACATTATTCGGAGAGGGGGAGAGGTGTCAAGTCACCCGCTGGCTGCATCACGGTAGAAGCAGCATGGCGAGCTGGTTCGCTACGACATGAAGTCGCATCAGTTTCAGCCATTCCTCTCCGGAATTTCAGCAACAGACCCGACATTCTCCCGGGATGGAGAATGGGTCGCTTACGCTTCCTATCCGGACCATGCTCTCTGGCGCAGCCGCAGCGCTGGAAGCGAACGCATACAGCTGACCTATCCTCCAGTGGACGTGGTATTTCCGTCGATTTCTCCCGACGGAACCACAGTTTCATTCCACACGAATGAAGGTGAACTGTTTGTGATCGGCATGGAAGGGGGGACGCCGCGGAAGGTCAGTGACAACGCTCTACGCGACCTGGTCGCCGGATGGAAATGATCTCTCTTTTATACAGCAGGATGCCATGCTTCACATGGTCGATGTACGCACGGGGAAGAAAGCTGATCCTTCTCCTTACACATCCTCCGCCAGCTTCTGGCTTGACCAGAATAGGCTGGTAGCTCCCGGCCAAAAGCAAACGAATTTCGTAACCTTCGATCTGAACACTCGGAAAATGTCTGACCTGGGCCCAAAAAACATCGGCACCATCGTGAACTGGATGCCATCAGCGGATGGCAAGTATCTCTAATTCACTATCGGAGGTGCGGAACCAAAGGTCGAGCGCATCCGGTTCGCCGACCAACGGCTGGAAATTATTACGAACCTGAAGGACTTTATCGGGTGATCCATGACAGGTCGACTCAGATCAAGGTGGCGCCCGACGGCTCTCCGATCTTCACCCGTGACACTGGCTACCAGGAAATCTACGCTCTGAAGATCCGGTGGCCCTGATGACCAAGTTCGCCGTCGGCGTCTTCGCGCGGTTTGCTATTTCTAGCCACGACGAGAATGCCGAGAAAGACCACGCCTGCAGGCAGTCCCAGAACGAGGATGGCGCGGCGTAGTCCCTCTCTGACACGCGGAGCCGAGCCGGCGGTGGTGTCGCGGCACAGGCTGCATCCCTGAGCGGGAGCGAGCAGCGGCAGGCTGAAGATAACTGCCAGGAGAAGAATTCGAGGTTGAAGAAGAAAAAGCAGGTCCTTCGACTTCGCGCCCGCGGCGCTCCGCTCAGGATGACAACTATTAATTTTGTACGACTTCACTGGAAGAAGACGAGGAGCGCGAAGAGGAATATCCAGAAGAGGCCCATGGTGTGCCAGTACCATGCCGTGCAGTCGACGACGATCTGGCGCAGCTCCACGCGCCGCAGTACGAAGAGCGCGGCGAGCGCGGCGGCCAGCGCCATCACCCCAAGCAGCAAGTGAATGCCGTGGGTGCCCGTAATCAGGTAGAAGAAGTGACTGCTGGGATCGGGCGAGTTGTAGTAGAAGCCCTGCTGGACCAACTGCTCCCAGGCGATCCACTGCCCAGTGAGAAAGAGCAAGCCCAGAACTACCGTTGCAACCAGCCAGGGAGCGGCGCGTTTGACGGCGGGCCGACCGAGGCCGAGCCATTCGTCCATTACATCGATCTCGTGGAAGAGCTGACGGCGGGCCATCTCCATCGTCAGGCTGCTGAGGATGAGGATGGCGGTGTTGATCCAAAGAATGGGCGGGACGGCGAGGGGATGCCAGTCGGAGACGTAGTTTTCGCGGGCGTCGAAGTGTCCGGCACTCTGGCGCACGAAGAAGGCGCTGACCAGAGCGACGAAGAACATCAGGTCGCCGGCGAGCGCAAAGAGCACTCCGAGACGATAGCGGATGAGCAGCTCGCGAGGGCCGCGGCGGCCGGAGGGGCGATTCTCCCAGTTGTCTCCATCGCCTCCGCCGCCTGTGGGACGCCGGTCGAGCGGAGGCTTGCCACCGATGCCGGTGTCTTTGCGCTCGATCTCAACTGGATGACGGGTAAAAGTGGCAGGCATCGCAGTCCCCTAGCAATGAAAGTTTACTCCTCTTTTGCCGCCCTTTCCCACTGCGGATGAAAGTTCGTTTCGTTCATAGCAATTTCATACTCGTAGGGTCCGCGTTCCACACGGCCGCGCTCGTTCTCAGGAGCCCATTCGAGCGTCGTGGCCTCCCATGGATTTGGTTCGGCGGCACGGCCCCGGCGCGCGCTCGCGAAAACATTCCACAAAAAAAGGAGCTGTGCCGCTGCCAGAAGCAGCGCGGAATGGGTGATGCCTCGCTCGACCGGAAGAAGTGTGGGAAAGGATGTTGCCGGGCCGCTGAGACGATCGTAGTGACGCGGCTCGCCGGCGAGACCGGAAAGGTGCATGGGGAAAAAGGTCCCATAGGCGGCGATGAGGGTAATCCCGAAGTGTATTTTTCCCAGGGTCTCATTCATCATGCGTCCTGTGATGAGCGGATACCAGTAGTAGATGCCAGCGAAGATGGAGAAGACTCCGGCCATGGCCATGACCAGGTGAAAGTGTGCCACGACAAAGAAGGTGTTGTGCAGGTACATGTCGAGTGCGGGTTGGGCGAGAAGCGGGCCCGTCAATCCGCCTGCAATAAAGAAGGACAGGAAGCCGAGGGCAAAGAGCATCGGCGTTCTGAGCAGGAGGCCGCCTCCCCAGAGCATGGCCAGCCAGCACAACACCTCGACTGTACTGGGAACCGCGATGGCCATGGTGGTGAGCGCGAAGGCTGTTCCCGCGTAGGGGTTCATGCCGCTCACGAACATGTGGTGTCCCCAGACAATGAGGCCGAGGAATCCGATGGCCACCAGCATGGCCGCCATCAGGCGATAGGCCACCGGCCGGGGGCGCGCGAAGTTGGCGAACAGGGAAGTGGCGAGTCCCATGCCGGGCAGGACGGCGATATAGACCTCGGGATGGCCGAAGAACCAGAAGAGATGCAGCCATAGGAGGGGCGAGCCGTCTCCACGGCCGACGATGTGTCCGTTGACGAGGTCGCCCATGGGGACAAAGAAGCTGGAGCCGAAGTGCCGGTCGGAGAAGAGCAGAACGATTGCAGCCAGCAGCACGCTGAAGACCAGCAGCGTGAGGATGGAGGTGATCAACCATGCCCATACCGTCATGGGCAGACGCGACCAGGTCATCCCGGCGCGGCGTTCGCCGAGGATGGTCGCCAGCATGTTTACCGCTGCCAGCCACGAGGCAAAGCAGAAGATGCCGATGCTCGCCAGCCACAGGTCCATGCCGGCACCCTGGCCGGGTCCGGCTGCAGCTATGGCGCTCAGCGGGGGATAACTGGTCCATCCCGAGATGGGCGCACCTTGCGGCACGACAAACGCCGCAAGCAGGACGAGAAGCGCGACTGCCGTCAGCCAGAAGGCCGCTGCATTCAGGCGGGGAAAGGCCATGCTGCGCGCGCCGATCTGTTCTGGCAGAACGAGATTCGCGAAACCGATCTGCGGGGCGGTGGTGAGAACGAAGAAGACCATGAGCGTGCCGTGCATCGTAACCAGGGCGAGATAGCCTTCGGGTTTGAGCACGCCGAGCAAGGGAAGCGCAAGGTTCGGCCAGACGCGATGTATGCGCATAATGAGCGAGAGCAGCGTTCCCACCGTGACTGCTGCCAACGCGAGAAACAGATAGAGGATTCCGAGTGCGCGATGGTTGGTGGTGAATAGGCGCAATCTCACGGGGCGTTTTCCTGAGCGCGGCTTTGCTCATGGGTTGTGAGCCACGTTTGAAAATCTGCCGGCGGAAGAACGGAGAGGACTGCCTGCATGCGTGCATGGCCGGAGCCGCAGACCTGGCTGCACAAAATCGGATAGGTTCCGGCTACTGTTGGCGTGAAGTGAACATGCAGGAGAAGTCCGGGGACGGCATTTTGTTTGAGGCGCATTCCGGGAACAAAGAATCCGTGAATCACGTCGAGGGAACGCAAGCGGATATCTACTTCGCGGCCTGCGGGAAGAATCAGAATGCTTGAAACAATGTCGTCCTTGCCGCGAGCGTCCCGGGTGTCCAGGCCGATAGGATTGCCCCCGGCGGCGTTCACCAGCTCGGGCCGCGTGGCCCCAAATGCCGCGTCCTTCCCGGGGTAGCGAAAGTACCACTGGAACTGCTCTCCGACGACTTCGACCTGCATGGCCTCGAGCGCGGGACCTGCGAATCGATTCTCTGCCCACAGACGTTGCGCGGTGATGGCCATCCAGATATACATCGCGCAGAGCACTGTTAACGTCGCCCATCGGAATGCGGTTTGAAGCTGTTTTGCGCCTTGATCGAACTTGCGACGCCGCAGGATCGCTGCGATTAGCCATCCATGCGCGGCAAGAAAACAGACGCTTAGCGCGATCAGGTTCCAGCGCATCAGGTTGTCGAGGACGACGCCGTGCAACGCGGCGTTGGGCGGCATCCATGCCGGTGATTGGGCAACGCGCACAACTTCGAGCAACATGTTGAGCGCGGGCATGGTCGGGGCGATCCTCAGGAGCTAACGGTCAAGTGCTCGCGCACGAGGTTTACGAAGCGCTGGTGGACACGGCGGTCGGCGGACAGCTCGGGATGAAAGGTGGCGGCCAGAATGTGACCTTGCTCGACAAGAACAGGGAAGCCGTCGCGCTGGGCGAGGACCTGCACCCCGGTACCAGTCTTCAGAATGCGGGGGGCGCGGATGTAGACGAGCTCCATGGGGCCGCCTTCGAGCCTGGTCTGCGTCGTTTCTATGGCGCTGTCGATCTGGCGTCCGTAGGCGTTGCGCTCGACGGTCGCGTCCAGCACGCCAAGGCTTTGCTGCGATGGATTTGTCACTTCTTTGGCAAGCAGGATACAACCGGCGCAGGTGCCGAAAGTGGGGCGCGTTCGGACGAAGGCTTGAAGGCGGTCGAGAAAGCCGTCGCGCTCGAGGAATTTCAGAAATGTCGTTGATTCGCCGCCGGGAATCACGAGACCATCGACATCGTCGAGTTGCTCGGGCTTCCGCACTAGCACGGGGTCTGCGCCGGCTTCGCGCAGCGCGGTGGCGTGAGCTTCGAAGTCGCCCTGAATGGCAAGCACGCCGATGCGCGGCGCATTCTCTCTTCTGATGTCTGCCATGAGAATCTCAGTTCTCAGTTTTACATATTTCGACCTGGATACTCTTAAGGCGCATGTTCACTCCCGGCGCTGCTTCCATCCCGATCACGGCCGTGATTTGAATTTCTCTTTACAGCAATCGCTGCTGCGGGCTATCGTTGGTCCGCTTGTCTGGCGGCCGATAGCACTCCCCCTGACGCTGGTCGCCCGTTACCGCTACCACTTTCAAGCAAGAGGTACATACGTGACTGATCAAGATCCTCCGGTGGACCCAGCCGGTCAGGCCCAGGCGTCAAAGAAGCGATGGATCGTCACCGCAGCAGCGACGGTTTGCGTCGGCGTGATTCTGCTGCTGTGCTTGCTGCATGTTATGCCGGTTACACTGCGCGGTTTCCTGGTTGTTGCCGGACTTCTGATCGCAGCAATTGCTGTTGTCTCCTCAGCCGTCTATAGGAAACACGCAATCGGTGCGAGGAAGATACCTGCCACTGTGCTCTTCAACATCACAGTGTTTCTGGTGGCGGGCCTCATCGTCGTGAGCTTCTGTACCTGGATGTCAGCGCGAACCTGGGCAGCGGGAATGCTGTGGGCGATGGCTTGCCTGGGTCTGGGTGGCACTGCCGGATTTCTGTTCGGAATTCCGCGCTCGCGCGTGCCGGGAACCGCGGCGCAACAGGCCGCCGCTCAGGCAGGGGGAGCGTCGGGCAGCGAGTCCTCACCTATCGAGCAAATCTCCGACTGGCTGACCAAAATTATTGTCGGACTCGGTTTGATCAACCTTACAAAACTCCCGGGCATGCTCTATATATGGGCAGGCTATGTTGCCTGCAGCCTCGATCCGTGCCCAGCGCAGTGCCCCAGCAGTCACGCTTCGCTCACGTCGTTTGCGCTTGGGATTATTTTGTATTTCTGCGTGCTCGGGCTGGTCAGCGGATACTTGCTGACGCAAATCTTCTTGCTCGCGTATGTGAACCTGATGTCTGCACCCTCGTCCGGCAACGTCAATACACCAGGCACTTAGAGAGACGCTACTCAGGGCGCGCTACTACCAGCCGCGTGTCTGGAGCAGCTGATCCTCTTCGATTGCGGCGACGGCCAGGCCTTTCATTGAGCCGGTGACCTGCTCGCTTGCTTCGGCCAGAATCTTGGGATCGTCGAAGTGCGTGGTGGCGATGACGATGGCTTTGGCACGGGACTCAGCCTCTTCGCGCTCCTTTGGATTGTTCAACTCGCCCTTCTCGTTGAGTTCGACGTCGAGCGGCGTGGCGCGTTCCTTCATGAAGATGCCCGAACCAACGAAAACAGACTCGGCTCCGAGCTGCATCATCAGGGCCGCGTCGGCAGGAGTAGCAATACCGCCAGCCGAGAAGTTCGGTACGGGCAGCTTGCCGGTCTTCGCGACCATGCGGACCAGTTCGTAGGGCGCCTGATGCTCCTTGGCCGCGGCATAGAGTTCCTGATCGCTGAGCACAGTGAGCGCCTTCATTTCCTGCACGATCTGGCGCATGTGCTTGACGGCGTGGACAACATCTCCCGTGCCGGCTTCGCCCTTGGTGCGGATCATGGCCGCGCCTTCGGCGATACGGCGCAAGGCTTCGCCGAGGTTACGCGCACCGCAGACAAAAGGCGTCGTAAAGGCGTGCTTGTCGATGTGATGCGCTTCATCTGCAGGAGTGAGCACTTCGCTCTCATCGATAAAGTCGACCCCGAGATGCTGCAGAATCTGCGCTTCTGCGAAATGGCCGATGCGGGCCTTGGCCATGACCGGGATTGAGACCGAGGCGATGATCTCTTTAATGAGGCTCGGCTTGGCCATGCGCGCTACGCCGCCTTCGGCGCGAATCATTGCGGGGACGCGTTCGAGAGCCATGACGGCGACCGCTCCGGCCTGCTCGGCGATCTTCGCCTGCTCGACATTCATCACGTCCATGATCACGCCGCCCTTCAGCATCTCGGCCAGACCGACCTTGAGTCGCAAGCCTGTGCCGCTGTCGGAGTAGCCGTTATTTGTTGCGTGATTTGCCATGATGTACCTCCCATTTTCTAAAGCGCGGTTCAATGCCGGACCACTAAGGTCCCAGCAGCGCGCTGCCCAGTCATAACGCTAAGACTCCAGTTTAACAGTTTCATGCAGCATTAAATCCATGACATAGCGCGAACAGCTACCCTCCCCCCGTTCTTGTGATGAGTTCGCTTCTTGGTTACACTCGCCACAAGAATGGGCCTGGTGGCAAAACCATAAGGCCAGTTCAGCCCCCATGTCCGATGCTTCCCGGAAGGCGCCATCGCATCTCCGCAGACCGCACGGCACCGCGTCTACTCACCTCGATGCGCTGCGGGGAGTTGCCGCCGTCGGCGTCTGCCTGAGCCACCTGCGCGATTTCTTCTTCCAAGATTATCCAAAGCTGCCACACCATAATGCGTTGCTTGCCGCAGCCTATCTGATTACAGGACTCGGGCATCAATGGGTCATCGTATTTTTCGTGCTTAGCGGATATCTGGTGGGGGGAAGCGTCCTCCGCTTGGTTGCTGTCAATCGCTGGTCGTGGCGTGTCTATTTGCTGAACCGCCTCACGCGTCTTTATACGGTGCTCATTCCGGCGCTCCTCTTTGGCGGTCTTCTCGACCTGGCGGGGATCCACATCTTCGGAATGTCCGGTATCTACGGTGGTAACACCGGAGCGCATGAACTCACATTTGCCGTTCGCAGCCGCTTGAGCTTTCCTATCATGATCGGCAATTACGCATTTCTCCAAGGAATATACGTTCCTACTTTCGGTTCGAACGGCCCGCTTTGGAGTTTAGCTAACGAGTTCTGGTATTACATCGCGTTTCCGTTTCTCGTTTGTGCGTTGTGGACTCGACTGTCGGCCGCGCAGCGGCTCCTGAATGTTCTTCTGCTGATTGCGATCCTGGCCTTCGTTCATCCCCAAATCGCGCTCATGGGGCTCATCTGGCTGATGGGGGTTGCGATTCACTATCTGCCGCGTTTGCCTATCGAGATTCCATTCGTGCTCCGTTGGTCCATCCCCGGCGCCGTCCTGGTGTGCGCTGCCACGCTGATCTGGTGCAAGGGCACGCGCTTCACCCTCGCCGACTACATTCTCGGCATTGCCGTCTCTGGTCTTATCTATGCAGTTTTGAGTTGTTCCCGCACTTCCATGCCGAGCGCCTACAACTGGACGGCGGATGCTTTATCGCGCTCCTCTTACACCTTGTACCTGGTGCATGTTCCATTCCTGATTTTCCTCAACGCTTGGATCGGGCAGACACGATGGATTCCTACTCCAGGTCACATGCTGATCGGGGGTGCAATCTTCGCGGTGGTCATGCTCTATGCGCAGTTGGTCTGGTTCTTTTTTGAGAAGCGCACTGACGTTTTACGCGCTCGGGTCAAGCCGTGGTTTCTGGGCGGCTCGGGCCGGGCTAGGGAAGGAGAGCGGGGTGAAGGAGAATCGCGCGAAGCAGAATCACATCCCAAAGCCGCCACATCCGCTTAGCCACGGGCGGCCTCAGGTTCGGAGCGCCGTCATATTAACCGTAATAAAGAGCGCCGTGGCTTGCGCCAGAATGATGCCCTCGCGATTCGCAATCCGTGCCTCGCAGCGGTGCATGCGCCCTCTGGCGCTCACGTGTCGCGCTGTTAATTCGAGCGGCATCATCAACGGAACCGGCTTCAGATACTCCACTTCCATCTGCCGCGTCATGGCGACAACCCCGAACTGACGGTTGGCCTTGCTCATCGCCTCGTCGAGCAGCGTCGCAATTATGCCGCCATGCGCATGCCCTGGAGGTCCTGCAAAGCGTCGCGGTACGCGCACATGGCACACAATCTGTTGTACATCGTCGACGAAGAATTTGAGCCTCAGTCCGGTCTTGTTTTCTTGCCCGCAGCCGAAGCATTGGTTCAAAGCGCCGTGCTGCAACGGAGTCAGTTTCTTCGTCGTCATGCCGCGCCCAACGCTTCCAGAAACACCTCGCGGTCGACATTTCCGCCGGTCAACACTGCGCCTACACGCTTACCCTCGACTTCATTTCGCTGCTTGAGCACGGCCGCAATCGACGATGCCCCTGCGCCCTCGGCTACATTGTGCGTGTCTTCGTAAATGGCGCGCATGGCGGATCCGATCTCGTCCTCGCTCACCTCGACGAAGCGGTCCACATGCTGGAGCATCACTTCGAGAGCTTCCTCGACAGGAAGACGACAGGCCAGCCCGTCGGCGATCTTCGTGCCGGCCTCATGGGGCACAACTTTGCCTGCCGCAAAGGACAAGGCATAGGATGATGATGCCTGGGCGACCACGCCGACGATCTTCGTTTTCAACCCCAAAGCTGCGCGCGCAGCAATGACGCCGCAGATTGACGACCCCAGTCCAACCGGTACAAACACCGTATCCAGCTCGGGAGCTGCTTCAAACATCTCCAGCGCATAGGTTCCGGTGCCTACCACCAGCAGCCGGTCGAAGGATGCTACTTTGTGCAGTCCGCGCTCAGCTGCCAGTTCTGTCGCATATTCATTCGCAGCTTGGAAATCATCTCCGTGCTCCACCAGCTCCGCACCCAGCGCGCGCATCGCGCGATTCTTCTCCCGGCTGTTGCCATGGGGCACCACGATCGTCGCCGTCCATCCGCGCCGCGCGGCAACCAGCGCGACGCCTTGCCCATGATTGCCGCGCGTTGCCGCCACCACACCCGTGAGTCCCGGATGCTCGCGCGCCAGCCAATCCATATATAGAGTTGCGCCGCGCAGCTTGAATGCGCCTACCGGTGAATGATTCTCGTGCTTCACCCACACTTCGGCGCCGCAGTGCTGATTCAGTAGTGGCCAGGTGTATGTGGGTGTTGCGGGCATCACCGTGCGGACCAATTCGGTCGCGCGCCGGAGTTCATCGAGTCCGGGAAGGTTCATGGAGTGCTCCATGGACTCACTGTACCTTCTTGCTCATCCGCTCGCCACACGCGCTCCACGTTGCTGCCGGGATATACTTGAGCTAGTTATGGCGTCTTTTGAAACACTCGACGCGGCTCTCGCGGACACCGACCAGACGGCGCGCGCACGGACCTTCTATATCGAAACCTTCGGCTGCCAGATGAATGTCCATGACTCGGAAAAAGTCATTGGTACGCTGGAGCACCAGGGCTACACCAAGGTCGAAACCGAAGAAGCTGCCGATCTCATCCTCTACAACACCTGTTCCATCCGCGACAAGGCCGAGCAGAAGGTATTCAACCGCCTCAACGACTATAAGGCGCTGTACAAGAAAGGCAAACGCTTCGCCGTGCTCGGCTGCGTGGCCCAGCAGGAAGGCGAACGCATCTTCGAGCGTGCACCGTATGTGTCGATCGTTTCCGGCTCAGCTTCGTATAACAAGCTCCCACAGATGCTGGTGCAATTGGAGCAGGGAACTAAGCACATTACCGGACTCGACGACCGCCAAACCGAGGAGACCTTCGAGACCGAGTTCACCGCTCGCTCCAATCCCCATCGCGGATACATCACCATCATTGAGGGCTGTGACAAGTTCTGTGCCTACTGCGTGGTCCCATACACGCGCGGCAAGGAGCGCAGCCGTACGTCGACGTCGGTGTTGGCCGAAGCACAGCGCATGGCCGATGCCGGTTACACCGAGATCCAACTGCTCGGACAAAATGTAAATTCCTATCGCGACGCGGAAGGAAAGCGGAGTTTCGCCGAACTGCTCGCGGCTGTCGGAGAGATTCGCGGCATCCGCCGCGTGCGCTTCACAACCTCGCACCCCCGCGACTTCACGCGCGATATCGTCGAAGCCATTGACACGGTTCCGACGCTCTGCGATCACGTTCATCTGCCCGTGCAAAGCGGGTCTTCCCACGTTTTACACCTGATGCAGCGCGAATACACGCGAGAGCAATATCTCGAACGCATCTCCTGGATCAAGGCTGCCAGGCGCCCCATCAGTGTGACAACCGACATCATCGTCGGATTTCCGGGCGAAACCCCTGCCGACTTTGCGCAGACCCTCGATCTGCTCGCCGAGGTCCAGTACGACGGCGTCTTTGGCTTTAAATACTCACCACGGCCGAATACCCCGGCGCTCACGATGCCAGACTCGATTCCAGAAGAAGAAAAGTCGCTACGGCTTCAGGTCTTGTTCGATCGCCAGCGCGAGACTCAGAGGCTCAATTATTCCAAACATATCGGGCAACAATTAGAAGTAATGGTTGAAGGTCATAATGCCGCGCGCGGCCAGGTGATTGGCCGGACCTCGCAAAACAAGACTCTCAACTTCACAACCAAGCAGCCCATCCTGCCTGCGCATGGGAGCTATCTGCCTGTGCGTGTCACTCAAAGTTTTCCCAACAGCCTGGTCGGCGAGGCTCTTTAGAGGTTAGCGATGGAAATCGAAATGAAGATACGCGGTCTCATGGTTGATCCCTCGACGAACATGCCGATCATCCTGCTCAAGGATCCCCAGAGCGAAGCGCTCCTGCCGATCTGGGTTGGGCTGTATGAGGCGAACGCTATCGCCCTTGAAGTTGAGAAGTCGCAGACCCCGCGACCGCTCACCCACGACCTGCTCAAAAATCTCATCCAAGGCTTGAACGCCGAGGTGCAGCGGGTTGTAGTTACGGAACTTAAGGACGACACATTCTACGCGGTGATCTGGATGGAGCAGAACGGCGAAATTGTCTCGCTTGACGCACGTCCGTCCGACGCATTGGCCCTGGCTCTACGCGCCGATTGCCCAATCTATGTTGATGAAGACGTGCTGCGCGCCGCGAAGGTCCTTCCCAATCCCGCCGAGCAGGCCTCCTCGCAGGATGTGCGCAAGTGGCTCGAGAGCCTCAATGACGAGGATCTCGGCAGGTACAAAATGTAAGGTTCAGCCGATTCTACTTTTCTCCGCATTCATCATTTCCAGTGCGGAGCGAAACGAAGCGGCCATGTTCGCGACGGAAAATTGGGCGCCACTTCGCTTGACATCTTCGACAGGCGGTAAGGGAAATTGCTGATCGATAATTGACTGCAGGATAGCAGCTAGGGCTGGCACATCACCAACGGGAAAGGTCCAGCCAGTTTTCCCGGGAATCACAGCCTCGCTTACTCCGGGGAACTCCGCGCAGACAACCGGAAGCCCCAGGGCAAGCGATTCTATGATCGACATTGAAAAGCCCTCATAACTTGATGCAATGATGAGTGCCGTCGCGGACTGGATTTTTGACCACGGTTCGGATTGCCAGCCTAACCACTCCAGCTTTTCGCTGATTCCGCTTCGGTCTGCGAGTTGAAAAAGCCGCTGCTTATCGTCTTCTGGCCCGTCGCCCACCAAGCGAAGACGAAAGTCGCCCTCCAGCCGTGCGGCCGCCTTTACGATATCTCCTACCCTTTTCTGGTCTTCGAAAAGTAGCCTTCCGATGTAAACGAAGCTCGGAGTCGCCGCACGCCGCAGCGAATATCTTCTGTCAACCGACGTTCCATTGTAGGCAACGACAATGGGTCGATGTGAGTGAAGTGCTGGCACCGAAAGTGCGTGTTCAACTTCCTCTGCCCGTTCCCGGCAGATACAGATATGGCCATCGGCTGCAGGAAGAGCCCGCTCGATCCCTGCATGCACGGACAAAGGGCCGTGCAGCCATAAGACGACCGGCACATTCTTCGACCGCAATATCCGACGGCAGAAGCGAGCCAGTTTCAACGTGGAAGGATGCGTGCAAACAATTGCATCCGGCTTCCATCGACGCAGTTCTTCGATCGTTTGCCGGAAGTATGTCCATAACCGCACTGCACGGTGCTGATCGGGCGACCCGATCTCTTTCACCCAGGGAAGCTGCTGAAGCCACTCTTTTTTACGGCTGCCACTGTAGATGAAAAGTCTTGGATCATCGCCTTCAGCACGAAGTTCCCGCAGAAGATTTACCAGAACCGTCTCAACGCCGCCTCTTCCCGCGATAATGGGGATGAAAAATGCGATCTTCATGCAGTCGAAAACTCCCGTTCATGGGCCCGCTGCCCATGGTGCGGGGTTGAAATAGGAACGAGCACCACATCTGCTACCCTGCAAGAATATGCTCAACAGGTTGATTGCAATCCGGTGACCGGTTTATGAGCCGCAGCACAAAGGCAGCCAAGGGCTTCGCAACCTCCCTCCTCCAATCTTTATCACAGATCGTGGTGCAGATACTTCTTGCGCCTGTGGTGCTCAAGATGGCTGGCAAGGAAGCCCTGGGCGCATACGCCGCAATTATGCAAGCCGTAGCTCTGCTGACGCTCATCGATGCAGTAGGTTCCTGGTCACTCGAGAGATTTATGGGCCGGGCTACGGGCGTAGAGGATAACGGCGCCCAGTTCCGGTCTATTTTCACCACGGCTCGCACCACCTTCCTCATTACAAATTCAATATTTGCTCTGGGTGTGCTTCTTATCAGTCTTTTCATCGGCCCCCTCTTTCACCTCTCGCCGGATATCCGCCTGCAGGCCCAGCACGCATTGTATGTCGTGGCTGTGTGGGCGGTGGTAAGAACTCCGCTCGCCGCCTATCAGAATGCGTCGAACGCGACACAGGATATGGCGGCGGTCAACGTGATCGCGGCAGGGATCAGCATCTCCCGTTCGTTGGCTTCCTTGCTTTTTGTGCTCATGGGCGGCGGCCTCTTCGGCCTGATGATTTCCGGAACGGTGGTGGAAGCAATGGGCACGCTGCTATACCGGATGCGCTTCCGCAGGAAGAGCCCGAATCTGCTGCCCGGATGGGGGATTCCAGACAAAACGCTTTTCCGCGAGATGCTCGGCTTCGGTGGCTACGTCATGCTCATCAACACCGGGAACAAGCTGTTTTTCAATTCAGCCAACATGATGGCAGCTCTTACCAATGGCGCAGTCGCGGCCAGCTCGTTCTATACCTCGCAGATGCCGGCCATGACCGGCTACACCATGCTGATGCGGCTTTCGGATAACGCGGCGCCGGCGGTATACGAACTTTCGGGCAGAGGAGAGCACGAACGCCTGAAGAGAGCCTTCCTGCGCCTGTCTCGCATCCTTCTCTTCCTGACATCTCCGCTCGCGGTCGGCGTAGCGCTTTTCAATCGCGACCTTGTTACCTGCTGGGTAGGGCAGCAGCAATATGCTGGAACCCTTTTGAGCGTTACCCTGGCGTTATTTTGTGTGCTCGATTCTATCCGCGGAATCTCCGTGCTCTTTGCCTTCGCGCAGGGGTGGGTACGGCTTCTCACGGTTACGTCCCTTTTTCAGGGAATTGCGAATTTCGGTCTTAGTTTCCTGCTGGGAAAGTGGTTGGGTCTCGGAGGCGTTACCCTGGCGCTGAGCTTGGTCATGCTACCCCAGCTCTGCCTTCTATTGCGAAAAATCGACAAGACATTCTCTATTGGGGTCGTCTCACATCTCGCCGGCATTTTGCTGCGGCTCGCCGTTCTGCTGGGAGCGGCAGCGGTGGCCGGCAGATTGGTTCATTCCAGGGTCCGAATCGCCCATCATCATTTTTGGGGGCTCCTGTTGGAATGCCTAACATTTCTCGCCGTTTACGTTTCCCTGGCCTATCCGTTCGTCCTGCAACGGCAGGACCAGGACGATCTGCGCCGCTACGTGTCGTCCGCATTGAGTCTTGGAAAGCGAATGAAAAGTCATGTCGTCCGCCCAGCCAACGTCGGCTGAGAAGGTCGCACCTCTATCCCTTTGGGTGTTGTAGCCATCCCTCAAAAGATATGATCGAAAGGTCGCTGGCATTCTGGACACGCGCAGCAAGAAATGAAATCAACTCTAATGATTTCATACGTTCAACCGGAGGAAAACGGGTCATCAAGTGGACGGGGAGAGAAGGGCATTGGCAGATCGGAACTCGGACCATTTGATGATGGATTTCAATTTGCCACTGGTTTCCGTCCTCTTCATCACATACAAGCGTGTGGATCTGCTTCGCATGTCTTTAGAAGCATTCCGTCGCCATACCGCTTATTCGAATCTGGAGATCGTGATTGCCGATGATGGCAGCGGACCCGAGATTCAGGAGCAGATCCGCGCACTGCCAGCTGATGTTTACGCTCTCGCTCAAAAAAAATCTGGCTTGGGCGCCAACAACAATAACGGCATCCGCCACTGCAACGGAAAATACATCCTGATGATCCAGGATGACTGCGAATGCTGCGGACCTCCTGATTACCTCACAAATACCATTCAGGTGATGGAGGCAAATCCGGACGTTGGTATTGTCAACTATTGTGGCGCGCCCCATCCGATCGACCGCCGGCTTGCTGGCAGCGATGAGCCCTGCTATGTCACGTCGAGAGTTTATGGAGGCACGCAGAAGGAATTTTTCCTCTACAGTGATCAGCCTCATGTGGTATCCCGAGCCGCAATCGAACACGTCGGCTACTACGTGGGCGACATTCTAGAGTGCGAAGAAAACTATAGCCGGCGCTGGGGGAACCAGACCCGCTTCGCCACCGCTGTATTTCCGGCATACTACAAGCGGACCTATGTGCACCGGGGGGCAGAGCAGAGCTTTCGCACGAAGCGCTTCCGGTACACGTTGGACAAAATGCTGATGCCGGTAGCGCAATTCCTCAAGGAATATTGCAAGCCGCTGTACACGGCTGGCAGAACATCAGTCCGGACGTTGGTGAGGATGCTCGAAAAGCTACGCCTGGTGCGCTAGGCTTCGCTCGGAGTTAAAAACCTACCTTCGTCCGGTCAGCTTCCCAAGGAATGCGGCGTACTGCACTCCGTAGTCGTGCCAGCCGCCAAGACACTTCACGCGTTTCTGCGCCGCCTCACTCATGTTCCTCTGGCGCGCAGAGTCGTCGGCGAGTTGCTGCAGACTTTCGGTAATTGCCAGGGGTGACCGTATGGGCACGATAAAGCCCTCCACGCCATGCGAATAAAGGTCCGGGCCACCGGTGTGATCCGTGCTAATGACCGGGCAGCCGCAAGCCATCGCCTGCCCTAGCACCAGTCCGAATCCGTCCTCGACGGACGGCAAGACCAGGACGTGACTTGTGCTCATATACCTGCTGACCTCGCTCTGCGGCATCGTGCCCACGAGATTAACGTCCTTGAGGTCGAAGCGCGCCAGCACGCTCCGCATTTCCCGTGGAACAGCGCCCACGATCCGTAGCCGCTTACCAGGATGCCGCAAATTACGGAATGCCTCGAGAAGATAGGGAATACCTTTGCGGACCGTCACCGACCCAACGAACAGTACGTCGAATCGGTCTGTGGCCGGCCCGCCTTCAGGCCTAAACCGATCGAGACGCACACCCAGGGGAATTCGTGCAAGCCTTTCTTCCGGAAACCCCATCTCGAGGAAGGATCGATATGCGAATTTGGAGGGTACGGTGACCGCGTCCGCCCGAGCGTATTCCGCCTCCTCCCGGTCGATGAAATAGGGGTCGACACCCCTGATTTCCATACCCCAGCGCCGCATTTCCTCCGTAACCACCCGGTTCTGGTGGCGAATGTGCGAGGACCCCCGATCGCATACATAGCGCGCCCCGAGTTCTTGAGCGCGCCGTCCGCTCTTCAGCCCAGAGCCGGACAGCGCCACGTAGGCATCGCACTCCAGGAGATTTGCGGCGATCCAGCGATCGAAAGACTGAAAATTCAGACGGGTGATCTGTCTATTAAATCCGTTCGGCATCTGCCAGTAGCGACCGATTACCAGCTGCGGAGTATGGATCCACGGAAATGTGCGGACTCGTTCTTGAGGCAGGCCTTCGCGCTTCAACCGTCTCCACGGGAAGGTCGAAAAGATTTGCCCGGTGTGGCCCTGAGCCTCAAGCTGGCGCGCTAGCTCGAAGTGATGGAAAACACCATTCGCTGCCTGGAGAATGTGCATGTCAAAGGGGAAGAGGTTCTTTTGCCGATGGAGAAGGCTTGGTTATAGTACATTACCGCGGCACTATACAGAATATACGTTATCAGACATAATCACCCCCGATACTGAATTGGTTAAAATATGTATCAGATATAATGCTTTTAAATCAACTACATAGCTTATATAACGTGAACCACAACATGCGCTACGCTTTTGGCTGTTTCACCACTGGTAGCTCGGACTCCCCATTCCTGAATTCTTGTCGGGATATAGCGGGGCAAGGTCGGCGACATTGGCGCTGGCCGTATCCGCAGAAAGTAAAGGGAGGGTCTAGCCCTCCCTTTACAACCTCGTGATTTAGGAGAAATTAGTGAGCGTGCCTGGGGCTAACCCTGTTCAACAGCGCCAAGAGAGGCGCGGCTGCCGGCGGAGGCTTGACCGCCCCTTCCCGGACAATCTGCGTTGCCGTCAGGTCCTGGCCATACAGACTCTTATTTGCACCATCATCCGATCGCATGGTCGAACCATCCAACGAGATACCGGCAAATACGCCACGATTCCGTGACCAGGAAAGGATCTCCGCTTTCAGGACAACATCGGTTTCCGCGCTCGTAGCCCGGCCCACGGGACCAGCAGCGACTGAAGCATCCGCACCCAGCTTCACCTTGCTCTTTAACACCGATTGCGCACCCTGGTCATTCATAATAAGTAGGACAAAGTCAGTCGCCTCTCCACCGATCTGAAGCCCGAAGCTCCCTCCCTCCAGGGCAAACATAGCCGGAGCGCTCCATGCTCCGCCTGGGCCGGGACGCCTGCGACAAGTGATCACGCCGCGTCCATAAGACGCGCCCACAACAAAGGCCGCCTTCTTGACTGAGGGATAAACCAGCACGCACTCGGACTTCTCCACCAGGTCGTGCGGAATGCCCTGATCCGGTGCTGCCAGGACCTCTTTCAGCACCTGGGCTGAATCCCTCAACCGCTCATCTTCTTTCTGCTGCGCGAAGAGGGGCGCGGCTAAACCGATACAAATCGCGACCGCCAAAACTCGTTTCATAGTTGTTTCTCCTTTGTCCTTGCAGTGGACCAAGTAGCCCAGCTGATTCCAGCACAGTAGGGTGCAGTTGGACGTAGGCTGGTTGCCTGAACCCTGCACATCTGCAACTTTCGAGGGCCAGTTCCCTTCGCCGCGTCATTTCCTTACTAGCTGAGCCTCGCACTTCGGAAAAGCCAAGGGAAGGTCTCCTGAATGCAAAAACGCCGCCCGAAGGCGGCGCTTGCTGATACCGGAAAATCTCTGTAGCTATAAAGTGGACTCGATCTCGAAGCCCCATGCTTCCAGAAGTGCTTCGGGGATGTATTTCGAGTTGCGGTTCCGGCGAGCCCATTCACGAAGCCGGGTGGAGCGAATGTACTGATCAGGGGTGAGCTTAAATTCCTTGACCACCTGCTCGAATGAAGTCACGGTGGGGACCACCGGGCCGATTGGCTCCGGTTTACCCCAGTTTGGATTGCCACGACGCTTTGCCATCTTTTTTATATCCTCTAGCAATAAGGTGCCTTACAGAAACCCGGTTCATGTGGCCTGCTGGACTGGATAAGCAGGTCACACCGGAAGGTCACAAACCATACCATTATAAGGATTTTCTATCCATAAATCAATAGAAAAATACCCGTTTCCGCGTGGGGGCAAATCGGCATTTAGCACCATGGCCGACGGAAAACGCAGCGGATTCCGGTATTTAGAATGAGGTGAATACAGAAGATACTTCGTCTAAAACTTCAATATTTACAATGCCGCTGACAGCCATACGTCTAGCTGAAGGGAAGCGAAATAGCCGGTTCCCTGGCCAGGAGTTTTTCGCGGCATTTATGGCTAGCTTCGATTGATTTTTTTTCTGTCAGATCAAGTGAAGAACCAAGGGTCTGGAAGCAGTATTGGCACACGATTACCGTCGTCCGTACAGAGATATGCGCAGAGGGTAGCCGTTGAGGAATTGCGTGGGTGGTGGTGATCGCCGTAAGCATCGAATTGACTCCTTCGCTGGGGATGCGACCGGGGGAGGTCAGAATCTTTCAGAAGCTTTTGTTGCGTCTTGGCAGTGGGATTGGATCAAGGGTGCGGGGTAGCTCACCCTTACGCATAGACTGCACCCACATTATCAAGATGACTCCTCAGTTTGCACCCGGTTTGCGGCAATGTCAATTTATTTTCGCCAATCCGCCTAGTATGAGAAGCGGTTTCCTCTTTTGCTGCTGGGATGTTGAGTTACTTGGGTTGGGTGGTGGTGCGGAGGTAGGGCTTGACGGTCTTGTAGCCGGGAAAGGTCTTGTCGGCTTCCTCATTGGAGACGGCTCCGGTGATGATGACGTCGTCGCCCTGCTTCCAGTTGGCGGGGGTCGCGACCTTGTGTTTGGCGGTGAGCTGCATGGAGTCGAGGACACGGAGGATCTCGTCGAAGTTGCGGCCAGTGGTCATAGGGTAGCTGAGCTGCAGCTTGATCTTCTTGTCGGGGCCGATGACGAAGACGGTGCGCACGGCGGCATTGTTGGCCGGGGTGCGGCCTTCGCAGGTACCGGTCTCATCGGCCGGGAGCATGTTGTAGAGCTTGGCGATCTTGAGCTCGGGGTCGCCGATCATAGGGTAGTTGACGGCGTTGCCAGTGACCTCCTGGATGTCGACGGCCCACTTGGCGTGGCTCTCGACGGGATCGACGGAGAGGCCGATGATCTTGGCTCCGCGTTTGGAGAACTCGCTTTCGAGGCCGGCCATGGCGCCAAGCTCGGTGGTGCAGACGGGAGTGAAGTCCTTGGGGTGGGAGAAGAGGACGGCCCAGTTGTCGCCGATCCACTGGTGGAAGTCGATGGTGCCGTGCGTGGTCTCGGCGGTGAAGCCGGGGGCTTCGTCGTTGATTCTCCCCAGAAACTCCATTTCGGAGAGTCTGGTGTTTAGGCTACAGCTTCAACAATGCGCAATCCCAACTTGGCGGCATTCCATTTGAGCTGTCCGATCTGTCGTTGGCGGTGTTGGGCCTCGTAGA
>JBAVYX010000501.1:0-57153 GCA_049588475.1 Silvibacterium sp. | reverse complement strand
AGGCACGCACCCGCGAAGCACTCGAACAGGCCATCACACATCTACTCCCACAAATCACCGCTCAAGATGCTCAAGCTTGGTTCAGGCTCCGCTTTGGCACATTATAGTAACTATGATATCGCTTTAATGGTGGAGACACCGCAGCGATGCCGTCGGCAAGAACTAATGTCTGGCAACTGTGGTCAAGTATTCGGCTCAATACCAGAAAGGCAATGACCGGCACGGAGGCTGGTACGCCATCAGCAATTAGACTTCGCGCAAGATTTTCAGTGTCGTGACGAGCTCCCCAGGCCCTGTAATAACCCTTCGCACTAAACACAATCCAAACGACGATGGCCGTGATCAACAACATCGTTCCCGGATGCGTCAACGGTGCGAAAGGCGCATAACGCTCGACTGCGGCATTGTGCACACCAAACCCGGTGTTCACTTCAGGAAATGGCAGACCAACTCGGAACTGTCGCAACGCCGCGTTGAGTGACGGAATCAGCAGAATTCCAAGGGTCACAACTGGCAGCACGACGTAGGGCAGAAACGACATCGACAGGCTCATGACGGGCTGTTCTTCGTGTTGCGTCTCATTACGTTTTTCCTGCATCGCAGGTCTGTCGGGGATACCTTCTATCGGTTCACCATATCGGCGCCAACGTGATAAAGGATAAAGAGCGATCATTGCGATGGCGGCAGCTAAGAACGTTGAAAGTTCAGGACTAAAAAACGCGAATAGCAGTTGTCCAAAACCCAGGATCGTACCCAGAATGAGGACTAGCGGCCAGGCATGCCGTATGGCTGCCCAACGGCCATAGAGCCACACGATCAGGAGACCGCCTAAATATGTCGAGATCAGTAGCAAAAGCGACGCTTCATAGGCAGTCCTTGTAACATCGTGCACGTCGGCAACCTGTAGCGTTGCCAGCCAACCGACGCCGAGCGTACCAAAGAACCTCGCCCACGCATGTGCAATGATCGACATAGACGCGGCATAGACCGGTCTTACGCCCATAGCGAGAAGAAGTGGAGCAACCACAACGATAGGTGCGCCAAAACCTGCTATGCCCTGAAGAAACGACGAAAATACCCAAGCGAGCGCTAAGATGATAAACAATTCATTGCGGCTAAAGCGCGCAATGCCTTGTCGGAGGGCGTCGTATCCGCCCGCCTGTTTGGTTAGCTGATATAGCAACAGCGATGGCCACATTACATAGAGAATAAAGATGGCGTCCCACACGCCTTTCGCACTTGCGACTGCCAGCGTGGTCAGAGGAGTTCGAAAGGCGAAGAGAGCGATGATACCGCCCGTGAACATCGCGACTGGTCCCGCTTCCGGCGCCCGCCAGCGCAATGGCACAAGGAAAATGAGTAGCGCAAGAATGGAAAGCGTTGCTAACGTCCAATGGAGCAAATCAACCGGAACATGTGCCTCAGTCATTTTGATTCTCCGCGCATGCGAGAGATCGTCGGCAACGTATTTGGTTTTGGTAATTGCAGTGCCCAACTAACACACTGAGCAACACTCTTATAGAGAAAGACCCCACGTACTTCTCTGATACGGAGGCAAAGCTCTGAATTATGAGTTCCTGATTTGAGTGCGAACTTTGGACCCAAGAACGGCGAGAGATGTCGCGCCTACAAACTCCCTTCGATATCACCTAAAGGAGCTAATCCGCGAATCTTCTCACAACTCCTCCAGAGTGTCAAACAGCCTTTATTGGTAATCTGTTTCCAGTGCGCTTATTCCTTATTTACTCGCAGATTTTCAGATGTAGTTGAACTCACCAGATCGAGACGCTAAGGTAGACTCCCTCATTCACTCTGAATGCGTTGCGGTGAAAGCGGTCGATCAGAAAGCCGACGCATAACCTGCCCAAAACTGACCAATATGTGGTCCCAGCCTGCTGAGCGAAGCAAGCGCCAGCGCGAAGACCAGAATCGACGGCAGGATGATTTGCGCGGGGCGCGAAACGGTCGAGCAGAATTCCAATGCCCGGAGAAACAAGAGCAACTGTGATCGCAGCGAGTCCAAACGTGCCGCCGATTGCTTCTCGCTTTCAGGCGAACTCTGAGTGTAGACGGATTGAGAAACAAGCTAAGGGTATGAGGCACGATGGGAGCAAAACTCACCCTCACACCTGTAAGGCGGCAGCTGTGACGTCCACCCAGGGTAGCGAATGGAACCTTCGTTTGCTGCTCGCGATTGCCAGCCCCACTCATCTTTGCCCACATCTTTCATTCAGTTGTGTGAATCACTCCGTTCGGAGCGCCTGCATTGGATCCAATCTTGAAGCGCGCCAAGCGGGTACGAGGCAAGCCAGAACCGCGACCGCCAGCAGCGTCGCGATCACGCCGCAGAGAACTAATGGATCGAGAGGCTTGGTTCCGAAAAGCATGGACTGAAAGATGCGTGTTGCCGCAATGCCCGCCACCAGGCCAAGCCCGAGCCCGAACAGCGCTGGACGCACGCCATCCATCAGTATCAGTTGCAGAACCTGTTCCCGCCGCGCGCCGAGCGCAATGCGAATGCCGAGTTCCGTGCTGCGTTGGGCCATGAGGTAGGAAAGCACCCCATAGAGTCCCACCGAAGCCAATAGGAGCGACAGGGTCGCAAAGGCAAGCACCAGCGTGGCACTCAACTTCTGGTTGCCCAGCGACTCACCGATGACTTGGTCCATTGTGGACACATCGGAAACTGGAAGTTCACGATCGAGAGCCGCAATCAGCCGTTGTACCGGCAACGAGAACTGCAGCGGGTCCGATGTCGTGCGAACCGCAAGCATCTGGATGTTGTTGAATGTCACACCCTCGAAGAGTGGGAAGTACATAGCCGCTTTCGGCTCATTGCCGACTTGATACAGGGTGTCACCGACGACGCCCACGATTTCGTAATCGATGTCGCTGAGAGCTCCATCATGGGCATGCGTCGGAACGCGCAGATGCTTGCCTATGGGGTTATCACCGCCGGGGAAGTATTGCTGCACCAGCCGACGGCTCACAATTACCTTGTACGAGCGAGTAAC
Organism: Silvibacterium sp.; assembly: GCA_049588475.1. Lineage (GTDB taxonomy): Bacteria > Acidobacteriota > Terriglobia > Terriglobales > Acidobacteriaceae > Silvibacterium. The sequence continues at coordinate 54,139 of JBAVYX010000501.1, read as the reverse complement.
ACGCTCGTACAAGGTGAAAGAACGGCCACTAAGAAGCGGAATCCCGAGGGCGTCGAAATAGCCTGGATCGGCCCAACGCGTCAGCGCGTCCGGCCGGTCTTCGCCGGAATTGAGCGGAGGATGCTCCTTGACGGTGAATACATCGTCGCCCCAATATCCGGCTGCCGGAAGAATGTTTCCCAGTGCGGCAGCGCGAATCCCCGGCAGGCTTCTCACGCGCTGCAGCAATGCTTCATTAAATGCGTTCACCTTCTCCGGAGTGTCGTATTTGCTTTTTGGGAGGCTGTACTTCAGTGTGAGCGTGTTTTCGGTTACGCAGCCCACGTTGGCCGACCGCAGCCGCAGAAAGCTCTTGAGCAGCAGGCCCGCGGCAATCAGCAAGACCACCGTGATTCCAATCTCCACGGTGAGGAGCAACTTTCGCAGCCCGGTGCGCGAAACGCTGCTCGCTCCCGTGCGCGCCGAAGTTTGCAGGGCTTTCATGACTCCCTTGCCCGTGGTCGAGAGCGCGGGCAGCAAGCCCGCAGCCAGCGCCGCCGCGCACATCAGTGCGCACGCTAACGCAATCACATCGCCGTCCATATGGATGCTTTGTGTGGTGGGCAGATCTTTCCACGCGTGTGCGAGCCACTGCGTCGCAAATACCGACAGCAGAATGCCGCTCAGCCCACCCGCACCGCAGATCAGCATGCTTTCCATCAGCTGCTCGCGAATCAACATGGCACGCTTGGCTCCGAGAGCGCTTCGGATCGCCACTTCCTTTTGCCGCGCTGCACCCCGCGCGACCAGTAGATTCGCCACATTGAGGCAGCCGATCAGAAGCATGCAGCCCGCCGCGCTCAACATGACGTTCAGCGGTCTTGTCACGTTCCCGGCCAGATCTTCATTGATCGAGCGGGTTACGGCGTCCTCCGCCACGTGCGGGTACTGCAGATGGAGTTGATACTGCAACGCGCTCACCTGGGCAATCGCGGTGGCGAGGCTCACGCCGGGACGCAACCCCGCGACCACCAGGTTCTGGTGCCAATCGTGACGCTGCAGGAATTTCGGTTCGGCATCGGCCTTATACGGAACCCACAACTGGATGCGAGCATCCGGATAGTTGAACCACGAAGGCAGCACGCCGACTACCGTAAAAGGCCTGCCGTCAAGATGAATCGATCGGCCGACAGTCTTCGCATCGCCAGCAAACCGCCTCTGGAAGATGCTCCAGGTCAGCAAGACAACGGTGCTGCCGTGCCGGTCTTCCGGCTCAATAAATGCCCGGCCCAATGCCGGCTGCACTCCCAGAAGTTGAAACATATTCCATGAGCCTGCGGCCGCGCGAACCGCCTCCGGCAGTTCGCCCTGTTCACCGGTCAGGTTGTAACCGGCGTAACGCATGATCGCCATGTCTTCAAAACCGTTGGTTTTCGAGCGCCAGTCGTAAAAGTCCGCCGGTGCAACCGGGTTGTAGTTGAAATCCGGCGTGTTCGCCCAGACCCCTCGAAAGTGCTCGTGGATGATCACTAAACGGTCCGCATCGCGAAGAGGCAGCGGCTTCAGCAACACCGAACGTACGATCGTGAACAGCGAGGTGGCGGCGCCGATGCAGAGCGCCATCACCGCTATGGCGATGATCGAGAATCCGGGGGTGCGGCTCAATGTCCGAAACGCATATCTCAGGTCGCGCGCGAAATGGGTCAACGGCAGGAGAGAGTTCTGCGCCCATAACGATTCGCGCACCTTCTGCGCGTTGCCAAACTTTACCCGCGCCTGCCGACGGGCCTCCTGGGGCGACATTCCGCGCGCCTCGTTGTCAGCCGTTTCTTCGGCCAGAAAGGTCTCGATCTCGTCCTGCAACTCGGCGTCAGAGCGCTTGCGCCGAAGAAATCTCAACAAGTTCATTGCGCACCTCCCTCTTCGCCTATCACCAGGCCGATGGCGCGCGTCATTTGGCGCCAGCGGCTGGTTTCGCGCACCAACTGTTTACGCCCCTCTGCCGTCAGTTGGTAGAACTTCGCCTTGCGATTGTTTTCACTCGCACCCCAGTAAGAAGAGACCCACCTTCGGTCCTCGAGCCTATGCAGCGCCGGATACAGTGAGCCCTGCTCCACCTCCAGAAGATCTTCAGAGGTGTGCTCAATGACTTTTGCAATGGTGTGCCCGTGAGCGTCACCGCCAACAAGTGTACGGAGGATCATCATGTCCAGAGTGCCCTTGAGCATCTCGTTCTGTGGTTGGGTGCTTTTGCGCATAGATCTCTCCACTCGAACTTCTATTGGAAGGGATCATACACCACTCGAAGTTCTATGGGAAGAAAGTTGCAGGAGTATTTTCCGGCCTATTCTGGGTCGGGTCAAACACGATGCCCGACCCGAACTGCGCGTGCCGGCACGTGCGAACGCATCGGCAACCTCAGTTCGACACCGAACCCGCTTGATTGGTTGCGTGCACAGGGCTTCTTTGCAACTGCGGACCTTGTACTTGTTGCTGTCGAAGTGCAGCCCAATAGCGAGTTGGGAGCTGCGGCAGAAACACGACCGGCATAAGAGGCGCTCTGTGCGTCAATCGGCGCATGGAAACCAAGCTTAGCGATATCTATACCGCTGGAGATTGTGTAGAGACCTGGCATCGGCTGCTGAATCGCTACGCCTATATGCCCCTTGGAACCACGTCGCACAGCAGGGCGACATGGCTGCTGGGAATGCTCTCGGCTGCGAAGTCTTAATGATCGACGATTTGTCATACACAGGAGCCTCGGCGATACAATTGAGCTGGGTATGAATTGGAAGCTGCTCATCTCGACCGTCTTGTCACTGGTGCTCATTCCTGTGAGCGCGTTCGGCGTTGCTTGTGACATCCGATGCTGGCTTGAAGGGATAACACTCGATCACTGTCATGTTTCCCATGCTCATTCCGGGGACTCGAATGCATCAGGGACGATGGGTCTGCCACCGATGCACTGCCACTCAATGCAGCATCGACCCCGCGCCGATTCACTGCAGACAGTGGCCTCCTGTGAACTGACGAGTCAAGCTTGCCGCCAGGAACATTGCTCATCGGAACCCGGTTGGCTTGCCGGGCAGAAATCGTCGAGCAAAGAACTGGTGCTTTCCCCGATTTCGCCTCTCGAAATGACGATGTCGGCATCAAGTGCAGTGAGGACTCGCTCCCTTTCTTCTCAGCGATCTTTGCTAGTCCCCATCCATCGACCCCTCGCTGTACTGCGTATCTGATCCTCACATCTCCTCCTATCAAAGATTGACCTGATGTGGTGCAGCTCCTTGTGCTGCGCATTTACCTGCGAATGAGACTTGTCCTCTCATTCGGCATTCCAGCGTCTCTTGATTTCACGAGGTTTGGCATGAGTAACAGGCGTAGTTTTCTTCAGAGCGCCCTTGCCTTCGGTGCAACACTTGCAGCCGCTCCTAAGCTGTTCGGCTCGGCAACTGGGAGCAAAATGTCACATGGAATGGCCATGAATCCGGGTGATTCCATTCCCGTAAACACACCGGATGTGGCTAACTTGCCGTTCAAGATGGATGGCGATGTAAAGGTCTTCACCCTCGTGGCTGAACCCGTGAAGCAAGAAATTCTTCCGGGCAAGGTTCTTGATCTCTGGGGCTACAACGGGAGCGCCCCCGGCCCAACAATTCAGATCAACGAAGGCGACCGCGTGCGTATTGTCTTCGACAACCATCTACCTGAGCCGACCTCCATCCATTGGCATGGGTTTGAGATCCCGGAGGCGATGGATGGCGTCCCCGGTCTCGGTCAGAAGCCTGTCGCACCGGGTGGCCGCTTCATCTATGAGTTCACCCCCCATCAGGAAGGCACCTACTTTTATCACTCCCATATGGCCATGCAGGAGATGCTCGGAATGCTGGGCGCCTTTATCATGCATCCGAAGCAAGCCTATACGCCGGCAGTTGCAAGCGATCACGTCATCCTCCTGCAGGAGTACGCGGTACTCCCGAACAACACCGTCCCGAACACCATGAACATGGAGTACAACTGGCTGACCTTCAACGGCAAAGTCGGTCCTGCTGCCACGCCCATCGTGGTGCGTCAGGGCGACCGTGTCCGAATCCGCCTTATCAACCTCGGCATGGACCACCACCCAATCCATCTGCACGGGTTCACCTTCTGGGTAACAGGGAATGAAGGAGGGCGACTGTCAGAGGCTCAGTGGATGCGCCGCAACACGGTGTTGATAGGCGTCGCGCAAGCACAGGACATCGAGTTCAATGCAATCTATCCGGGCTCATGGATGCTGCACTGCCACTTGCCGCACCACATGATGAACCAGATGTCCTCCAACGTGGGCAAGATGACCCGTCTCGGCGTTGGAGTGAGTGCAGGCGAGGACATGGAATCCGGCATGGGAATGGTCACGGGCTCCGGCAACGCCACCTCTGACAATCGGGGCCCTAGTCTGGGCCGCGGCATGGGCGTCGGCTCCACGTCAGAAAATGCGACCCCGAACGGACCAATCTCTCAAGAGAATGCAAGGCACGACATGGCCGACATAGCGAAGGACGCTAATAAAGTCCCAGGCTTCCCGCAGGACGCTTTTATGGAAGGCCCTATGATGGCGATGGACAAGATGGTCGAGAAGCTAGAGACCTACGGTTTGCCCGAGGGATGGAGCGGCTATGTCGGAGGCATGATGACGCTGGTCCGCGTGTTGCCGCCCGATCAGTATGAGAAATATCTCGAACTGAAGAAGAAGCAGTCTCCAAACGAGATGCCGAATATGCCCGGTATGGGAGGCAATCATGGCGGGTAATAAATATCTGCTCACGCAATTAGCTGGTGTCATGTTTCTTCCCGCAGCTTTGGTGGTGCAGGCGAATGCGCAACAGCAGAATATGCAAGACATACCCGAAATGCAGATGCCAGCGAGCCAGAGTACGCCACCCGCTGCGCCTGAGCCGCAAATCCGGGACATGCCGGGGATGAAGATGCCGATGGATCACGGCCAGCATGAGCACGACATGCAGAACATGCCGGGTATGCAAATATCCGGCGACAAACCGGGCATGAAAGAAGATATGCAGGATCTCCCGGCTGGCCCAGCGCTGAAGTTGGGCGATCTGGAGCAGATGGCTCTCAGCCGCAATCCTACCTTCTCTCAGGTCAATGCAGATGCTCGTGCGGCCGAAGGAATGAAGAAACAAGCCGGTCTTTATCCGAATCCCACGGTTGGTTACTACGGCGATGAGATTCGAGGTGGCTCCTTTCGTTCTGGCAAGGAAGGAGCGTTCATCAACCAGACGATTGTTCTGGGAGGCAAGCTGGGAGCTGCGCGCCAAACGGCGGAGCAGCATCGGCTGCAGGCTGTGACGAACGTCGAAGCTCAACGCTACAGAGTTCTGAGCGGCGTCCAAAGCCTCTACTACGAAGTGCTGACGGCACAGAGGCTTGTACAAGTCCGCCGTCAACTTTTTTCACTTGCAAGTGATGCCGTAGAGACTTCGCTCCAGCTTGGCAACGTAGGTCAGGCAGACCGGCCCGATGTCTTGCAGGCGGAGGTGGAGGCGGAGCAAGCAGGATTAGCGTTGGCTTCCGCAAAGCAGAGTTATCAGTCTCTCTGGCAAACGTTGGCGGCAACAGCGGGAAATCCAGATCTGCCGCTCAGCCGCCTGGACGGAAATCTTGAGGATATTCCTCAACTCGATCAGCAGGAATGGCTGACGAAGATGTTGAACGACAGCCCTCAGGTAAAGTACGCGCAGCAAAACGTCGATCGTGCGAAGGCCGCCCTGAGAGAGGCGAAGAAAGTACCCATCCCCGATCTACAGATCAGCGCCAACATCTCACAGGACAACGAACCGCTTGAGCCATTGACCACGCGGACCGGGATCGTTGGCGGGGCTCAGGTCGGAGTCCAACTACCGATCTTTGACCGCAATCAAGGCAATGTTGAGAAGGCAAAGGCTGATCTTGAACAGAGCCGGGCAGAAATCCAGCGTGTTCAACTCGATTTGCGACGCCAGGTGAGCACGCTGTTCCGCGACTATGCCACGGCCCGCATCACTGCTGCTCACTACCACGACGGCATGTTGCCGCGTGCTCAGAAAGCTTACGAACTTTACAAGGCCAACTACCAGAACATGGCTGCGGCCTACCCGCAGGTACTGATTGCGCAACGCACCCTCTTCCAGCTTCAGGTGGACTATATTCATGCACTCGAAACGGTTTGGATGAATGCACTTCAGATAGAGGGCTATGGGCTGTCTAACGGTTTACTCGCACCATCAGCGCCTGGTGGCGCCCCATCAACAGGAACAAGTAGTCCCGGTTCGATGACTGGATCATTTCAGTGAGGAGATCACGATGAGACCGTCCATGAAGTGGTCCGTAGTCATTATGATTGTCTTGGTTGGAGTAGTGCTTGCCTGTGGCTTCGGGATGATTCGGCGTAGTTTCTCGATACGCGACGAACCTTCGGCGCTCAAAGCTTTTCTAGCGGAAACCGCGCGTAGCTGGGCCATTCCCGCCAAGGCAAAATGGATGACCAATCCCGTTCATCCATCGACTGAGGTCTATGCTGAGGCGCGCTCTCATTTTGCAGACCACTGTGCGCAGTACCATGCGAACAATGGGAGCGGAGACACACCGATGGGACAAAATCTCTATCCGGGGATGCCGGCATTCGGAGGCCCCGTGGATAACGACGAGGGCACCTGGAAGCTGGTCGCCCTCATTCCCTTATTCGTCATTTGCCCAAGCTCTCCGAACAAGAGGAGATAGAGATGGAGCACTTGAATCCGAAGAGTCCCGACGAAATGCGCGAAGAACGCTTGGCCTGCTGGCAGGCGTTGCCTACGCCCACAATGGCATGATTCATGTGATGGGAACCATATCGGCTGTCACTGACACCCCAATCACTGTGACAACCACGGATGGCAATCCTCAAATTGTAGCTCTCAACGGCGATACAAGATACGCCAAAATGGATACCGCGATCGCCTTGAAAGATATCAAAGTTGGCGATCATGTCGTCATCCATGCCACGAAGAAAGGCGACCAAATTGTTGCGGCCACAGTTAAGGTTGGGGTACGCGATATGAGGGGCATGGAAGGAATGAAGATGGACAGCAACGCGACCCACAGAAGCCGCAAGAGTCGTTCGGTAACGTCGCTGCGGGAGTCCATATATTTTGTCTGATGTGGCACCGGGTTTATGGAGGCCTATCGATGGTTCAAGGGTAAATGTCCGTCGAATCGGATATACCCTCATGGTTAACACGCATGCTTGGGCGCAATCCGGCGGCGTTCGATTTCTAGTTCTAGAGTTCAAGATGGATCAAATGACCCACGAGGGGCAAGGACAATCGTCCACTCCACATGCCACTAGCAAGATATCGAGAGCCGGTGGAAACCACGACCGTCGCGCCTGACACTCCATCGCCGTACCTATTTTTAATCGCTAGTCGAGATGATGCTTTTCGAACCACACAGCCAGAAAGACGCTAAAGATGGCCATGATCAGGAAAAGCACGACAGCATGAAGAATCTCCCTACGCTTCCAGCGAATCTGGGAGATCCTTCTTTTGGTTCCCTTGCCGAGAATTTTTTCTGCCCCCTTCCTTCTGCCCGAATCTTCTAAAACAATCGCCGGGGACGGCCATTGAATGCCGTCCCAGGAAACCCGATCAAGGGCGGCTATCTAGAAGTGGAAGCCTATTTGCGCCGTCAACGCCCGCGGAGTTACATAGTGCGTGCCGCTAAAGGTGGAGAGGAAGTTGTAAAGGGCGTACTTATTGGTGAAATTGATGGCCTGGAGCTGGAGACTCCAGCGATAGCGGTCGCCGCGGAAGAGATTCTCCTCACCGATGACCGCGTCGAACAGATTGCGAGGAGCGATGCGCTGCGGGTTGCGGTCGTTATCCCCCGTATTGGGGGCCGGAATCCGGATCAGGCTGGACGTGAACTGGTTGGCGAGGCAAACGCTTGGCAATGGGTTGAAAGGTGTTGCTCTGACGCCGTCGCACGCGAAACCGGCCTGGAACTCCTGGTTAGCGGTAAGGGGCTGACCAAAGGCGCTGACCATCTTGATGGCTGGTTGACCGTTGAGCGTCGTCGAGGTGATCAGGCAGGGACTGTTGGGGTCCGTCACCCCATAGCATGGTGCATTTCCCGCGACCAGACCGCTGTCATACCGCCAGTTGAAGGCCAACCAGGGACCATGCGTTTTGATCTGGTATTGCAGATGCGTGGTCTGGTTGAACCTTTCGTCGTGGTCAATGCGGAAGGGGAATCCCGTCTGGCCGACGGTAGCCCCTGCCCCGGCCACCTGCGGCGGGAAGAAGCGGGCGGAAACGGAAGACATGATGACAAATGCCGAAAAGTTATGAATTGCAGGCACATCTGCGCGGATCATGTAGCCGGGTATCTTTGAATTATGCCAATCAATCGGAAAGGTGATCGGAGTGTTGCCAAGCACGCTGAAGTCGAAGGCGTTGTGCGTGTATTTCCAGATGTATTCGCCGCTGACGACCGCGTATCGGCCAAAGGCCTGCTGGAAGCCAGCGTGAAACTCGTTGCGAAAACCTGGCTGCAGGATTCCCTGCACGCCCGGCGTGCAGACGAGAAGCGGAGAAAGGACTGCGTTCGAACATCCGGTGCTGGAGAGCACCAGGTTCTCGTTGAATGGCGTCTCCAGCGTGCGGGCATAGGACATACGCAGCACAGTGTTCGTCCGGTTGACGTTGTAGGCAATGCCCACCCGCGGCTGCGCCTGGCTGCCGGTGGCAAGTCCGTTGTACAGGTCGCCGCGTATGCCTAAATTGAACAGCCAATTGTGGGCTTTGATCTGGTCCTCGATGTAGAGAGCGAGTTCCTTCACATCTGTGTGACCGAAGAAGTTGTAATAGCCGCCACCACGAGTGAGGTCATACGGCAATAAGACAGGCAGGAAGCTGGGATTCGGCTGATCTCCGGCCGCGGCACACTGCGAGGGATCGCTGAACCCGGGCAGCGAATCGCCGTTAGCATCCACACATGGGGAGTTGTAGGTATTATTCACGACGCTGAGGCTGTCTCTTTCCCTGAGGAAGGTCTGCTCATAGACGGCTCCGAACTTCATATTGTGGATCCCCCGTAGATACGAGAGGTCGGAGCGGACTCCGGCATTTAGAAGCGTCCGATACTGGCCGATGGTCTCGTTCTGCAGACTCGGGGGTCCCTTGTCGGCAAGCGCATTGTTGCTGGGGTAGTAGTTGTAAAAGTCCTTGCGAACATAAGGGCCAAAGTTGAAGACGGCATTCGAGCTGATCACGCGTGTATAGGTCGGCGCGATGTTGAAAGTCTGAATCTTCGAACGCTGGTCGGTATCACCGACATTGCCGAAGACGGGATTCGCGCTGGCGCCTCCGCTGAGGACATTGGACACATTCAGATTGTCGTAAGCGTTCGGAGTCTGGAACCAGGAACGGCTGTAGTTCAGGCTGACGTGGATGGCGTCGGCCGGCGTGAATTGATAGTCAAGGCGATTGAAGACGTTCTGCAGGTTCCCTTTGGCGTGAAATACGGTGAATTGCGGGGGATCGAGAAATCGGCCGGTATTCAGTCCGTCAAACTCAAAGAAGTTTCCCCAGTTCTGACCCCCGTAGCCTACGTCGACGCTGCCTGTTGCTGACCCGAAGCTTCCGTAGGAGGTGATAATGTTGCCCCTGGGCGGGTTCTGCCCTTGTCCGGAGCGGGTGGTTACCTGGATCACCAGGCTTGTCTTGCCGCCATACTCTGCCGGTGGAGCGCCGGAGATCACCATAAGAGATTGAACCGAGTTCAACGGGAGCTGGTTGGAGAAGACTTTGCTCTGCTGGTCGGTGATAGGCTGGCCGTCGATTGAAAACGAGTTCGATGCGTGATCGCCGAGACCATGGAAGAGGCCATTCGAATCGGCGGCGACGCCGGGAGAGACGAGCGTGACCAGTGAGCTAAGCGACGACGACTGGCTCTCCAGGGGAACTCTGTCGATCAGGTTCCGGTCGATATCGGTGTGGAAGGTGGGATCATTTTCGATGAGGTCTCTGCCGCCTTCAACGGTTACCGTGGTGGAGGCTGCGCCAACACTCAGGCTGGGGTTCACAATGACCGGTACGGTGGAGGACACCTCAACGTCCTGGGCCAGGGAAGCAAATCCGGTCGCAGTCACGATCAGGTGGTAGGGATTGAACGGAATGTTAGGGAAGCGGAAGTGGCCGGCACTGTCCGTTGTGGCCGACCTCGAATACTGGCTGACCGGGTTGTGGATGGAAACGGCCGCATTGGGAACGACGGCGCCGGCTGGATCGGTGACTGTCCCGGAGATGGTTCCCGAGCTAACAGCGGATTGAGCGAAGACGAGAGAAGACGCTGCCTGCAAAAGTGTTGCAAGTAGAAAGACGGCGAAGCATCGCACGAATGTGCGCATTGAACGACCTCCTGGGATCTGCTGAATTGTGAGATTGACTCTGCTTAGGCGAAAGCAGGGACAGCAGGTGGAGGCCGGGATGCAAGTTTGAAGAAGAAGTACCGGCTTGGCAGCTGGAGAGTTGGCTCAGGAGCGAGAGCAGCGACACGCTGGCTGGAAAGATCGAGCTTGACCAGCGCGACAATCTGGATGACGTGATGCGCCGTGGCGCAAAGGGAACAATCGTGATCGGGCTGCCCGGATGGATGGCTGTGGGCAACCTGGACAACGCCACTCATCAGGACCAGCACAATGCAAACAATCCCCAGCAGAGATACCAGGGAGAATTGTGAGCGCAGCCGTGATGGGCAAACACGCATTAGTCAAACTATAGACCAGATCGGATCAGCGACACAATCCAGCATGTTGATGGGTAGTGCCTCAGTTTGATCCGATTAACATGGGCGAGCATCAGTCCAGGTAGATCCGACCCGCTCCACTGGAGAGCATCCGAAGAACAAGTAAATGGTGCAAGCGATCGCGGCCCAGAACAATGCCGCGAGAATGATGCCGAGCATATTCAAGCTGAGAATCCGGCGTGCCATTGGTCTCCCTCAAGAGGTCTCTTTCAGGCAGGGGCAACGACCTTTTCCGGCTGGAACGCCTTACTTTTCTCCCGAGGGGCAAGCAGGCGAGTGGAGTTCAGGATGAAGGTCAGCTCAGAGGCAACGTGAATAAACGTCGCGAGCAGAGGATTGAGGAGTCCAACCGCAGCCAGTCCGATGCCGATGGTATCGACAATCAGCGTGCCGTAGAAGTTTTGCAGGATAATCTGCCGACAATTCCTGGCAATGCGGACGGTCTCCACGAACTTTGCCAGATCGTTGCCGATCAGCACAACATCGGCGCTCTCGCGAGCAACATCGGTTCCGGCACCCATGGCGACGCCGACCGTGGCTTCGCTAAGCGCAGGCGCGTCGTTGATGCCGTCCCCAAGCATTGCTACCGTGCGGCCTTCTTTCACCTGTTCCGCGATAAAGTCTGCCTTTTGTTGTGGAAGAAGTTCGGAGTGAACCTCCATGATGGCGAGATGGTCGGCCACCGCTTTCGCCGCCAAACGCGTATCGCCTGTCAGCAGGACGACTTTGATATTCATGTCGTTAAGAGCCTTCACCGCCGGGACAGCGCTCGGACGCAGTTGATCTGTGACTAGGATGGAGCCATAGTATTGGCCACCACGCGCCACCAGGACCTCTGTCCCCCCCGTAACGTTTGTTCCATCGTGTATCGGGATTTCAAGCTCCTGGAATAAGGCTCGATTGCCAACGACAGTCTGCTCACCCTGTGAAGTCGTCAGAACACCGCGGCCAATCCGGTATTCAAAGTGATCAGGATCAGAGACCGAAACGTTCTGTTGCTCCGCATAACGTACGATAGCGCGACCGAGCGGATGCTCTGAACTTCTTTCGGCGCTGGCCGCGGCTGCGAGGAGAGCTCGCTCTGAAATGTCCGGCGCAGTGCGCACTTCCGAGACCATAGGTATGCCGTATGTCAGGGTGCCGGTCTTGTCGAGAAAGACGGTCTGGAGCCGCCCGAGCGCTTCAAGGTAGATTCCACCCTTGATGATTGCGCCTTTGCGCGCAGATCGCCCGATAGCTCCCAGGATGGCGAGTGGAGTGCCAGCCGCGATACCGCAGGCGCCGGCGACAATGATGACGGAGATCGTGGAGCGGATATTATGCGTGATGAGAAAGGTCAGGAGAGCAGCGCCAAGGGCAAAGTAGACCAGATACCCGGCTAGCCGGTCCGCTGTTTTCTGGATGGGAGCACGCGACCGCTCCGCACTTTCCACCGCTTCTACAATCTTGCCGAACGTCGTCTCTCTCCCCAAGCGTTCTGCGCGAACCTGGAGTGTGCCAGCCTGATTGATGGTTCCGGCGAACACCTCGCTTCCCGGGGCCTTTTCGCTCGGCATCGGTTCACCTGTAATCGCGGCTTGCTCCACAAAGGAGTGACCGCTCACAACCTGGCCGTCCACAGGAATTCTGCTGCCGGGCCGGATGAGGACAATCTCTTCAGGCAGAATCGTCTGCGTGTCTACCTCGACGATCTGGTCGTTTCTGAGCACGCTTGCGGTGCGTGGCAGAAAATCCAGCATGTCTTGGATCGCCCGCCGGCCACGCCCTACCGTCAACCCTTCCAGAATTTCAGCCGCGAGCACAAACGCGGTGATAACCAGCGCCGTGAAGAACTCACCGATGGCAAGCGCGGCGACAAGCGCGATCGTCATCGAGAGTTCCATCGTCATCCGGCGTTCGATGATATTCTCAAACGCTTCTTTGAAGATGGGATAGCCGCCGATCAGCGTGGCCAGCAGGCCAATGACGCTGATGTGGGTGAACGGCTCCCATAGATGGAACCAGACGGCTGCCGCTGCGAGTGCAACGAAGACGACCCTTAGGACATCGATGATCTCGAAGCCGTGGTCATGATCGTCATGGTCCTGCCCTTCGTGTGCACTCTGCGGGAGGATATCGGCAGGCTCGGGTAACTGGATTCCTGCTTCGGCAACCTGTGCGAGATCTGCGCGCGTCTCCTTTTCATTTGCGACGGTCATCGTGATCTCCGAACGTGTTAGTTGAAATATCTCTTGACCACTGCAATCAGCTCTTCGGCGGCCTCAAGCTGTGCCGCCTCCACCTTGGAAGCAGGCGGAAGCACATGAAACCGCAGATGCCCTTCGATCAACCCGGCCATTAAGCCGTTGAGCGCCCCTCTGCACGAGGCAACGAGCTGCAAAATATCCTCACACTCGCTGTCTCCCTCCAGTGCGCGCTCGATGGCCTCAACCTGGCCCTTAATGCGTCGAACACGAGAGAGCATCCTGGCCTTGTCTTTCGTTGTGTGCGACAAATTGGCCTCCACGATAGATACTATACTCCTCTATATTATATGGAGTTTAGAAGGAAGGACAGGATGCTGGAAACCAAGCGTCGGGTAATCGGACAGCTCGTTATATGTCAGGGATGCTGCTGCGGAGCGACAGAGAAAGACCGTCCCGAAGTGCCTGTCGAATGGCTCAAGAACGAATGGCGTAGGCGCGGTCTTCTAAAGCGGGTGCAACTATCCATCAGCGGCTGTGTTGGCCCCTGCGACGTCCCCAATGTTGTGATCGTGAACTCACAAACTGGTTCCCATTGGCTAGGGAATATTACCGATTTCAATCAGTACAGATCGCTGGTGGAGTGGGCGGTTAGCTCGATGAACGCCGGGCAACTGTTGGAACTGCCTCGTGAATTCCGGCCACACATCCTGCATCCCTGGCGCTGAAGACGGAAAGGGTAACGCTCAATCGAAGGAAAGCCACCGCGCAGCCACAACAGGTCTATCTGCGTCTCCGCAACTTCGAGCGCATCAATCTGATCATCGCGACAGTGTACCATCCCAAGTCTTTGGTCGATCATCACGGAAATGGGAGTTCAATACGGGCCGGATAATGCGATTGCCGACGCATTATCGCTGTTGTGCGGATGCCTTCGGAGGCAGATTGTCTGTTGCCAGATGAGGCTGCAGCGAGCCTTGATTTGATAATCGACAAACGGGGCGGTAAACCTCGATGACGAATCTGGATGCAGACACTTCACCGTCGCCTAAGAAAGAGATTCCCGCACCAATCTGCCGATCTCTTTAAGCATGGCTGCGCGCTTGGTCTCGGGACCAGTACATTGCGTGATGTAGGCCGCGATGACGAGCGGCGGCCTGCCGGGTGGCCAGAGAACGGCGATGTCGTTGCTCGTGTCATTACCGTTCGAACCCGTTTTGTCGGCCGCACGCCAACCCTGAGGCAAATTTGCCCGCAAACGATCGAGGCCGGTGAGGTTTGATTCCATCCACTGCGTCAGTTGCTCACGGGAAGCGGGTGAAAGCACATCTCCGAGCAGGACGGATTGGAGGTCGCCGGCCATCGCGGCGGGCGACGTGGTGTCGCGAGGATCGCCAGGCAGTGATTCGTTCAGCGACGTCTCCGTCCGGTCAAGGCGCGTGACCGCATCGCCGATAGAGCGGGAGAAGCCGGTGATGCCTGCCGGGCCGCCAATACTTTCGAGTAGAAGGTTTGCTGCCGTGTTGTCACTGCGGGTAAGAGCTGCATGGCAAAGCTCGCCGATGGCCAATGTACCGCCGGCATGCGGTTCAGTCAGTGGCGAATTGAATAGCAGCGGTTTCGGTGGAATTGCAATGGCGCGGTTTAACGTTTCCTGATGCCGATCTACGCGGCGCAAAATTGCAGACACGAGCAGGAATTTGAATGTGCTGCACATGGGAAAACGCTCATTTGCGCGATAACCTGAGCCCTCGCCGGCGGCGGTGTCCAGTACGGCGACGCCGAGGCGACCTCCGTTGATTCGTTCTAAGTGTGCGAGTGCCGCGGACAACCCGCTGAAGCGCTCGGCCTTGACGTGGAGAAAGCCGGGTAAGGCGAGAGTGGTCATCCTAATGAAACTTCGGCGGCTAAACATATACCCAGCAGAACACGAGAGCGTGAGTGGACTGGTGCCTATCCTGGTTCCAGGGCAGAGAATCGCCGCATCTCGATTGCAGATTCGATGCGTTGGTTATAGTTGGGGTGAAATCCATGAGACTTTTACCGGTTCGACTTTGTTGTCTCCTCCTCCTTCTGCTGCAGCTCAGCTTTGCGCAGGAGGTCAGCTTTCACATCACGCCGTTGCGTCCGGTGCCGGAGTTACGCGCTGAGGCACTCAAGGCGCAGCCGCCACGCGAGCAGGGAAACTTCCGTAAACCTGAACTGGAGGAATTGGTTAAACTCGATCCCACCATCAAGCTCGACATCCGCTACGCCACCACGAACAATTTTCTGGGTACTCCCGTGTACACCGAGGCGCGGGCCTTCCTTCAACGGCCAGCAGCAGAAGCGCTGCTCCGCGTCCATCATGAGCTCAAGGCTCGTGGATACGGCCTGATCATCCATGATGGCTACCGCCCGTGGTACGTCACGAAACTTTTCTGGGAGGCTACGCCCGACGATAAGAAGATTTTTGTCGCCAATCCGGCCACGGGCTCCAAACACAACCGCGGATGCGCGGTGGACCTGTCCTTATATGACTTGGCAACAGGCAAAGAAGTGAAGATGCCGAGCGGCTACGACGAGATGACCGAGCGCGCCTATTCCGACTACTCCGGTGGCACGGCCGACGAGCGTGCTCTCCGCGCGCTGCTGCGTCAATCCATGGAAAATCAAGGTTTCACGGTCAACCCCACCGAGTGGTGGCACTTTGACTACAAAGACTGGAAACAGTATCCAATCCTGAATATCAAATTTGAAGATCTTGAGCAGTAGCCGCTTAGCGCAGAGCCACGCTGACTAATGGCGGCAACCCCCAAGAGATCAATCAGCCGCGCGTACTCCGACGCCGGCACTTGTACCAGCAGCGGCTTGTGTGTTGGATCGAGCCAGGTGAGCAGCGTATCCAGTTGGTTTTGCGGCATAGCAGTGCATCCGGCCGTGCCGCGGCTAGGGCTTCCCCAGATGTGAAGAGAGACGCAGGATTCGCCGCCCGGTATAGGTTAGTCGTCCTTCTATGTCTGTTTGCAAGTGCTACAAGCACATTGCTGGGAATAGAGGAGGCGAGCACCTGGTTGAAGTCACCTCCCAGGACGGAACGAAGGTTCGGACAAGGATTCCTGTCGAAACATGGATGTCGAAGGGGACATACACCTGGACGCTCGAAAAGAAGACCCCAATTGCGTCCGTCGTCGTCGATCCCGATCATCAGCTGCCCGACGACAACCGCAGCAACAATGAGATGAAAGCGTAATAGATAAGGTACGAGCCGCACCGCAGCCCAGTACACGGGCTGCAGGTTAGCTATGGCTTGCGCAGCTAATGGGAACTCGATAGCATCAGGATGTGACCAGAGCAGGCGGACACTACTTCCGGAAGGGCCATAGCCATTGGACTATGTCTTCTGTTGCTTGTCTTCATGACGGTCGAAGCCGGTCACAGCCACAACTCTTCCCGGATACAGCCGCATTCTGCCTGTTACTGGTGCACCATCGCGCATGTTGCTGCAGGCGCTGAGAGCGTTCTGCTGTTCGCGTCGATGATGGTCGCGAGCGAACAGGTCTCGCCCTGAGAGGGTGCTGGCAAATCCTGCTTCGCGATCTTCCTCTATCGGATTCGTCCCTCTCCGCGTCTTCAGCCCAAGGACTTAAACACATGCAATCCCAATCGGGCATCGCCACCAGAAATACCAAGCAGAAGAGTGCCATTCGTGCCGCTTTTGTCGAAACAGACCGTCCATTGTCTCCCGAAGAAGTGCTCTCCTATGCACAGCGTGGAAGTCCTGACATCAGCATCGCAACCGTCTGCCGCAACCTAAAAACGCTGGTTGAGGAGGGTGGCTTGTTCCGGTTCACTTGCCCGGTGAGAGTCCTCGATACGAGCTTTCCGGGAAGGACCATCATCACCACTTTCGCTGTAACGACTGTGGACGGGTTTACGAACTCGAAGGGTGCATTGCAGCGATGAAACCAAAGTTGCCACGCGGCTTCCGCGCCCTGAGCCACGACCTTCTGCTCTATGGCATTTGCGCGGCATGCGTTCCTAGGCACGCCTGATCGCAGAGGCACCCGCCTGGCTACAACTCGCTCGTACATGACAAGAAAGATTGAATTGGCGGAAATAACCCGGCGCACATGGATAAAAGGAGCGGCGAGTTGCCTGCTAGCGGCTCCTTTTGCCGAGTTATTTGCGTTGAGCCTGAGCACCGAGCTGCCGGATGCGCGGCCTGCGGCTTCGGAGCGGCGTTTTCGCAGCGCTGCGGTGGAAGGGCGCATGGAGTCGGTTCGACGAATGATCGCCGATCCTGCTCTCGCCACCATCTTCGCGAACTGCTTTCCCAACACCCTGGATACGACCGTCACTCCAGGGACATTCGATGGGAGGCCGGATACGTTCGTCGTTACCGGCGACATCGACGCCATGTGGCTGCGCGATTCCTCCGCGCAGGTGTGGCCGTATTTGTCCCTGGCCCGTGAAGACGCGAGGCTGCGTGAGTTGCTGGAAGGTGTGATCCGGCGTCAGGCGCGCATGGTTTTGCTGGACCCCTATGCCAATGCCTTTCTGCGCAGTCCAGCCGATCCGCCGCTTTCGTGGGCTGTGGCGGACAAGACGGAACATCACGCCGGTGTCGGCGAGCGCAAGTGGGAGCTCGATTCGCTTTGCTATCCCATTCGCCTGGCTCACGGATACTGGCAGGCAACCGGCGATACGAGCCCCTTCGACGCTCAATGGAAAGAAGCCGCATGGACTATCGTTCGAACCATGCGCGTGCAGCAACGGAAGGAAGGGAAGGGGCCCTACTCGTTTGAGCGAGTGTCGGCGATTCCAACCGAGACCTGCGCTCTGGGCGGTTTCGGTAATCCGGCACGCCCGGTGGGCATGATCTTCTCCATGTTTCGCCCGTCGGACGATGCTTGCATCTACCCCTTGTTTGTTCCGGCGAACCTGTTTGCCATTGTGAGCCTGCGGCAACTCGCGGCGATCGCGAATGCTGTGCTGCACGACGCGAAACTCGCTGCGGAGGCAGACAGTCTGGCCTCCGAGGTGAGTGAGGCTCTCGACCGCCATGGAAAAACGCAGGATGAAATGCTGGGAAATATTTGGGCGTATGAAGTCGACGGATATGGAAACGCGCTCAAGATGGACGATGCGAATGCTCCGGGGTTGCTAAGCCTCGCTTACCTTGGGTGTTGTGCATTGGACGATCCGCTGTATCGTCGCACGCGCAGCTTCGCGCTCAGCGCGGGAAATCCCTATTTCTTTCGCGGCAGCGCCGCAGAGGGCATCGGTGGACCTCATGTCGGGCTGAACATGATCTGGCCGATGTCAATCATGCTGCGCGCTTTCACGTCGCAAAACGAGTCGGAGATTCGCCAATGCCTGCGCCAGTTGCGCGATACGACAGCAGGTACCGGCTTCATGCATGAGTCCTTCGAGAAGGACGACCCTAAGCAGTTCACCAGGCCGTGGTTCGCATGGGCCAACACGTTATTCGGCGAGTTGATTTGCAGACTTGCGGAGACGCGGCCCGCAATCCTGAGAACAGCGTTGGCGTGACAGGTGCGACTTTATCCGAATCTACATTGTGGACGCGGCGTGAGTTGATGCGTGCTCTGGCGGCCTTGGGTGTGACAGGGGCAGGCGCTCCGGGAGCTTTGGGATTTGCTCGGTCCGGCGAGCAAACGGGTAGCGACGTAGACCTGCTGAGGTTTGTCAACGTCATGGTCGGCACGGGCGGCCATGGACACATGTCTCCCGGCGCAACGGTGCCGTTCGGTATGGTGCAGTTGAGCCCCGACACCTACAATGATGATTGGGACTGGTGCTCCGGCTATCACATCTCCGATGAATCAGTCATGGGGTTCAGCCACACGCACCTGAGCGGTACGGGCTGCGGGGACTTGCTCGACTTCCTCGTGGTTCCGCGCACAGGAGAGGTTCGCCTGGTTCCCGGCTACCAGAAGCAGCCCGGAACGGGCTATCGCTCACGGTTTCCCATGCTAACGAGCATGCGCATCCGGGATATTATTCGGTGCTGCTGGACGACCCGGGTGTGCGCGCCGAACTGACGGCAACCGAGCATGCGGGCTTTCATCGCTACACCTTCCCGGCCAGCGACTCCAGTCATATTCTTCTCGATCTGACCCATGTCAACGGCGTAGCCGGAAGGACATCGTCTGGTGTGCTTTAAGACAGGCGAATGAACGCACGATTCTGGCCGGCCACGCGACCAATGGATGGGGCCCGGGCCGCGAAATGTACATTGTGCTCGAGTTCTCCCGTCCATTCGTTGACGACAAGCCGGTGGCCGCATCTTCGACGAAGTTGCGCAGCAAGAATCTGAAGGTGGTTGCATACTTCAGGACCAGGGCGGGCGAGCAAATTCTGATTAAGGCTGGACGGTCCGGGGTTTCCGCCATAGGCGCGAGGAAGAAACTTGCTGCTGAATTGCCCGATTGGACTTCGACAACGTCTCCCGCGCTGCTGAGAATCGCTGGCGCGGCGAGTTGAGCAAGCTTCAGATCAAGACGGCGGATACCGACCGCAAAACGATCTTCTATACCGCGCTTTACCACACCATGCTCGCGCCCACCCTCTTCGACGATGTGGACGGCCCATACCGGGGTATGCGGGAGTGGGCGGATGGTACTCCCTCGCTT
This sequence comes from Silvibacterium sp., assembly GCA_049588475.1. GTDB lineage: Bacteria > Acidobacteriota > Terriglobia > Terriglobales > Acidobacteriaceae > Silvibacterium. The sequence continues at coordinate 34,515 of JBAVYX010000501.1, read as the reverse complement.
GACCACAGTGGCAGGGTAGAGTAAGTTGCTCCTTTCAAAGGTCGCGACTTCTTCTCCAGGCAGCATCTTCCCATCCAGTACCCTGCGAATGTCGGCTGGAGATTGGGCAGACGCGCGATCGACGCTGCAGATCAACAATGCACAGAGAATCGAGTAAACAGGAGTGAACAGTTCAGGAAGTGCGTGATGCCCAAAGCCGCGTATGCAGCCTTCAAAGCTCTCGATCCCTTCTTCAAGGTCGTCTTGGACGGCCTTGATGGATTGGTTGACGGCAAGCACTACTTCGACACCTTTGCCGATGATGCGGTTTACGAATCCCGCTACAACTTTCCCGGCTGGCCGCAGACGATTCGAAGCCGCACCGATCTCATAGCCGCATTTTCCGGGTATGGCAAAAGCATCCGGCTACATCGCGGCGACGAGCTGGTCGTGCATTTCACAAAAGACGGTCGCGTTGTCATCCTCGAATACGAAGTCCACGGAACGATTCTGGCGACGAATGCGCCTTACGACAACCGGTTTATTTCGGTTATAACGATCGAGAACCGGAAGATCGTGCATTGGCGAGACTACATGGATTCTCTGGCCGCCTGGACGGCGCTCAATAACCTTCCAAAGAGCCTCTAAGCTGATCGACACGTCTTCTACGACGCGTAATTGAGTTATTGCTGATGAGAAGCCGAGATGGTCCACCGCTTGATTCCTCTGTTTGGGCAGTTGTCCGTAGAAACCTCAGAAGTGAAGAGAACGGGGTGGTTGAGTGACATTCCGCTCTTGTCTACTTCGGGAATGAGTCGCCGGACATCGGATTGCCGCTCTTGGAATGTTGCTCGGTAGCCTCGTCTTGAATGACATCCCAGAGTTCGACGAGAATTTCATCCTTAAAGCGAACGACGTCCGCTGCAATCCAGTTCACCGGCAGTCCGATGTTGGACAACCGGCCATGAACGATGACGTAGTCACCTTCTGCAAGAATCACCCCAGGCTCATAGTTGAGCGACGGCGGCGCAGCTTTGACGAGGTTGAAGAGCCCGTCTCGTCCCGGCTCGATATGGGCGCTGTGTTGAATGTAGTTGGGCGACTAGAGCCGCTCCGCCGCCGTGTAGTCGCGCTTATTGAACGGGGTATCGAAGGCCTCCAGTACGATGACCTTATTTTTTCCGCATTTGAATCGTTCACCGCACGACAGTCTCCGGCTGGGCGATAATCAGTGCCAGCTTCCACCCACTCCAAAGCCGCCGCAGTATCAGCCAGAGCAACCTGTCAGCAGGAGCAAATCGCGGCTGCGGATGCCTCCGCCTTAATACGGTTAGCTGTTGCCGAAGCGCAAGGTTTTCCAAGGGTCGCGGCGAGAACAAAAGACGTCCACAGCCAAAGCGCGCGGAAGCCTCAGCAAACACAACATGGCAGCGATTCTCTAGGGGGTTTAATCCATCTCGAAGGCGTCTTTCATCTGCCTGATTTGATGGCAGATCGCTACTTTAGCGAACGACAGCCGGCCGACGATTGCCGTGGCATGCTACGGATGCTCCAGCCTCGGCTCGCGCAATCGCAATAGCGCGCGCCAAGGCCGCTGGGATCCTGTAACCAGCGCGACTTTTCCATCGAGACGAAACTGATCGAGAATGCCCATTTCTTCCCTTTGCGGTACGGCGTACTGCTACACGAACCGGACAAAGAGCATTCTTTTGTTTTGAGGAAACGCTTGTCAACGTTTTTGGGACAAAAAAGGGCCACTCGTACGGTATGCGGGACGATTTTTGGTGTTTCTAGGCGCGTGCTGCCTGAATAATTTCAAGATAGTCGCGCGCGATATTCGTAATTAACGCCGGATTGCCTTCCGCGATCGCGGCGGCATTCACCAGATCTGCACCCACACCCAGGGCGCGCGCACCGGCCTTCAGAAAATCCGCCGCCGTCTGCAGCGTCACGCCGCCGGTTGGAATCAGCTGTAGGTGAGGGAACGGTGCGAGCAGCGATTTCAGATAACTTGCACCGCCCATCGCTGAGCAGGGAAAAACCTTAACGTAATCCGCACCCGCTCTCCAGGCGGTGATGACTTCCGTCGGAGTAAGCGCGCCCGGGATCGAAATCTTGCCCAACTCCTTCGTCTTCGCAATCACATCGAGATGCAGGCTGGGACTGACGACAAACTCCGCTCCTGCCTCGATCGTCGCCGCTGCCTCCGCCGCAGTCGTCACGGTTCCGGAACCGAGCAGAATGCTCTCCCCATACCGTTGCTTCAGATCGCGCAGAATGCTCAAGGCATCGGGCACCGTCATCGTCACTTCGACTACCGTTGCGCCCCCGGCGATCATGGCATCGACGAGTGCATGCGCCACATGCTTCGAGTTCGCACGCAGCACGGGAATCAGTCCAACGCGTTCCAGAGTGTTCTTCGTTTCTGCCGACATACGTCTCCCCGACCTACCGCTCAATTCGCGCGGAACTGCCCTTCATCACGCGCTCCACTTCCGCGCGCGTGGCCATGCTCGTGTCGCCCGGCGTGGTCATGGCCAGTGCCCCGTGAGCCACGCCGCAGCGCAGGGCCCACTCCACCGGTTTGCCGGCGATCAGTCCATAGATCAAGCCCGAGGCGAAAGAGTCGCCGCCTCCAACACGATCCAGAATGTCGATATCGCGTTGGGCGACATGCACAATCTCGTCTTGATAAAGCGCAATTGCTCCCCACGCGTTCCGGCTTGCGGTATGCGCCGTGCGCAAAGTCGTCGCAATCAGTTTCAGGTTTGGATACGCCGCTGCCACTTCGCGCAGCATTGTTTCGTAGCTGGCAATCGGCAATTCGTCGAAATCCTCGGTGACACCTTCGAGAGCAATACCGAGCATCGCCGAGAAGTCCTCTTCATTCCCGAGCAGCAGATCGACCTTTCGCACCAGTTCTCGGTTCACTTCCTGTGCCTTGGTCTTACCGCCAATGCTCTTCCAGAGAGAATCGCGATAATTCAAATCATAGGAGACGGGTGTGCCATGTCTACGCGCGGCATCCATCGCATCTGTGGCAACGAGCACGGTCGATTCAGAGAGCGCTGCAAATATCCCTCCGGTATGAAACCACCTCGAACCGTTCTGCTGCCCGAAGATTCCCTCCCAGTCGAAGTCGCCTCTCTTTGTCTGGGAAATCGCTGTGTGGCCCCGGTCCGAGCAACCGGCTGCTGCCCGCACTCCGAAGCCTCGCTCGGTGAAGTTCAAACCATTGCGAACCGTGCGGCCCACGCCGTCATAGGGAACCCAGCGAATCAGTGACGCGTCCACGCCGCCCTGCAGAATAAAGTCCTCTGCCAGACGCCCGACAGGGTTGTCGGCGAACGCCGTGACGATTCCTGTGCGCAGCCCGAAGCAGCGGCGCAGCCCGCGTGCCACGTTGTATTCGCCGCCTCCCTCCCAGACGTCGAACCGTCGCGCGGTATGAATTCGGCCTTCCCCCGGGTCAAGCCGCAACATCACTTCGCCGAGACTCAAGCCGTCCCAACGGCACGCATCGGACTTCACGACAATCGTGTTCATGCATCTTTCCTCGATCACAATTGTGCTTCATCGGGTCACGATGATCCACATCGAAGACATTTTGTCGTACCGTGTAGTGATACGAGAATTCCTTGGTGTGAAATATAGACGGCTATTCTTCACACTAGGTCTCTCCCAGTTCATATCTAATACATCAGCCGCACTGGTTATGATTCCGATCGGCATGCCACCGCCTCCGAACCTCAAATCTCCGCACTTCCACGTGTGATCGGCATAGCATTGGGCGCCAGCGCGTCGTTTCTCAATCCCGTGAGCACGGCAGTGAATTTGATGGTTCACGGACCGGGGGGCTATCACTTTAGCGACTACTGGAAGCTGGGCCTTATTGTTACGCTCTGGTCCTTAGTCGTGGCCGTCTTCATCGCACCGTTATATTGGAAGTTCTAACCAAAAGTGGGGCCGATGGTGTAGTTTCCGTCGGAGTTTGCCGATCGATTGTCGCCGTCGGGTAACTCCGTGCCCTTGACATAACCAAGCGTGTTGGGTGGCGTGTGGGCGGCTTCGCGCGTGGCGCGGATGTCGGTGCCTGGCCACTGCTGGACTCACGCCTGCCATCAGATTCATCAGGAACGCAACGCCTAGAAGACGTGGCATTGGATGGTTACGAGCCTCAGGCTGTGTTCGGTAAGAATCCGAAGAGCGTGCTTATTTCGTTGAGAGGAGTGGGCTCGCGTTCGAGAAAAATCTCAATCATCGTTGTAGTGAAGGGGTGGAAGAGCGTGTCAGTTCCCTGGGCGAGGCTGGTAATGTCGAGCCTGATGGGTTCGGAGTCGGCAGCGAGGCGTTGTGGGTTCAAATCCGTGCCGGTATAGGCCTCGTATTCGATGGTCGAGGTTCCGCTCGAGGCGATTAGCTCGATCCACAGGAATGTGCTGGACCCGTTTTCTGTATTCAGGGTCAGCATGTCATCGGAGAGGCGAACGTAGAAGCAGCGGAAGCTCTGGTCGGCGCTGTAGCTCTTGGCGATGAGATTGATTTCTGTGGCGTCGTCTGCGAAGAGTGTGCCGCCCGTAAAAAACTTGAGGTTGTAGTCGTCAATACCGTCGTCGTGGTCGTCCCGCACGCGCAGAACAAACTGCTGCCATCCGGCTCCTCCCAGGTCTCCGGAAACGCTCTTCGTTTTCATCACCTCGAGCGCGGGCGCGGAGTGGCTCCGGGCGGCGCTGAGCCAAGCAGAATAGGCATCAGCGCTGTCGACTGTGTTGAGGAAATCGGCGACTCTCTGGACCGCGTCCGGATCGGGATCCTGGAGCATAGTGCCGTGATCCCTGCCGTCGATGGCAAGGATGGGCACGTCAAGCCGGTCGTCCTCCCAGGGAGAGATCGCGATGCGAACGGGATTTCCGTTGGCGTCTTTGATGATGTTTCCGTCGTTGTCGCGAAGACGCGGATGGCGGCGGAGGTCGACGCTGACCTTGCGGGTGTTGAGGGCGCATCCCGCCCAACGGACGGTTCCGTCGGTACCCGGTGCGCTGTCGAGCGTGCTTAGGCCGCCGTATCCTTTGTTGCCGATCAAGACAGCGACGTAGGGAGTGTCGGCTCCTTTGGAGTAGAGGGGATCTTTGCAGATGAGGTCGCGATGGGAGAGTTCCCAGGTGTATTCGCTGCCGAGTTCAAGCCCCAGGAGGACTTTATCGCCCGCGTTGAGGAAGTCGGGTCCGATGGTCTTGCTGCCTTTAACGAGCGCGCCGAGCCAGCTTCGGCCCTGCGCGGCCTGGGGAGAGCCGAAGGTCGCGGGCGCCAGGCCGACGAGATGCTTGAGGCGCTTGATGCGGCTATGAGGGTCGTCCCCGGTATAGGGATCGCCGGTGAGCCACTGGCGGAGGACGAGCATGCCTGTGGAATGGACGATAGCGTCGAACTCCCAAGTGTAGTCATTGGGATCGGGATTGAGCGGGGAAATCGCCAATCGCAGCGCGCGGTCGAAGGCCTCGCCGAGGTCCTTGATGGTGACCTCATTATTGAGCGTGACGTAGTTCCCAACGCTGATCATCTCCACGGCAAAGCCCTCTGTCGCAAGAGCGTCTCTCCATGGAATGAAGTCGGTTCCTTGTGCGGAGTACCCGTGAAGGAGAAGCAGGCGGCGTTTTTGCGTGGATGCGAGCGCGGATGCAGGATCTGACATGGTGGGGCGTCTCCTGAGACTTGAGCTTCAGTCTTCGTCGGAGCGAGCGCTGGGAGCCTCTTCCGAGGAAGGGAATGATTTTGTAAACGCGAATCGTGGGGTCGATCCCGCCGCAACAGATGATACGGCGGAATCGGGAGTTTGGCTTGGGAATTGTTTCGCCGGATCGGAGGGGGTTTGATCCAGTAATTGCAAATATCCAAGCCCGAGCGGCAATTACCAGTTTGCGGACGGGCCTGGTTGGGCTCCTGTGTATGGCGAACAGCATGGCTTCTGTATCGGCTTAAACTCCATGAATTCGATCCGCGTGCCATCTGGATCAGTCAGGTCCAGTTGCATCTTTCCGTCGACGCCGAGTACTTGCGGGTTTTTGCCGGGTATGGGTTTCCAGCCGCGCTCCTCCAGTTTTTCCTGCAACTGCGCGACGCTGATGACGCCAGGCGCAAGATGGTTGGCACTTCCGAGTTGAGCGAGAGAAGGGTTGGCAGGCAGGTATAGCATATATTCGATCCAGTCAGTCCCGTTCGGCACCTGCATCATCACCCAATCGACGCGATCATCCGGATTTCCGCCTTGCCAATATAAGTGAAAGCCAAGCAGGTCTTTATAGAAATGGTCGAGGGCCGCGCGGTTACGGACGACGTAGCCGGCGTGCATGATATGTGAGCTCAGGCTTCGAGATGCCGAAGCCGGTTCAGCAGGCGGGTGATTGCCGTCCTGAGTGAACTCGACCTTGTTCCCTTCCGGATCATGGACGAGAAAGGTTCGGCTTCCATCGGCTTCCTCAGTAAGAGCGTGCGGAACGGAAACTCCATTGGCGCCCAGATACTTGCGCAAAGCCTCTGCGTCGCTGGTGGAAAATGCAATAACGTCCAAACGGTCAGCCAGCCCGGGAGAGGGCGGAGATACCAGCTCGACATATTGTGAGTGATTGGCATAGAAGCGGACACCCGGCTTTGCCGCAGTGAGAGGCACCTGATCCCACACCAGCAACTCCCCGTAGAACTGTTGGGATTTGGGGATATCGTTCGCGAAGAGCGTGATGTGCGAAATACCGGTAATGACCGGTCGCGGTATAGATGCAGGTTGAGCCATAACCAGACTCGGAAGAATGACAGCAATGGTTGCGACGATAGTCCTAAGCACTGTGGGTGACTTCATGCCTTACCAGCATACTTGCAATTTGGAGAAATTAGACCTCTCGTTACGTCCCGAATCTTTGCACTTCTTGTGTCATCTAAAAACAAGGTCAATTGTGGAGGCTAAATAACATGGCGGCTTTTTGTGCATGCTGTGGAGCAGAAATTACCTTGAAAGCCAAAGCGTGTCCCGCCTGTGGCACCCCTCAGCACGGAATGTTACTGCCCGATCTCCCACCTGCCCTAAATAATATTGACACGGACCCATCTCAAGAAGACGTGGGAACCGGCCGGAAGCAATGTGGGCCGCTATCGTGTAACCGACAGTGAATCGCGGTCGAGCAGCCGCTGCGCTTTCCGGTGGATCGCAATCCCCTCGTAGCCGCTAACCTTTGCATCGGCGGCTCCGCAATAATCGCCCCGCAACGATATAGATCCAATGTTGATGCCGCGCTAAAAGAGAGATTTCATCGCAAATTCATCGGCTATGAACCGTCCCTCATGGAGTATGAGTCTCGTCGGATTTACCCGACACATGAAGAAGGAATTTGTCAGTGAAAACAGCTCCCATTGCTGCAATCTTCACCGCTCTGGCTTTCGGAGCGTTCGTCGTACCCGAACCCCAGGCGCAGGCCCTGCCCGTGCTTGCCATCGGGACGTTTACCTTTTCATAGTGTGAAGAAGTCAGACCTGCTCCCTAGCCCGGTGGCCAGTGCATCGCGCGACCGCCCAGCAAATGCAGATGAAGATGATCCACCGTCTGCCCGCCATTGGCCCCTGTATTGATCACCACGCGATATCCATTGCCCAGCTTCTGCTCCTTCGCTAGCCTACGAGCCACGTGCAGCAAATGCCCAAGCAGATCCTTGTCGTTTGAATCTGCCCTGTCCAGCGAAGCCATATGCTTCTTCGGGACAATCAACGTATGCACCGGAGCCTGCGGATTGATGTCCGGAAAGGCATACGTCAGTTCATCCTCATACAACTTCTTCGAGGGAATCTTCCCGGTCACGATTTTGCAGAAGATGCACTCCATGGTTCAAGAATGCCACGCCGCTCGCTTATTTTGCCAAATACTTCGGGTGCTCCCCCGCCCGCCACGGATCATAGCCGGCGGCAAAGTCCACGCGCGATGCCGTCGGCGGATGGCTATAAGTCCAGAACACCACAAAGCGATTCGGTGAGGGGTTGTCGAGCCACATTTCGCCCAGCCGCTGAAATGAGTGCGCCATGCTGGCCTGCGCGTCCGGGACGAGTCCGTGGATCACCTCCTGCCCGTAGACATCGGCGGCATGTTCCTCCCAGCGGCTGAAGGCGCTGCCGATAGGCTCGGCCACAAAGCTCAGTACCGTCATCACCGACAGCAGTAGTCCCAACGAGGCCCAGTCCTCCACCGCGTGGATGTGCCACGCATCCCCATAACGTTGCACCAGCCACCGCATGCCGCGGTACGCGATCCAGAAACCCAGCAACATCAGCGCTGCTGAAAATTCAATCCCCTTCTGAATGTGCTCCAGCACATAGTGGCCTTGCTCATGTCCGTAAACCGCCAGAATCTCATCCGGCGGCGCGTGCTGAATCGTGGTGTCCCACACAACAATCCGCTTCGACGCGCCAAATCCCGTCACATAGGCGTTGGGAGCCGTAAATTTCTGACTCGCATCCATCACGAACATCCGCGACGGAGGAATCTGCAGATTTCCCCGCGCCGCCACACGCTCCAGTTGGTCCACAAGCGCCGGATCGGTCTGCGCCAGCGGCGAAAAGTGGTTGAATAGCGGGTCGATGAACACCGGCACGGCGTAAACGCCCAGCACCTCCACAGGTAGCGCCAGCAGCCAGAACCAAAGCCACCAGCGTCGCGAAGAATGCCGCATTAGCGCATAGAGCACCGACAGTGCCAGCGCACCAAAGATCAGAGTCAGCGCCGTCGACTTGGCAAAGTCGCCCAGCCACATTCCCCAGCTCTCAACCGAAATCCCGTATGCGCGGTACACGCGCTCCATCAGGAATGACACCGGCAGCCCAAGCAGAGACACGATCAACAGCCACACCGGCGCAATCATCAAACCTTGAATCCACGCCTTATTGCTCCGCCGCTCCGCCCAGTCACGAATTCGCGCCCCTACGCGCCATCGGACCAGCACCCACAACGCCAACATCACCCACGCCGTATCGCCAAAGTGTGCCAGCGTGCGCGCATGGCTCAGATGGATAGCCTTGGCTAACTTATCGGGAGGAAGTGTGTACGCCGCTTTCGTCGCGGTATCCAGCAGAATCATGGTTGAGGATGATAGTGGCTTGAAGAATCGCTCAGCTTGTCGAAGCGGTCCACCCGGCTAGCGCAGTACAGTGGCATGCAATCCGCCTTCAAGTGCACTGTCAGGTTCGATCGCGCCTGTTGTCATAAAGCGTTCCATTGCCTTCATGGCGCAGCCCTGGCCGCACAGGTGATACATCTCCGGGCTACGACTCTCGGCCATATTCCAGGGAAGCAGCGTAAAGCGTAATCCAGGCTGACCTTCTTCATAACAGGGGACATCGCCGAGCAGAACCATCCACCAGTGGTTGGCCTCACCCTTCTTTTTTCCACAAATATCGCAGTTGAATGAAACGTCCCAAGCCATATTCCACCCCTACTACCGCTTACAGTATCTGAGGATTGCAGTACGTGTCGACGCGGCTACTCGACAATACAGTAGCGTAGTTCCCCCTCCCCGGTGCAAGAATTTGTGAGCTGCTCACCAAGAAAGCAACTCCCAAATGCGCTGATGCTCTGGGGGAAAAGAGAGCCCATAGCCCTAATTGCAATACTTTAGAGAAAAAAGCGACGCTTAACGGCTGGTTGCGGCGGCAGGGAGAATGTCTTCTACATCTACCCATTGGGTTGGGTAGGCTCCGGTGTAGCAGGCCACGCAGAAGTGATTTCTTTCGCCGCCATCGCAGGCTTTTTTCAGGCCGTCAAGGGAGAGATAGGCGAGCGAGTCGGCTTCGATATAGCGACGGATTTCCTCGACGGAGTTGTTGGCGGCGATGAGCTCCTTCTTGCTGGGAGTGTCGACTCCATAGAAGCAGGGTGAAATCGTGGGCGGGCAGCTGATGCGGAGATGGACTTCGCGCGCGCCAGCAGAGCGCACCATGCGCACGATCTTGCGGCTGGTCGTTCCGCGGATAATGGAGTCGTCGATCAGGATGATGCGTTTGCCTTCGAGGAGATTGCGCACCGGGTTGAGCTTCAACTTCACGCCGAAGTCGCGGACACGCTGTTCCGGTTCTATAAATGTCCGTCCGACGTAGTGATTGCGGATGAGGCCGAAGCGAAAAGGGATGCCGCTTTCGGCGGCGTAGCCGATGGCGGCCGTCACGCCGGAGTCGGGGACGGGGACTACAAGGTCGGCATCGGTTCCAGACTCGCGGGCCAGTTGTCGGCCCATTTCTTCGCGGCTCTCCTGCACCCAGCGGTTGAAGATTTTGCTATCGGGGCGGGCAAAGTATACGTGCTCGAAGATGCAGCTTGATTGCGGCATGCCGCTTGAGTAGCGGCGGCTGGTGACTCCATCGCTCGTGACCATAACCAGCTCACCCGGCTCGACGTCGCGCTCAAATTTCGCGCGCAGCAGATCGAAGGCGCAGGTCTCGGAGGCGAAGACGATGGTATCGGGGCCGTCGGGATTCTCGATGCGACCCATCGATAGCGGACGGAAACCGCGCGGATCGCGGGCAGCGAAAATGCGGTCGCGGGTCATCATGACGATGGAGAAGGCTCCGTCGACCTGGCTGAGCGAGTCGGCGATGGCATCCACCAGCGTGCCAGCGCGGCTATGAGCGATGAGCTGGACAATGATCTCGGAGTCGCTGGTGGTTTGAAAGAAGGCGCCCTCGCGCTCGAGGCGGGCGCGCAGGTTGCCTAGATTGACGAGGTTGCCATTGTGGGCGATGGCAATGAGGCCCTTGGTGGACTCGACGCGAATGGGCTGGGCATTCAGGAGAGCTGAATCGCCGGTCGTCGAGTAGCGGGTGTGGCCGATGGCCATGTCACCCTTCAGCTTGGAGAGGACGTCATCGGTGAAGATTTCGGAGACGAGGCCCATTCCCTTGATATTCGAAAGATTCCGGCCGTCGGCGGTGGCGATTCCGGCGGATTCCTGTCCCCGATGCTGGAGTGCGTAGAGCCCGAGATAGGCCTGCCGGGCGGCGTCGGGATGTCCATGGATGGCGACGACACCGCACTCCTCGCGGAGCTTGGGGTCTTCTTCTGAACCCACCTTAGCTCCGCCTTCGGCTTCGCGAAGGTGGGGCACCCGGGACTCTTCACCCTCGATGCCTTCGATGAGGAGGAGGTGCTGGCTCACGCGAAGACCTCATTGGCGGCTTGGTCATGGAGGGTGGATTCGAGAGAGGAGGACCAGGATTTGTAAAGATTACTCACGGTGGTATCGATCAGACGCTGCCTATGAGGTTCGCCAACATAGCCGATGGAAAACCGGAATGAGTCATGAGCAGTGAACCCTATATTTTGCCGAGAAATACCATAACGGTCTGCAAGTTCGCAGATTTGATCGACGTGTTGCGGGTTACAGGAAACAAGGACGGACGGCCCTTCCGCGAACATTGACATGCTTTCTGGAAATCTTTCCAGTCGAATGCTGTTCACATCCACGCCAACCTTGTTGCCGAATGCAGCCTTTGCGAGTGCAACCAGCAAACCGCCGCTTCCTATGTCACAGCATGAGCGGAAAAGTCTCGATTCGGCTGCTTCAACAAGAAACCTTTGAAGATTAGCAGCAAAGTCGATCTCCAGCCATGGTGGCGTCCCCCACGTACAGCCAAGTATTTCCTTTGCAAACTCAGAGGATCCGAAGTCTCGAAGAGCTTCGGGGACCAAACCGAATTCAAAAAGTAGAATTGCATCACCGGGCTTTTGAAAATCCGAAGGCACAGCCTTCGTCACATCCTCCAGAATTCCTACGATTCCAATCACCGGCGTCGGATAAATCCCCTCACCCTTCGTCTCGTTATACAAGGACACGTTCCCGCCGGTAATCGGCGTGCCAAGTGCGGTGCATGCCTCGACGATGCCATCGATGGCGGCGGAGAACTGCGCCATAATCTCCGGTTTCTCCGGATTGCCGAAGTTCAGGCAGTTCGTCGCAGCAACTGGCGTTGCTCCGGTGCAGGCGACCTTGCGTGCTGCTTCTGCTACGGCGAGAGTTGCTCCCTGCATAGGTTCGAGGTAACACCAACGGCTGTTGCCTGCCAAGGCCATCGCCAGCGCGCGCGGCGTTCCCTTGATGCGCATAACTCCCGCTTCCCCTCCGGGGCCTTGGACGGTGTTGGTTTGCACCATGGTGTCGTACTGTTCGTAGATCCAGCGCTTGCTACAGATGTTCGAGGACGCAAGCAGCTTTTTGAGATCGGCGGTGTAGTCGCGCGGCTGCTGCAGCTGTTCGAGGACCTCGGCGGGTGGGTCGAGCGGGACGGGCGCTTTCCAGGTGCCGACGGGGCGGTGGTAGCGGGGCGCGTCGTCGGTGAGGGACTGATTGGGGATGTCGGCTTCGAGCTCGCCGTGATGCAGGACACGCAGGCGGGGCTCGGCGATGACGGTGCCTACGATGGTGGCGTCGAGTCCCCACTTGGTGAAGATGTTGAATATCTCCTGCTCGCGGCCTTTTTCGGCGACGAGGAGCATGCGCTCCTGCGATTCGCTGAGCATCATTTCGTAGGCGGTCATTTTTGTTTCACGCTGCGGGACCTGATCGAGATTCAACTCAAGGCCGACACCGCCGCGAGCGCCCATCTCGCAGCCGGATGAGGTGAGGCCAGCGGCGCCCATATCCTGGATGCCGACGACAGCTCCGGTCTGCATGGCTTCGAGGCAGGCCTCGAGGAGCAGCTTCTCCATGAAAGGGTCGCCAACCTGGACGTTGGGACGCTTCTGCTCGGAGCCTTCCTTGAACTCCTCACTGGCCATGGTCGCGCCGTGGATGCCGTCGCGGCCGGTCTTGGCTCCGACATAGATGACGGGGTTGTCGATGCCCGAAGCCTTGGCGTAGAAAATTTCGTCGCGGCGGACTAATCCTAAAGCAAAGGCATTGACAAGCGGGTTGCCAGAGTAACAGGGCTCAAAGCGGGTTTCGCCGCCGAGGTTAGGAACTCCGAAGCAGTTTCCGTAGGCAGCGATGCCGCTGACGACACCTTCGAGAATGGAGTGGTTTTTGCGCAGAAGATCGTAGGGGATTTCGGCGCTGTTCCCATGTCCCAAAGTCGGGACATGGGGCACCCGCTCGCTTTTCTCGATAGGTCCGAAGCAGAGGGAATCCATGACAGCGAGGGGACGGGCGTTCATGGTGAAGATGTCGCGGAGGATACCGCCGACTCCGGTGGCCGCGCCTTGGAAGGGCTCTATATAGGAGGGGTGGTTGTGCGACTCGATCTTGAAGGCGCAGGCCCAACCGTCTCCCACGTCGATAATGCCGGCGTTCTCGCCGGGACCCTGCACGACGCGATCGCTTTTGGTGGGCAGGCGCTTGAGGTGGACGCGCGAGGACTTGTAGGAGCAGTGCTCGCTCCACATGACGCTATAGATGCCGAGTTCGGTAAGACTGGGGGTGCGGCCGAGCGCTGCCAGGATGCGGGAGTACTCCTCGGCAGTGATGCTGTGCTGAGCCAGAAGCTCGGGGGTGACGGTGACCGGTTGAGGGGTCACTGTGGATTCTCGATTCATGGCGTTGAAACACTATTGTCGCACGGGCGCGGCGGGGCGGGCCTGGGCTTGCCGGGAATTATCAGGAGCGGGAGGTACTAAGGATTTGCCCGGCAAGCGCTTCGCGGACGGCGCGTATGTGTGCAGGAGTGGTTCGGCAGCAACCACCGACGGCATGGGCTCTAGCGGAGTACCAGCTAAGTGCAAGTTGGGCAAACTCCGAGACATTGGAAGAGCCGTACCAGCGGCGGTTCTCGAGGTCCCAGAGCTCGCCGGAGTTGGGGTAGACGATAACGGGTTTGGTGGTGGCGGTTCTCGCTTCAGCAATGAGCCTGTCGATGAGTTGCGGTGCGGTGCAGTTTATCCCTACGGCGATGACCTGGGGGATGGTGCGGAGAAGAGCAACGCATTCGGCAAGGCGTTCGCCGTGGGCGACGTGCGCGGCGTCTTTGCAGGTGAAGGAAACCCAGGCTGAAATACCGGGAAATTGTCCAAGTGCCGTAGCAATGGCGCGTGCTTCTTCCAGCGATGGCACGGTTTCCAGAGCAACCAGGTCCGCGTTTGTGTGGGCGATGATGGCCAGGCGCTCTGCATGAAAGGCCACGAGATCGTCGAAGGAAAGTTTGTAACGGCCGTGGAACTCGGCTCCGTTATGGAGGGCCGCGCCATAGGGTCCCAGCGATGCCGCGATAAAGATGGGGCGGCTGTTTTCCTTGCGGTATTGATCGCGAGCGGCCAGTGCGATTTCGACCGATTGGCGTAATGTGCGGGCAGCGTCGGCCGGGGGGCGGCCGAGTTCGGCGTATCCCATTGCGGAGATTTGGTAGCTGACCGTCGAGATGCAGTCAGAGCCGGCGCGGAGATAGTCGAGGTGAACCTGGCCTATGACGCCCGGCGATGCATCAAGCACATGCGCGGACCAGAGCGGCCCGGAAATGTCGCAGCCGCGACGCTCGAGTTCGGATGCCATTCCTCCATCGAGAATGCGAAGCACCTCGGGTAGCCGCGACGGTTCGAGGTCGGGTTGGGATTGTACTTTCAATGCGCGCGGCTTTCAGAGGGATGCGGGCTTTTCTGATATATTCAGGATAGCTCGTAGCACCAGCGGGGACTACCAGGGACTCTGTCTTGCGAGCATCCTTCCAACAACGTTCGGGGAGTGGCTCAGCCTGGTAGAGCACCTGGTTCGGGACCAGGGGGTCGGAGGTTCGAATCCTCTCTCCCCGACCATCTAAATACTATAAAATCAGTGAATTAGAGTACTCTTCATCTCCGGAAAATCCGGAACTTGGGTCCGTTTGGGGCCTGTCCCTCGCCAAAAATAGAATCCGGGTCAAGATGGGCTTGGTGATGAAGTTAAGGACCGCTTTGACAGTACTTCTCAGCCCAAAATGGCTGATCGATAACGGCGGATAGTCACAGAAAGCTGTGTCGAGGACTCCGGATGAGCTAACGCGGGCACACTTCTACCGCTCTATTTCAATTCGGATCAGAAATATCAACGCTAAAGTTCAAGCGGCCAAGTCGATTTTTTTTACCAAGTAGCGCAGGCTTACCCTGCCCGCGTCTATTGAGCCTTCCCCTGGGGGGCGTAGCCTACGTAATTCCATCGCGCACGCGAGCGCGTTTGCATGATTCAAGAACAGATCGCTATTTTGGCGAGCCACAGCACCATCGGTCGGGGATCTTCGGCAATAGCCATAGGTGGTTGATTCCAAGGCATGTGCATCACCTGTTCTATTGGGAAAATGATGCAGAGACGCCTCCCTCGCGGTAGGCGTTTTGGTTTGTAGCTTGTATTGGCGTTTAGATGGATTGGTTCAGCACTCGGTTCAGGCGCTGGACGAAGGTGGCGGGGTCTTTCAGCGGGACGCCTTCGAGCAGCAGTGCCTGGTCGAAAAGGAGCCATGCGGCGTCTTCTATCTTGCTGTTGCTGGAGTCGGCGAGCAGCTTTCTGATGATCTCGTGATCGGGGTTGATTTCGAGTGTGGGTTGCAGCTCAGGCAGGTTCTTTTGGCCCATGGCTTGCATCATTTGGCGCATGCGGGCTGAGGGCTCGTCCTCGTCGGAAACGATGACGGAAGGGCTGTCGGCCAGGCGCGATGAGGCACGCACCTCTTTGACGGACTCGCCGATCGTGGCCTTGATCTTCTCGAGCAGGGGCTTGAGCTGTTCGGCCTTCTCGGGCGTGGAGTCGTCCTTGAGGTCTTCGGAGACGGAGGACCTGTTGACCGCCTTGAGATCTATGTCGCCGTACTTGGTGACGGTCGAGAAGACGATCTCGTCGAGGTCGTCATCGAGGATAAGGACCTCGATGCACTTCTTCTTGTAGATCTCAAGCAGTGGCGAGTTGCGAAGCATGGACTCGGAGCCGCCCGTGATGTAGTAGAGCGCCTTCTGCTCGGGCTGCATGCGGTTCTTGGCCTCGGCGAGCGAGGTGATGCCTTCAACCTTAGTGGACTTGGAGCGGATGAGGTCGAGCAGCGTCTCGCGGCTGGCGTAGTCGCCATAGAGACCTTCTTTGAGCGGACGATTGTACTCGGCGATGAACTGCGAGTACTTCTCGGGATCGTTGGTGGCGATGGTCTTCAGCTCTGACAGGATCTTTTTGACGCTGGCAGTCTTGATGTTCGTGAGCACCTTGTTCTGCTGCAGGATCTCGCGCGAGACGTTGAGCGGGAGATCTTCGGAGTCGATGATGCCGCGGACGAAGCGGAGGTACTGTGGGAGCAGATCCTTGGAGTCGTCCATGATGAAGACGCGCTTGACGTAGAGCTTGACGCCGCCCTTGTAGTCGGCCTGGTAGAGATCGAGCGGAGCCTTGGTGGGAATGTAGAAGAGCGTGGTGTACTCGAGCGTGCCTTCGGCGCGGGTGTGGAACCATAAGAGGGGGTCTTCCCAGTCGCCCGTGAGCGATTTGTAGAACTCCCTGTAGTCCTCGTCCTTGAGTTCAAACTTGGGGCGCTGCCACATCGCGCTAGCGGCGTTGACCTGTTCGGTAGTGAGGGTCTTGATGGACTCCTTCTTGTCGGCGTTCCAATCGCTCTTGTCGTAGGTGAGGAAGATGGGGAAGGCGATGTGGTTGGAGTACTTCTTGACGATCTCCTGCAGGCGCCAGCTGTTGGCATAATGTGCGCCTTCGTCGCTGAAGTGGATGAGGATGGTAGTTCCGGTGGTCTTGCGCGCATCAGGGCCGGAGACCTCTTCGAGGTCGAAGCCGGTCTTGCCGTCGCTAGTCCACTTATGTGTCTTCTCTTCGCCGGCCTTACGCGAGATGACCTCAACCTTGTCAGCGACCATAAAGACGGAGTAGAAGCCGACGCCGAACTGGCCGATGAGGTTGGAGTCCTTGCGGGCGTCGCCCGAGAGCTGCGCGAGGAAGTTCTTGGTGCCGGAGCGGGCGATGGTGCCGAGGTGCGAGACGAGATCTTCCTCGTCCATGCCGATGCCGGTGTCGGAGATGGTGAGGGTCTTATTAGCTTCGTTGAGCTCCAGGTCGATGCGCGGCGAGTCGATGCCATTGCCGACGAGCGCCTTGTACTTATCGTCGGTGAGGCTGAGGTGGCGCAGCTTGTCGAGCGCGTCGGAGGAGTTGGAGATGAGCTCGCGGACAAAGATTTCAGGGTGCGAGTAGAGAGAGTGAACGATCAGCTGCAGAAGTTGAGAGACTTCGGTCTGAAATTGTTGCTTGGACATGGCATCTTTAATTATTGCCGAAAACCGAAAGCGGTGCGGCCAAGAGTCCTTCATTTTTGGAGACTCGTACGTCGTCGCTAATACTTTTCTGGCTGAGAAACCTGCAACTCCTCTATGACCGCCTTCTACTCAGCGCGGCGCTTTCTCGAAAGTGTGTTTCACAATCTTGATCTCGAAAATAGTCGGCCACTGTCTGCCTGTGACGAAGAGCCGATCATGTTTGGCATCGTAAGCAATGCCATTCAGCACCGACTCACCGTCCACCTTCTGATTCGGAGGTAGAAGCCCCGTCAGATCGATCCAGCCATTCAAACAGAATGCGGCAAACGCGTAACGGCCTGGGCATTCGAAGGCGACTGCAATCCGGCCAAGTTGAAAAGCAATACGTGCGAGATCGAATGGCCTCCGGGCGTCGTCTCGAAATTCCCGAAGCCGACCGTGGCCGCTGGTTCTCCATTGAGGAAGCGCGGCAGTATATCCGCGAAGAACAGCGCTCACTCTTGGATAATCTGTACGCATTGTCCCATCGAGGCTTGATGTGGCGCTCATTGCCCTAGCTGAAGAGAGCTGGATGCGCTGATGCGTCACCAGTCTCTCGAAAATTGCTCAATCCGACGCCGACCAGACGAAAGTGTTGGCCAGACCGTGGGTTGACTCGTTCACGCAGCGACAGAGCAATATTGGTGAGTTCTTCACATGAAGAAGGCGGAGAAACGGCAGTGTGACTTCGCGTAAGAACGGCGAATTCGCTGGTTTTGAGTTTGAGGACGACCGTACGTGCGACGCGCGTCTCTTTGCGCGAAGCCGTCCAGACTTTCTCAGCGAGTTGCCGAATCATAGGTTCCACCTCCTCCAGTGGGAGGTCTTTCTCGAATGTGTCTTCAGCGGAGATGGACTTTGTAGGTCGATCGGCGACGACAGGATTGTGATCGACGCCGCGTGCCAGCTCATAGAGCCGAATCCCATAACGTCCGAAGCGCCTTTCGAGCAATGCTGATTCCAGATTCCGCAGATCGCCCACCGTTTTGATGCCCATTTCCTCCAATCGATTTTCAGTCACCCTGCCCACACCTGGGATTCGTCCTACGTGAAGCGGCGTCAGAAATGCTTCTACCTCTTCGGGCTGGATCACAAACAGGCCATCCGGTTTTCGCCAGTCGGACGCGATTTTAGCCAGGAACTTGTTGGGCGCAACTCCGGCTGAGGCTGTGAGATGGAGTTCTTCACGGATATCTTTACGAATGGCTCGTGCGACACGCGTGGCAGTGGACAGGCAGGTCTTGTTTTCGGTCACATCGAGATAGGCTTCATCGAGTGAGAGTGGCTCGATGAGATCGGTATGACGTTGGAATATCTCGCGCGCCGCACGTGAGGCAGCTTTATACCGAGCGAAATCAGGCGGTACGAAGATTGCTTCAGCGCACAGTCGTTCTGCGCGAATCGCCGGCATCGCTGAACGCACACCGAACTTCCTGGCCTCATAGGAAGCAGCACAGACAACAGATCGATTACCCTTCCATGCAACGACGACCGGCTTGCCGCGCAATTGCGGATCGTCACGTTGCTCGACGGAAGCGTAGAACGCGTCCATATCGATATGTACGATCTTTCGAGGTGTCGTCAATTCGACCATCAGCTGCCCGGATGGAAATTGATGATTCGCTGAATCTTCTCCTATTATATGGAGCGTGCTGGATGAAAGGTGGAACATTGATGAGCAGGATTGCACGGTTGCTGCTTTGGATTGCGGTGGCACAGGTAGGTTGGGCACAAAGCGGGATTCCCGTAAAGCTCGGCCCGACGGACGTCATACCCACCGGCAACGAGTGGATCGCATTGCCCACCATCAGAGCGGTGGATGGTGTATTGGGAAGCTTCAATGTGATCTCCATGCGTGATCGCGGCCTGCTCGAGGTGACAGGCGGGGCCGCCGGGCCGGTGCTCGAGCCGTATTTTGCCGTAGACGGCAAGCCGCTCGCGTTTCAAAATCCCGAGTGGACTCTGCGGTCATACTGGATTCCAGAGGCGCAGCTCACCGTGGACAGCATGAAGGCGACGCTGACCTGGTGCGCGCCTCCAGGTGTGCGGGGAGCGTTTCTGCGGCTCACTCTGACGAACAACAATTCCAAGGCGGCAAAGGTCACGCTCGGTGTGCGCGGAACGTTTGGCGGCCTGAACCGCGTGACCTATACGCCCGTGGAGTTGCTGGGTGAGCGAAGGGGCACACCGGCTCCTTGGGCAGGCGGTGGAGGCGAGGTGTTCTCATTCGTTACCTCGGACACGCATTTTTCCTGGGCCCTGTTGTATCCGGGATCGCGGGCGGAAGTGAACGGACCACCCGTTACCATAGGGCCCTCAGCAGATGCATCGCAAACGGTGACGCTGGACCCGGGCAAGACTGCGGAGGCTCATTTCGCCATCGGTGTGGGCGTGGAGGAGTACTCGGCCATGCAGTCCGCCAGGGCGTTAACGGAGACGATTGACCGCGAAGGATCCGATAAGGTGCTGGACGATGCTGAAACCTGGCTCAGCAAACGCACGCGGACGACCGGGCGTGCCGATCTCGACATGCTCATGAACCGTAACTTCCTGTTCACGCGCATGTACGCATGGGGCAAGTCGCTCGACACCGAGCAGGTGGTGGGGATTACGTCGCGCAGCCCGCGGTACTACGTATCGGCGGCATACTGGGACCGCGACGCCATGCTGTGGAGCTTTCCTGGGCTGCTGGATACCGACCGTGACATGGCGCGCTCGGCTCTGGAATATGCGCTCACTGTACAGTTGCGCAACACTGGCACGCACAGCCGGTTCATTGACGGCATCGTACTGGAAGACGGACTGGAACTCGACGAAGCAGATGCCCCCGTGGTCGCGCTCCATTCTTATCTCGAACGAACCGGCGATCTTGCGTTTGTCAAGCAGCGGCGTGCAGACCTGGATTTCCTGCGCCGGCGCATCCTGGAGAATTTCGAACCGCAATTGGGACTCTACATCACGCTGCAGGATGCGCAGGATGAATACCGCAAGCAGGGTTTCTCCACGTATGACAACGTGCTCACATGGCGCACGCTGAAGGACCTGGGCGATATGTACGAACAACTGGGCGACGCGGATTTGAGCCGCGAGATGGCGTCGAAGGCGGACGCGTTGCGTGCAACCATCCTGAAGACCTGCGTGACTTCGGATGCGCCAGGCGCGGATGGGCCGATCTTCGTCTCGGCAACCGACGGGAAGACTCCAATTCTCGCCGATGTCCCGCCAGGATCATTGCTGAAGCTCCCCTTTCTGGGGTTCGTTCCCCAAGACGATCCAACGTTCGAGCGCACCTATCGCTGGCTTCACTCGCCGAACTACGAGTGGTCGTACAGCGACCAGCGGTTCGGCCTGCCTGGATCGTACCGGCTGCCGTTTACGACTTCGTGGAGCGTGGCGGACCATCTGCGGCTTAAAGCGGGCCACGACAAGGCCATGAAGGTGCTCCTCGGCAGTGAATGGGATGGAGGCATCATCAGCGAGGGCGTGAGCGCGAGAACCGGAAAGGCGGACCAAGCTGGACGTGCGTTTGCCACCGCGGCCGGCTATGTGGCGGATGCCATCTGCACAGACTTCTGCCGCGATGCGCATTGAGCGGCCATAAAATGTGAGCGGGATACGCTCGACGATGCAAACAGAATCACTCAGGTTGACAAGATCAGCCGGGTCTGAGGGACCAAGGTACGGGCCCCGGTTGTTAAAGGGCAAAAAGGAATCCAAGGCATAACCCAGGATGAAATGCATTATCGCGTCAAAATCTGAGCCGAAAACCTTCCTACTAAGTTAAGCGTTGGGATTCCCTGCGGCCCACTCAAAATCGTGCAGTGATGTGAGTGGTTCAATGGACAGAAACCGTAATCGCGGTGACCACCGGGTTTGACCACCTAGGTTTCCGTAAGACCCAATTGGCATCTCCGGCCCGCGACTCGCTCCTCAATTTGCATTCTTGATGAGGACGACGTACCTTTTCGCGGTGGCCGCGTATCCGGGATTTCCCTGCTTTCCTTGATGGTCGAGCTTTGACAGAGCTTCACTCATTGGTCAGACAGTGTCCTATCTGCCGCTAGCAACCGTCTGGGGATTCTTCACGTACGTGTTCAGCCAGGTGTTCATTTCCCAGAGCATATGGAGAACAGACTCTCGTGCCGCATAACCATGCGACTCCAAAGGCAGCAACACAAAGCGTACGGTACCACCTTGGCCTTTTATAGCGCTAAATAGGCGCTCGCTCTGCATCGGGAACGTGCCAGTGTTGTTATCTGCCTCACCATGGATCAGCAGGATTGGCGTCCTGATCTTGTCCGCGTATGAAAACGGTGACATCTTGTAGTACACCTCGGGAGCCTGCCAGTACGTACGGTCCTCGTTTTGAAATCCGAACGGTGTCAGCGTGCGGTTGTAGGCTCCGCTTCGCGCAATACCAGCCTTAAACAGATCGCTGTGAGCCAGTAGGTTCGCGGTCATGAATGCGCCGTAAGAGTGGCCCATCACAGCGACCCGGTTTCGGTCGACCACCCCGAGCCGCACGCCTTCATCAATGGCCGCTTTGGCGCTGGCTACCAACTGATCCACGTACGTGTCATTCGGCTCTGCCTGTCCTTCACCCACGATGGGAATCGTCGCGTTCTCGAACACCGCGTAACCCTGAGTCGCAAACGGTACGGGCGATCCCCAATATAGGAACGGAAATTCATACGGCGATCCGCTGATTTGTCCGGCAGCGGACTTCGTCTTGTACTCGGTGGGGTATGCCTCCATCAACGCCGGCAACGGGCCATCTCCAGGCTTGTAACCGGGCGGGAGATAAAGATTCGCGCTCAGATCAACTCCGTCGGCACGCTTGTACTTGAGTACCTGCTTTTTCGGCAGCACTGCATTGCCGTATGGATTGGGAAAATGCGTGACTTGCTCAAGAGAATTGCTTGCGACATTCTTCAGGTAATAGTTCGGGCTCAATTCCGGCGATTCCCGCTCAATCAGAATCGTCGGGGTTGCCGCGTCCACAACTGCCGAAGGGTACTCAAAATATGGCGCCGCCGATTGCCACAGGCGTTTCGTCTCCCCATTGGCCAGGCTCATGACCGAGACAAACGGCTGATCCCCTTCGGGCGAGGCTCCCTCCGCACGCAGGTACATGCTGGCCCCGTCCCCGGTTGTCCGCACGATCCTCTTCCCGGCACCGTTCATTACTACAAACGGCTGGCCCGGATCATGATAGTGATCCTCGAAACTCCCTTCGAAGAGCTTCACCTCCTTGCCTGGAGCCGCGGGCGATACGGCAAGCATCACCCGCTTTCGGTCCTTCCAGCGCTGTTCCTCTACAATCGCGGCCGTGCCGTTTCCCCACTCGACATTACGAAATCGCAATGGAAGATCCGCAAGCTTTCGCGGTGCTGCCGTGAATGGCGATTCCAATGTAAACAGCCTGTCGCGCACGGTAGTTTCCACCCGTGGATCTCCGCCATCGGCCGCCTCCACCCAGAAAATCGTAGCGGGCGCGTCACTACGCCAATCGAACTCACGTGGTCCCGGTTCCACCGCATCGTGAATGTTCGGAACTGTATCTTCGAGGGGCTTGTCGGCTAGTTGCCTGGTATCCCCACTCTTGAGATTGACGACCGTGACCCTTTCCGCAAACATTTCGAAAGGGAGCAGGTAAGAATATGGATGATGGCGCTCGTCGATGACCACATAGCGCCCGTCGGGAGATGCCGACGCTGTTTCAATCACCCCCGGCTTACCCACCGGCGTGATCTTGCCGTCGAGCCCTACCACCACCACCTGCGAAGTTGCGTAGTAGTCGAAAATAACCTCGTCTTCGGGGTCCTTCAGCAAATCCTCAAACGTCGGTCCTGGCGTGACCCGCCCGAGATTCTCCTGGACCACAGGTCCAGCGGGTACATTGCTGCGCACCGGTGGCGTGCCCCTTTCCTTCAGCACAGTTCTGCAGATCAAGCTTCGGCTGTCCCCCAACCATTCACACGGTTGGCCGAAAATCCCATTCAGCGCCAGACCCTGCACACGCTGGGCTTGCGCCGACTTCACATCCACGATCCACAAGCTCAACCCTGCATCGGCCGGGGCATCACTGGCGTTCACCAAAAAAATGTGGCGGGCATCCGGCGCCCAGCCGGCAAAGCGGATCTTCGCTCCCGTGGGCAGTCCGGCAACGGGTCTCTCGGCACCGTCCGGTAGCGCCTTCAGGCTCAGGGCTGTCACGTAGCGCCCACGGCTGGGTCCGTTTGTATTCGGATTGAAACGCAATCCAGCAAGCCGTAATTCGGGCTGGGCTAAATCTGCGATTGAAGGTAACCCCGAATGCGCCTGGATTAGCAGCAACCGTTCACCGGGCTGGTCTCCGGGAGAAACCTCCACGCTCGGCGTGGGGCGCACATCCACCAAGTCGACGATCGCCTTCGGTGGCTCTTGATATTTGAGGCCGGTCTGAGCTTCGACCGCACAAACGGTCGCCATAAGATAAGGCAGAAAGAAAAGGAAGAAACAGAAGACGCGTCGCGCCATTGCGACCTCCAGTCTGAAACAAACTACGCCGCAAATCGAAGCGTACATTGGACCATTCTCGCAGGCCGCATGTCCAGTGCTGGCTCAGTCCCCTCACCCAGGGTGACGGCATCGGTGTCGTAACCGCGGCGACCATCCTCAGCGAGCCGGATGGGATCTGAGCAAATGGAAAGACGAGGACCACTTCGTTTCCTGGCTGCGCGCGCCGTCAAGACCGCGCGGATGATTGTTGTCCTGATCTCACATAACTACGAGACGGCGCATTACTTGCGAGCTGAAGTCGTACACGCGCTTGACCAGGCGCGAAATACCGGCGCGCCCCGAGTTGTTCCCGTCTATATCGATGGAATGCTGCCAAAAGACGTGTCTCCACCGTATGGCCTCGGCGTTGTGCAGGCGCTCGATGCCAAGGACTTGGGTGGCCTCGGTGGTGTCGCAGACCAACTTGATAATCTCTTGAAGTGAGGAGAGGAACGAAGGAGCTCAGAAACCTATGCCGCTTGTTATCAACCTGCACGCATGTACGCGAAAGATCACTAAAGCAGACCTCTCAAATCTTAAGCATCTGGCGCGGACAAGCGGGTGATTGCGCACGTTTGTTTTATCGCCGTCCTTTCTCGATTGGATTGCAAACGGTGATTGGCTTTCTTGCCGCCTATTGTTGGCGGGGCGTTTTCAAGTTATTGACGTTGGATATCCCTCTGTTGCTGACGTGAGATTTATGACAAGCGGCGGCGCTCCGCGTGACTCAGCCTCCCATATAGTACCTATCTGAGACCCACCATGACATCGCCAAGCTTCCGTTTGCTAAATCACGCCCGTGACCTCCGGCCGGAAAGGTTTTAGCAATAGGGTGGGGTGGAGAAATAAATCACGCCCGCGCCATCGATGAGGACCATGAATCTGATCAAAAGCCTCCTACATAACATCGGTGTAGTGTTGGTGGGGCTTGCGTTTGCGTATCTAGGACGCGGAATCGACGCCCTGCTGGGTATCGCTGAATTTTGTTCCATCCTTGCCCTGATTGCCGCCTGGATGCTGATAGCAATCGGCTTTCTTATTCGCGTATCGGCCACGTTCCTGTTCTACGAGCGACAGATGAAGGTGCTCTCGCTCGTGCCCCAGAAAAAACTGATTACGTCCGGCCCATATCGCTTCTCCCGCAACCCGCTTTACTTGGGCGGGAATTTCTTCATCTTTTTGGGAGCCGTGTTGTTTCTTGGCTCGCCATCGGGAATCGTTCTCACCGCTATCAATATTGTCGCGGTGGATTTTATGATCCGGCGCGAGGAAAAACAGCTCGCACAGGGCTTTGGCGAGGAGTGGGTGTCGTACAGGAACCGAGTGCGGCGATGGCTGTGAACGTGATAAACGGGATCATCACGTAATGAGATCAGGGGCAATAAATATCGTAGTGAACTCTAAAATCGCTAAGGTTGTTGACTTCTACGACTAGGTGATAAAGGACGTCATCACATGCTCCGCTTGCAAAGCTGAACCCTCTCACAAGTTGAGAGCCTTTATCTCCGCGCAACTCGCGGATGTATCGCGCAGAGTGGATCTGCTGCGAGGCTGTTCAATCTCGTAGTCCACACCCACCTTGAACATCCCAAAGTTGCCGGCGGAGTCATTGCAGCTGCGTTCCCACTTAAGCGGCAGGTAGTGGAAGTAATAAACCGCGTTGCCGCCGGCACTGAGGTAGGAACCAAATAGTCGGCGAGCCACAGGCCGCCGAAGATATCCACATAGGTCTCGCTGGTTGAGGAAGAGAGATGCGATTCGGTCAAAGAGATCGGCAGATCCTTGGGCAGCCCGTCATTGCGCCACACCTGCATGATGTGGGCTGATCAGCTCAGGCTCGTCGTACAGATTTGCCCAGCTGATCCGGCAGGGTTTATAGGGATAGTGCTCAAAGGAGAAGAACTGTAGATCCTGCATGCGGCCGTGCTGCCGCAGATACTCGAGGAAGCGGCTAAGCCACGAAGTGCGCCCCTGTGCATCCGGCCAGACGTCAATGTCCTGCTTGACTCCCTGGAACGATGGCCCTCCCAGCTTGAGATTCGGGTTCACTCTGTGCAGCGTTGCCGCGTATTGAAGATAGAGCGCGGCATAGTCTTCAGGAAGCATGTAATGTCCATCCGCTTCTTCGCCATCTCGATATAGGAGATGGGATACTTGCGGTTTTCGAGATAACGAATCTCGGCGGCAGCGTTATCCGGCGTGTCGTAGAGCATGACAATCGGCATCATGGCGGGCAGGCCCTGGGTGACACCACTTCGATAGAAAAGATCGAAGCCGACCTGCGCCTCTTTCTGGTTCACTGCCGGTCAGTCGGCAATGACAACACTGACAATCGCTTCAGACGGAGGATATAGCGCACCATAAAATGCGGGATGCTCTGCGAGAGCATGTTCGGCCGATCTTTTGGCCGATTTTCTGGACAAAAGAACGCGACTTCGCAGCTCTCTGGCACGATGCGACATGCGCGTCCTATTAATATTCGTTCACTTCTCTTTGGTCAGAGTCATTCTTCGGATGTTGCCTGGTTTACTTCGCCCCAGCAGAAATGCCATCAAACGATCTGATTTAGCAGTGTAAGGAGGCTTAAAAGCGCGATCGAGGGCCCAACCGACCAATGCATTCTGAAGCAGCACGCCTTTCTTTTTGGAGAAGGCCGTGAATCCATCGAAGCCGTGATAGGCTCCCATGCCGCTCGGGCCGACTCCACCGAACGGAAGTGAGTGCTGCGGCAGGTGGAATATGCAGTCGTTGACGGTAACGCCGCCCGATACGGTTTGTTCCAATACTTTGGAGATTCGCGAACGATTGCGATCGAAGTAGTAGAGGGCGAGCGGGCGAGGACGCCCATTGATGAATTCAATAGCATCGTCGAGTGAAGAATAGGTGACGATCGGCAGGATCGGCCCGAAGATCTCCTCCTGCATTACACGCATTGAGCTCTTCGCCTCAACTACCAGGGTGGGCGCGAAGACGCGGCTTGGGGTGCCTGAATTCTCATTCTCTGTGCGAGGCTGAATGACCTGCGCTCCATTACTTTGCGCGTTATTGACGAGGTCGTGCATGCGCTGCCAGGCACGCTCGCTGATCATGTGGGTATAGTCGGGGTTCGAGAAGGGACGGGAGAAGCGCTTTGCAATT
This sequence comes from Silvibacterium sp., assembly GCA_049588475.1. Lineage (GTDB taxonomy): Bacteria > Acidobacteriota > Terriglobia > Terriglobales > Acidobacteriaceae > Silvibacterium. The sequence goes on along the minus strand of JBAVYX010000501.1, from coordinate 7,589 downwards.
ATCCCGAGGCAGCTACCGACAAACTCGTTCAATTTGGCCGAGGGCACAAGGGCGTAGTCGGGCGCGACGCAGGTTTGCCCGGCATTCCAGAATTTGGCCGAGCAGATTCGATCTGCTGCGGCAGCCATCGAGTAGGACTCGTGGACAAGTGCCGGCGATTTTCCACCCAGCTCAAGCGTGACCGAAGTGAGATTTTCCGCCGCGGCCTCCATGATGAGTTTTCCTACACGAGCCGAACCGGTGTAGAGAAGATGATCGAAGGGCAAAGAGGCGAAGGCCTCTGCAACTGCGCTGCCTCCGGTCGTAACGGTGACGTATTCATCAGGAAATGCTTCGCGAATCATCTGCTGCAGAGCGGCGGCGGTCGCGGGAGCTTGTTCCGACGGCTTGACCATCACATGATTGCCCGCGGCGAGCGCGTTTATTAGGGGTGAAAGGGTCAACAGGATTGGATAGTTCCATGCCCCGATGATGCCGACCACGCCGAGCGGCTGATAAATAATCTTTGCGCGGCTGGGCAGAAACTGCCAGTTAACGGAAACGCGGCGCGCCTGCATCCAGCGCCGCAGATTGCGCTTCACGTACCGAATCTCGTCGACTACGGGGAAGATGTCCAGAAGCCGGGTCTCAGAGAAAGAGCGCTGGCCGAAGTCGGTGTTCGCTGCCTCCACCAAGATGTCTTCGTATCGGAAGATGCTTTGCAGCAGTGCATCCAGAGCGTCGACGCGCTTAGCATGTCCCAGCGGCGCGTATTGACGAAATGCGCGCTGCTCGCGGTCGAAGGCCGCCCTCAGTGATTCGATTTGAACCAGAAGTAGGTCAGGGGGTTGGTCAGGCTGCGTCGTCATTCAATATTCCTTTAGATGTCCATACTACGGCTGTATGGACGGCGAGCTATATGAGACTATTACGGAACTCGATTACCATTCGTTGCTCGAAACGATGGCCGGGTTGGGCTTTACGATTCAAACCAATTGTTTGAACGCAAAGCTGACATTACCGCGGTATTCTTAGAGCGCCATGAGACTCCAGTTCGGTGATTTCAAATCCAACAGCGAAACAGGCGAACTGTGGCAAGGCCCAACGGCAATTCGGCTCCAGCCTCAACCTGCCCGTGTGCTAGCGTTGCTGATCGCGCTGCGTGGGAAACGCGTTACGCGGGAGGCACTTCAACAACATGTCTGGGGCGAAGACACGGTCATTGATTTCGAGCAGGGATTGAATTGGTGCGTTCGTCGCCTTCGCGAAGTCCTGCATGACACACCTTCCGAACCCAAGTTCATTCAGACCGTTCCGCGTCGCGGCTATCGTTTTGTAGCAGATGTGAAAGAGCTTGCGACGCTTAAAGAGAACGTATGCGCAGCGCCCTGGTGGAAGCGCCGTGGGTTCGCCTTTGCTGTTTGCGGCATCCTCCTGATTGGAATACCGTCCGGCATCACGGTCACTCGACGGGAGCGGAGTGTCACAGTGTTGGTTCTTCCCTTTGACAATCCAAGCGTCGAAAAGGGTGGTCCCCCTCATGAGGGCATTGCCACTGCCGAACTGACGAGCGGATTAGCTCGCCGCAATCCAACCCGTCTAAGCGTGCTTGATCCGATGACCGCCCGGAAATTCAAGAATACGAAGGAGTGCATTATCAAGATCGGTAATCAACTCGGAGCAGACTACGTGCTACTGGGGGATGTTGAGCAATCGAACGGGACCGCAAAGGTCGATGCCCAGCTCTTCAAAGTCTCTACAAACCGTCAGGTCTGGGCGACAGAACAGGTGATTCCTCGGGACTCGTCTTTTTCAAAAGAGTGGTTGGTTATGACGAACTCGATTGCCTCCATTTTGGATGTCGGAGACGAAACAAAGAAATAATCAATCTGTATTCAATGCATCGTAAATGGAAATTGCTCAGGCTATAAGGTACGTCTCCTGAACCGGGCCATTTCGAGCGGAACTCTTCGAACGTCTTCGGGTCTGGGAGAACGACGTGCAGAAAAAATTGTTGATCGGCGGCTTTATATATGTGGCGCTTTTCATTGCCTCCGCGTGTGGACAGGAAAGGTCCATTGGGAATAAGGCGCTGGCTGAAATCAGTTATCGCCCTGTCGGCAAATTGATCTACCTGCCCGTTCAAGTGAATGGATCAGGTACGCTCTGGTTCGTCTTCGACTCCGGGGCACCTAACAGCATCGTCGATACTGCTGCGGCTCAAACGCTGCACGTAAAAGCAATCTCTAGCGGCGTCATCCACGGGACCGGAAAGGGTGACATTTCTGCTGATGATGCGGGCGAGGTCCAGTTCACGTTTGGCGGGCTCACGACCCGCGTTCCGCACGCAAAGATCGTGGATCTATCAAAGGTACCGGGTCCGGTCAAATTGGATGGCTTACTTGGCGCTGAGTTCCTGGAGCAGTATGTTGTCCGTATCGATCCTGCCGCGCACACGATTGCCTTCTATGACCCAAACACATTCACCTATCGGGGCAAAGGAAAGCCGCTGCCCTTAGAGCTCACGAACAGCCGCCTTTACGTTCACATTGGCTTAGCTGCAAAGCCGGGTGAGTTGGTTGAGCGGAGACTGCGAGTCGATACAGGTTCGGAGGATTCGATTGATGACGATACTGTCAGGAACTCACTCGCCACGCAGAAGACCACACTCGGAAACGGGCTAGGGACCAGCTATGTAGATGTGTCAGGGGTATACGACACGGTCATCATCGGCCCATTTGTATTCCATCACGTGTGGGGACCGGCGGGTGCAGTCCCCATTGTCGGGATGGAAATGATGCGCCGCTTCACGTTGACGTTCGATACAAAACGCGGTCTCCTCTATTTGGAACCAAACTCAAGTTTGAACGAGCCGATTCCCGCCCCAAGTTGATACCAAGGGTAAACTCGGCTGCTGATCGTTTTCGCAGAAGTCTGCGTTGATGAGGCCGGTCTAGCCTTCGGTGAAGGAATGCTGATCGAGTGAAGGACTATTTGGAAGTGATCTTCCGTACTTTGACGCTTATGGAGGCTTCCTCCATGACTGCGAACCTTCGGTTCTCCGTAACCCACCTCTTGCGGGCAGTGTTGCCACCTTCAGTTGCAGACAGATCATTGCATGCCTTGCACGTATGTTCAGGCTGCCAAATCGAAGAGAGGGTCGATGAACTCGATCTTTCGAGGCAGATCATCTCCTGCCACCCAAGCGATTGTTTCGCAAGGCGCTCAGCGACTGGCTCGATGATCCTGTTCGAGGATGTTATTCAAGTACTGCGTCGACAACGATGGCGCAGTGTTCCTTCCTTCTTACTGTCGGGAATCGCGGAGTTGTAGATCGGCGCCAGGTCGGTGTTGATCACTCGAGGTTGAGGATGGATCGACTCGAATCTGCCCTTTCTGGATCATGTGGACTACTTCGTAGCCTTGAATGGTTCGCCGGGCCGCCTGCCTCCACCCGAACGTAAGTTTCGTCCACCCGCCAAGACTTGTTTGTCGGCTTAAGATGCCGTCGTAGTCGCTGCTCCAGCTCACGGCTGTGACACTGCACCCGGCGCCTTGTTGTACCTGTTTTGTCATGGAAGACGGTCGACCCTCATTGCAGGTGTCAGACCTGTTTCGGTCTCCACGCGAGCCACGCTAGCGTTGCGGCCAACAGGGTCATCACCAGAGGGAAAATGGGAATATACAGCGCCATGGTGAAGCACAAGACGGTTCCCAGGCCCACTGTGCACGTAATGATGAGAGCACCATAGGAGGTCCAGCGCGGCACGAAGATGAGCAATGCCCCGGCCGTATCTAGAGCTCCGGAAGCGTAGCGGAACCATTGTCCCCAGCCGATTGCGTCGAAGAATGGGACCGTCCCCATGGTTCCGGTGAACTTTTCGATTCCGATCCCGAGGAAGGCTGATCCCAATAGGACTCTAAGAAACCAGGTGATAATGAGGCGCACCTTACCTGTCGTTTCTGATGGCATAATTTCTTTCTTGGAGGACAAGGACCGAACGCTCGACGTGAAGTGCCAAGAATCGCATTCAGGTTAACACCCTTGTTCAAGAGGGAAACCTCGAACGCTTACACAACAGCCACAGGCCAATGCACTCATCCAGTCTGATCTCCTGGCTAAGATTAGGTTCCTAGGAATCGGTACGGGAACGCGCTTCTGCAAAGCTGAGCCAGCTCAGAGGAGGAACTCGAACAGACTCAGTTTCTTCTGATCACTCGCTGACAACACGAATGGGAGGGTCTGATTCTCCATGGCCGATCCTGACGATAATGTATTTTATCGGTTAGAAGTCAAACATCCCTTTTTATAGCTGAAGCTCAGCCCGGATACCACACGTGCCGCGGGTCGGTTTCGCTGCGCTGATAGGACCAGGCCTCGTCTATGAGCCGTTTGAGATCAAAGCGCGGGCGCCATCCGAGGACGAATTTCGCTTTACTGTTGTCAAGCCACGTCGACCAATACGCTGTCTTGATTTCAACTGACGGCAGTCCTCTCGTCTCGCGCAAATACGCTGCGACGTGCTTGTAGTCGACCGGTTCATCCATACATATGTTGAATGTCTGCTGCCGCGCCTTCGGGTGATCCAGGGCGAGCATCATCGCGTCCACCACATCGCTCACATGGACAAAGTTGCGTTTGACCGGCTTGCCCTCCGGATCGAGCATCAGAGGCACTGATCCCGTCTTCCGATATTCATCGGCGCGCTGCGCCCCCACCAACTCCCGCCACCGTGGACCGCCAAATATGTCTTCACCGAACGACAGAGAAAACCTAAAGTCGTCCTTCTCCATGATCCACGGCGCTCTCAAACAGCACCCGGAGATGTTGTATTGAATGAAATACTGTTCCAGCATCACCTCCTCCAGGACCTTGGAAAGTGCATAGCAACCAGGATAGGCACTGTGCCTCTGCTGCTCCGTCGTGGGCACTGCGTGAGGATAGAAGAAGTGCCCCAATGCGGCATCTCCTCCGATCAAAATGATCTGCTTGAATAATCCGCTGAGACGGCATTCCTCCAAAAGCCAGAAGAGTCCTTTGACCGTCACATCCATGACGCTGTCGGGAGTCTCCTTGCAGGTCGCGCAATGAATGACGTGGGTGATCCCAGCCATTGCAGTACGGACTGCATCCCGGTCAGAAATGCTCCCCCTCACGACCTCAAGCCTCTCGTGCGGTTCGGGCAGGCGGTTGTGACAAAGCACGCGAATCGTCACGTCGCGATGGTCTTCGGATTGTAAGACGCGACGGACAAAATGCGAGCCCACTTTACCGGTCGCGCCGGTCACCAAGATGTACTTCATCGTCCGCCATACCGTAAATGCTTACTCCCTTGAATATTCGAGCCTGCGGTCGCAAGCCCCATAGGGGAGGGATGAAACTACCTCAGGTCCCCACCCCACGCCTCTACCTCGACAAAGCTGCACCATCTCGCCGGGTCGACAGGAACTAGCTTGTTCAACCGTATCCATGAGACCGTTTGCCTGGGAAAAGAAAACTCCTGAAATTCAAAGGCCAGCGCGGCAGATTCCCTGCGGGAATCCTTTGCCCGAAGCTGCAATAACAGCTCCCTGCGCAGCCTGTACCTCAAGATGGAATAGAGGCCGATTTCCGACTTTCGCATTTGAAGACTCGGCGCAAGCAGAGCCCTAAAGAAGCTCCCGCACAACGTGAGACTGGAGAAAACGGCTGGCCAAATAATATTTGAAAAACGTGGCACAAGGTAACTGGTCCTTGAAGTCATGATCATTACGTTTTCAAAAAAACTGACGTTTTATTGTGCGAACCCGAGCTCTATCGCCCCACTATCTCCAACAGGGTCTTCTCGCTGCCTGGCCACGCCTTCGTGCCTTCATGCGTCAACTCGCCGTTCTGGTCATCCCAGCGCAGCGTAGTGATCTGCCGGTCGCCATTTTCATATGCGTAGGTCGTGCCGTCGTCGTTGTAGAGCGTGAATTCAGCGTTCGCTCCCGGGTACACCTTGATCTTCTGCAGCAGCTGCTTATCACGCGTGCTTTCCACTGATACGCCAAGCGGCAGGATCGAGCCGGCCCTGACGAAGACCGGGATGGTATCGATCGGGGCCTGAACAGTGATGGTCTGTCCGCCGTGCATCTTCTCATTGGTCCAGTAGTTGTACCAGTCGGTTCCTGCGGGTAGGTATAGCTCGCGCGTCGTCGCGCCTTGCTGTACCACTGGAGCCACCAGCAGCGCCGGGCCGAACATGTACTCGTCGCGGATGTCGGCGACCTTTTCGTCGGCTGGAAAATCCATGAATAGTGCCCGCATGAACGGGGCGCCCGTCTGATGTGTGAACCATCCCAAAGAGTAGATGTAGGGCATCAGCGTGTAGCGCAACTTCAGGTATTTTTCGAGAATCGGCTCGGCCTGCGGCCCATAGCTCCACACCTCGTTGTATTTGCGGGTGCCATGTGTGCGCATGGTGGGCAAGAATGTTCCGTACTCGAACCACCGCACATACAACTCGGGATAGTCGTCGTAGTGCCCGACGTTGTCGCGTGCGCCGGAAGGATCGATGAGCGGCGGGTGCGTCGGAGTGTGCTGGTAGGGCAAGTCCTGCCAGCCGCCAATGTCGTTGCCCGTGTACGCAATGCCCGAGGCGGCAATGTTCAGCCCGGTCGGGATCTGCCGCCGTAGCGTGTCCCACGTAGGCGAAATATCCGACGACCAGAAGATGGTGCCGTTGCGCTGAGCACCCAGGTATGCATCGCGCGACAAGATCAGCGCGCGGTTCTTCGCGCCGGGACGCGCGCCATCTCGTCGCATTCCGTCGTAGATCGCTCCGGTGTGAAAGAGGGGATACACGTTGAAATAACGAGTACCTGGCCCGATGCTGAAGTATGCGCCATCAGGAGGAAGGTCAGGCTCGGTCTCATCGGCCCAGAAGAAGTCGAAGCCCTTCGAGGCGATGTTGTCATGGATCAGGTTCCACCACCATTTCGCGGCGTCGGGGTTAGTCGTGTCGATGTCTGACCCGGCCTTATCGTATGGGAGGCCATCGACCGGCTTGCCCTCAGCGGGATTGTCGGGCGTGACCGGAACGCCGTTCGCATAGTGTTCGAACCAGCCTTTGTTGAGCAGGAAGTCGTAGTAGCGCGAGCCGGGCGCAAAACGCGGCCACACGCTGATCATGGTTTCGATGTTCTCGGCGTGCAGCTCTTTGTTCATTGCCGCCGGGTCAGGCCACAGCTCCGGATCGAAATCGTACTCGCCCATCTTGGTGTAGTAGAACCAGTCGACGACGAGGATATCTAGCGGCAGATGGCGCTGGCGGTAGCCCTTGGCCACCGCCAGCAGCTCAGCCTGAGAGCGGTAGCGCTGCTTGCACTGGATGAAGCCATAGGCGGCCTTAGGCAGCATCGGCGTCGCGCCGGTCAGTAGGCGATAACCGGCGTAGACTTCGTCCGTCGTCTTGCCTGCAATCACGAAGAATGACACGCGTTTGCCGAGTGTCGAGGTCCATTTCGTGTGACCGTCAAAGGCGGGGTATATCGTGGTAGGCGATGGATTGTCCCACACGATGCCGTAGCCCTTATTTGTAACCACGAAAGGCACACAGTAACTTGGAGAAGCCGGAGCGAGATAGTTC
>JBAVYX010000500.1:0-4657 GCA_049588475.1 Silvibacterium sp. | reverse complement strand
CACCACCACGCCTTTTGAACGCAGCAGCACCGGGCGGTTTGAAGCCTGCTCCTGCAAGCCGGCTTCGGGAGGCCTACTCCCATCTTCAGTACAGCATCACAGCTTTCGCTTGTGTTCGTGACACACTCTCATCCACTCGCCACGACTTGTTGGTCGGCTTGAGATACTGTCGCAGTCGCTGCTCCAACTCCGGGCCGTAATACTGCACCTCGCGCCAGACGGTTGTGTGATCGACATAGAGACCGCGCTCCTCCAGCAGCTCCTCAACATCGCGCAACGACAGAGAATAGCGAAGATACCACCGTACCGCACAAACTATGAGGCCGGGTTCGGTCTGCCGCCATTTGAAGATCGCGGGTCGGATTCCCATTTCGCGATTCTTTCACATCACCAGCCAGCAACTCTGAAAGTTGCAACACATCCTTTGGAACCATGAAGCGCTGGCACAGGATAATTAGACTCAAATGAGGAGGATAGGCTATGAAGCTCTCAGTCTTCTGCGGAGTGAGTGTCGATGGCTTTCTTGCTCGGATGAACCACGCACTCGATTTCTTGGATAGTGGCGAGCAGGAGCCGCACGGCTTCGAAGAATTCTATGGAAGCGTTGATGTCGTTGTTATCGGGCGCAAAACCTTCGAAGTCGTGCTGACATTCGGCAAATGGTTTTACGGCGAGAAGCCGGTGGTTGTGCTTAGCGGCCGTCCCCTCGATCTCTCATCCGTCAAAGGCGGGGTGGTCGAGCAGATGTCGGGCGAACCGGCCGAAATCGTGTCGCAGCTCAAAGCACGCGGCTCCAAACACGCTTATATTGACGGCGGCATCACCATTCAGCGATTCCTGGCGGCCGGACTTATCGACCGATTGGTGATCACACGCGTGCCTATACTAATCGGAGCAGGCATCCCCTTGTTTGGCCCGGTGCCACGGGACATCAGTCTGCGCCACGTTGCGACGCGCTGCTATAGTGGCGGACTCGTGCAGAGTGAATACGAGGTTGGCGCCCACTCGGGCTCGGAAGAGGGACACTCTGGCCTCGCGAACGAACATCCCTGCTGAGCTAAGGCAGCAACTCCTATGCAAATCGCTGTAGAGCGGAAAAACAGGAGCATATCGATATAGGCCAGACAGGGATAGTTGGTCGTGCCATCCTGCCAAGTTTCCGTCTGATTGCTGGACAACATGCAGGCACATTCTCGGTGATGGCTGGCCTTCACGCCACGTGCCGACGAGGCGACTTCTGGAAATACCCGGTCTTATGACTTGCCGGGCAAAAGGACCGCGATGGAACCAGCCTTTCCAGAGCTGGCTCTTGTTGTCTTAACTCAGGTCTAGGTCAATCGCCAGATCAGGCATTCTCGCAACGAGGCGTTTCCCGTCATAGTTAACGTCGGCCGAGTTATCCATGATCCAGTTTGCATCACCTACGTGCCGCCCGCTGCCGTGCCGTTGATAAACGCCGATTTGAAGGCTATTCCAATATTGGGATGTACCTCTTAAGGTTTTGAACTGACCCCTCGCTTCGGTAGTTAGCTGAAGATTGAGTCCCACCGCCCCATCCGAACCATCGTCCGATTCCCACAATCCCGTTATTTGCTCGGGGTTGTCGACGACTGTGCCTTTCATCGGCGCTGATGGGCCGAAGCGGGACTGCGCGTGCGCGATGAGGGCAAGAAACACGATTGCGAAAGACAGCCATTTCTTACGGGATGATGAAACCATTGGGATCTGATCAACGACCAGAATCCGATCTGCCTAGGGTATTTGAGGCCTTCTTCACCACTCGCGCCACCGTGGGTACAGGCATCGGCTTGTTTGTCGCAAAGCAGTTTGTTGAAGGCCACGGAGGCAAGATCGAGATTGAAAGCAGGCAGAACGTGGAAGATCACGGTACAACCGTTCGCGTCTTTTTGCCCATATCCACAACGTATGACTCCTCCGGCGAGGGTGTGCGCGCCATGGGCAATGAAATGCAGAAGATCGTCCCGCTTCTGCCTGAAACACTGCTGCTCCAGAATTGAATTGTCCCCCGTGATCGTGCACGATCTCCCTTACGATCCAAAGTCCTAGTCCGTTTCCCTCAGATTTGTTGCTCTTGAAGGAATCCCGCAAACCATAACTCGCAGCACGTCAGACGCCTCGGAGGCCAAGCCCGCCTCCACCGCAACCGGCCACGTCTATCTCAGTGACACCAAGGGGCCGGCCCGCCGGGCTAATGGAGGTCGGTGAGCCAGACTGACCCCAAACCTGCGCGAATGCTGTCTTCCCCCTTTTCCAGTCCATTGCTGCATAACTCTATTGGTTGCCGGGTCAATCCTGGTGATTGGAAAGCCAAAGAGCGTCGCCCAGATCGAACCTTCGCCATAGGCAATCTCGCCCCCACGGCCGGAAAGCCCAGCTTCAATCGTCGCTAACAGCTTGCCACTCCTCGTATCGACGCGTGAGATGGTACCGTCGCCCTGCTTGAGTGTCCACACCGAACCAGCACCAGTGGTCAGGAAGCGGGGGTCCTCCCGACTCTCGTGGTCGACACGAGCTTGTTCGTTGCCCCATCGACTCGGGAAAGCAGGCTCTTTCCCGTCGACGTGATCCACACCGAGCCATCCGCAAAGGCCACCGCATAGGAGTTCGAGGGAATTCTGATTCTCGCGACGATGCTGTCGGTGGTTGGGTCAATTCGCGCCAACACTCCTTTGGGACTAGTTACAATCCATACGCTTCCCGCACCTGCCGTAATTCCGCCCTCGGAGTCGGCTGGACCGGCAGGAATCCTAGCGACGACCTTTTGCGTCTTCAAGTCGACCCTGACGAGGTTATGGTCGGCGCAGCTTGGTACTCACAGACTGCCGAAACCGACTGCGAGGCCAGAGCAAGGCTTTGGTATCGTTACGGATTCGCCGACCTGGTTGGTGACCGCATTCAGACGTGTGACAGAGTTGGTAGACGAACTTGTGACCCAGACGGAATCGGCGGTCAGTGCCATCCAGTCCGGATGGCCGCCGACTTGCAGTGTCGCTAGCGGATGCAGGCCGGTCATTAGACGCTGGATAGCAGGGTCGCTAACTCCGGTCGTCTTGGGGAATTGAACAGTCCTTTGTGCCCCGAGCGTACTGATACTTGCGAGCAGGCCAAAAAACAAACTGGCTGCGGCAAAAGGGATGCCAAGACAACTTCTTGCGCGCAACGAGTCGGAAACGTTTGTCCTAAAGTCAGAGATCTCTCACCTCGCTTTTTGCGATTGGCGCCGATGCACCGGTGCGCGCTAGGACTGTTCGATGCTTGGGAACCACCTGCTTTCGGCACGGACTTGTATCGGTCACTCATTCATAGACATCCCACGGTGATTCAAAGGGCTTGCCGGGCTTCTTGTGCCGAAGGTTTTGGCAGAAGAATCTATTTCTGAGCTATATGGACCACATCGAGCAAAACGTCGCTGTAGACAAAAGAAGGCCCAAGAAAACGTTAGCGATTGAGAGGCGGCCGCCTGAGTGAGCAAAATTGACCATACTTGGTGGGCGGAGTCGAAACAATTTTCCCTGCGGAGGAACTGTTTCGGCTTTTACTCCTTGCCAGGATGCGGCTTCTCCTCGGTTGGTTTAGGCGCGTTCTCGTGTTGCGGAGCAGGCCTTGCCGCGGTCTGAGCAGGTTTCGCCTGCTGAGCCGGTCTTGCTGCGGGCTCGGGCCGTTGCGTTGCTTGAGCTGGACGGCTCTCGGGAGCCGGTCTGGTCTCCGGACGAGGTTGCTGGGCCGGTTTCGCGGCGTGCTCGAGTGGTGCAGGCGTGCTCTCAGGCCGGACCGCAGCTGTTGGCCGGGGTGTGGGAGCGGGTTTGGTTTCGTTGACGGGTTTTGGAGCCGGGCGAGATTCGGCAGCTGGCCGTGTGGTTGCGGGCTTTGCCTCAGGCTGTGGCGCCGCCGTGTTTTCATTCGCCGGCCGCGTGGCCGCAGCCGGACGTTGTGAGGCGGTGCCGGGTTTAGCAGTCGCCACCGGACGCGTCTCGTTTACGTTCACCGGCTGTGCGCCGTGCGCCGGAACCGCCTGCTTGAAGTCCGCAACCGAAGCCGCGGGCTTCGACAAGGCCGCATGCACTGGAGTTCCATGATTCACAGACGCAAAGTTTGCCTTGTCCTGACTGGCCAGGCGCTGCTGCTGCACCTGTGTATTCGCGGGCCCGAACCGCTTCTGGTGCTCTGCCTCAATCTGGGCCTGGTTTGGCCGCACATTGATGCCGCCCTGTCCGCCGTTATAGCTCACGCGGTTCACATTGACGTTGGTGATTGCAGTGCGATCGATGTAGGTGGTGTGGATGATCGTCGTGTTCACGCGCATCACAGCAGTGTTGTAGTTGAAGTTGCCGCCGTTCCATCGTCCGCCGCCAAAGCCCACGCCGCCGTAGCCGTAGCCATAATTCACGCCGCCGTAGAAGCCCACCTGCGGCCCCCAGTAGCCCGTGTTAAACGCGTAGAAACCGTTATTCCAGCCCCAGTAGCCCGGGGTCCACAGCAGGCCTACCGCCGGAGCCATCATCCACGTTCCTGGAACCCAGTAGTAACCGTTGGGACCACCCCCCCACGCCCAATATCCAGGAGCCCACATGTAATTTGGTTGCGGGCAAAGCGGCTGCTCGTAAACCGGCAGTTCCGGGGGAGCCATGGTGATTCC
>JBAVYX010000499.1:0-9264 GCA_049588475.1 Silvibacterium sp. | reverse complement strand
GGATCGCGCCTTTCGAAACGCCCACGTTCGAGAATCCGAACGTGGGGCACGCACCCATTTTGTAGGAATAAAACTAGACGTGCGCCACCCATCATAGAGGTCAGTGAACCTACTTCGCGCCCTCCAGGGTCGCCGCCGCGCGATTCAGCGCAGCCGTCAGAGCCGCCAACTGCGCTTGCCCGCGCTGCGCATCTTTTGCGTCGATGGCCTCGTTCACGCCGGGAATCACTACCGCCGCGTATCCGGTGTATTCTCCAGGAGCGTAGATGGTGTGCTTGAACCAAGGCCGGTTGGGCAGACCCTCGGGAGAGAGCATGTCACCCTCCGCCGTCCGTAACTCCGCGTTGAGAGCCGTTTCGTTGCCGTCCGGATGATCCTGCTTCTGCTTCACGGCCACAGCCGCCGAGGAGAAGCGCTTCACCGCCGCATCGGCAGCGGCAAAATCGAGGCTCACGCTTGCGCTCGAGGCCTTCTTCTGCGCGGCTTCGAGATACTGCTCGATCTCCTTGCCATAGGTCACATAGTCGTAGGGAAGCACGTCGGCATCGGCCATGTGCAGCACTTCGAGGCCGAAGACCCGCGCCTGCTGCTGCTCGTAGGCGAATGTTGGATCGGCGTTCATCGTGAACCACTGGTAGTTGTCGAAGACGGAGTGATAAACGCCATACGGACCGCTCGATCCGATATCCGTCGAAGGCACGCCAAGGTGCTGGATGAACGGCGTGTAGTCCGAACCGCTGCCCAGGTCGCCCACCGTCACGTCGTCGTCCACGTGAGCATTGCTGTGCGCGTTGTGTTCAGTGGAGCCGTTCGTGCGGGGCTGATTCTCGCTCTCCGCCTGGCTGACCTTCCACTGCGAGTAGACCGTGCCGCCCTTGGGACTCGGCACCTCCTTCGTCACCTCACGCACAAACTGTTTGAGCGAAGGCACCGCCGAGGCGTCGAAATTTGGTCCCGCTACGCCCACGTCGGTGTTGAGATACGCAACTGCTTGCGCCAGTCTCTCCGCGTTGTTCTCGGCCCATTCCGTGGAACCGATCAGACCCTCTTCTTCCGCGTCCCAGCTCCCGAAGACGATGGTCCGCTTCGGCTTCCAGCCCTGCTTCAGTAGCGCGCCCACGCCGTGAACCGCCTCAAGCATCGCCGTCGTGCCGCTGTTGGGATCGACGGCTCCGTATACCCACGCGTCGCGGTGATTGCCCGCAACTACCCACTCGTCGGGGAACTCCGTGCCGCGTATACGTCCGATCACATCCCAGATCGTTCGGTACTGGTAATCCTGCTGGAGCACCATGTGGACCTTCACCGCGCCCTTGCCGCCCACGTGATAGGTAAAGGGCAGCGCCCCCTGCCACTCATGCGGAGCCGTCGGTCCCTTCAGGTTCTCCAGAATCGGCGCGGCATCCTTATATGAGAGCGGGTTGGCCGGAATCGTCGGCTGGCTCTCAGCCTTATCGGGCGCGATGCGCTTTGACATCGGCAGATCCGGAGTGGAGGCAACTCCCGGTGTTGTCGGATCGCCCGGGTACTTGAACATGTACTGCACCGATCCTCGCTGCACGCCCGTGGCCGGCCGGTATGGCCCATTCGGATACGCATCCCCGCGGAAATAGCCATCGTCCGCCGGGTCGGAGTAAATGAGCACCCCCGCCGCTCCCTTTTGCTGCGCGATATACACCTTCACGCCGCGAAAATTTCCGCCATAGCGCACCAGAACGATCTTGCCCTTCACGTCGATGCCGAGATGAGCCAGTTTCTGGAAGTCCTCCGGCCGCCCGTAGTTTGCATATACGATGTCTGCTGTTACATCCGCCGAGGCGGAAGAACCGTTAAACGGCATGACCACGCGCGGGTCGTCGTCATACCGATCGCCATCAGCATGCTCCCGTGTCGGCCCGGTCATCAGCGTCTGGCCGTCTGCGCTGGTTGCCTCTACATGGATCTCCTTCGGCATGTTCATCCAGACTTTGTATGGCACGATGCTGGTCTCAAGCCCGGCAGCCTTGAACTTCTCCGCCACGTACTCGGCCGTCGCATAGTCTTCCTTCGATCCGGCAATGTGAGGAGCCGCCGTCAGTGTCTTCAACTCTTCGCCGGCCAGCTTTGCATCGGGCACGGCCATGAAGCTCTGGTCGATTTTCGACTGGGCGGAGAAGTCCTTATAGCCAAAGACATGTTCCGGTGTCGTGGCACTCTGAGCCTGCAGGCTCAGCGCAGGCAGAAGCGATAATGCACAGCAAAACGGCAAAATCCGGCAGAAAGAAAGCGTGTGGCGATAGGCCAAAAGGGTCGTCTCCTTGATTTTCAGTAAGAAACCCAGATTACATCATGGCCGACGCCTCTCCGAACACCGACTGGCTGCGGGGCAGCGTCGCTCTTGATGAGAAGGCTTTATTCTCACGGCCGCGATTTGTCACCGGCTATTGATCCAGATCGGAATCCTCTCTGGCCACTTTCGCGCTCGCCTTTCATGCTCGAGAGCAGCCTGCCAGGAGTGCTCGCAGGGGGCGATGTCCGGGCTGGAAGTGTCAAGAGGGTGGGTGCGGCCGTCGGTGAAGGAGCTACTTCCGTGAGTCTGGTGCATCGAGCTCTCGCGGACAATCAAGCAATATTAATACCGTGTTCCTCCACCTGGCTGAAAACTGAAAGAAGATTCGTCAGCTTGAGCAGATTGCGAAACTGCTTACCAAGGTGAAGCAACTTGAACTCGCATCCCAGTTCCCGGGCAGACGCATAGAGTCGCACCAACGCACCAAGTCCTGAGCTGTCCACATAGGTAAGGTCAGCTAAGTCAATCACTACCACCTTTGTCTGGGATAACAGATGTTTCACTTCCTTTTGAAATTCTTCGGTGGTGCCAGCTACCAATCGGCCGTGACATTTCACGACGGCGGTTTCCCCGTCCCGTTCGATTTCGAAGGTCAGAACTTTTTCGGATTCTTCAGGCATGGGTTGCTCCTGGGAAGATAACGAACGCTGGGCTTAAGTGTTGACCTGAGAATTTTCGCATACGGAGCCCAAGTACAGGAACCAAATTTGTCCAATGGTGTACAGAGATTTATGAAGGAAGCGACGGAACATCTGTCATTCCGCGATTCGTGTTGCTCCCCACTACCCTTTCGTTCGCGCAGCCTTTGATTTCCTTCGTTGCAGCTCTTGATTTCCTAAGTTTAGATCGAAGCGGGGCAGGCGCCCAGGCGCATGCCGCGAACGGTGACGAACGCTCGATCGCCATCGTTCGCTAACGATTGCCTGTTAGAGAGTGCGATCGAAGAGTTGCTGCTGGTAACTCTTGACCCCGTCCCCGACGCCGGAGACGTTGATGCTCCCGAGGTTTGCATGCTCTTGGCTCGTTGGGGTCAACTAGACGACTCGGCGACCATCGTATCAAGGGCGGTACCCCTGGGAAGCTTCACCTGTCCATGAAACCAGAATGGGGCGGTGGTCTACTGTTACTCAGTCGCTCATGCCCCTACCCAGGGATACCCGGGAGCGTCGACGGCTTGACCCGTCCGGCCGCCAACGCCGTATCGGTAATATTGTGAGCGCAATAGAATATCCGTTTGAGAGATTTTCGAGAGCGGCGGCGGTTTGCGACACGAGGGACTCACCCATGTTGAAATTTATCCGTGGCCTGATCCGGCCCTATCGCGGCACATTAGTCATCATTCTTTTGACCATGCTGGTTGAGACGGCAATGAGCCTGGCTGCGCCGTGGCCGCTGAAAATGATTCTTGACAACGTGGTTGGGAAACACAAGCTGGAGCCGTGGCTTCGCCCTTTGATGGGATCGTCGGTGGAGACCGGCTCTAAACTGCATTTCGCAGCCATTGCGGCTCTGGCGTTCGTGTTGATCGCGGTTCTGGGAGCCGTTGCATCGTACATCTCCAACTACTACACAGAGAGCGTTGGGCAGTATGTAGCTCACGACCTGCGCATGCGCATGTATCACCACCTACAGCGCCTGTCGCTTGGCTACTACAACACGCATCAGACCGGTACGATTTTGAGCACTATTACCTCCGATATCCAGACAATCCAGGGCTTTGCCTCGGGATCAACTCTGAGCATTCTTGTGGATCTGTTGACCATCGTCTGCATGCTGGGGCTGATGTTCTGGCTGAACTGGGATTTCACACTGATCGCGCTCGCGGTTACTCCCTTCCTGCTGCTCTTTGTTTCCCGATTCAAAAAGGCGGTGAAGAAGGCGACTCGCGAAGTTCGTAAGGAGCAGAGTGAAATCGTCGCCGTCGTACAGCAGGGCCTGGAGTCTATGCAAGTAGTGAAGGCTTTCGGCCAGGAGAAAAGTGAAGAAGAGTTGCTCCAGGAGGTCAGCCACGCCACGGTGACCGCCGCGCTTAAGGCCCGCAGCGTAAAGGCGCTCCTATCGCCCGTTGTTACCATCACCGTTGCCATCTGCACGGCGATCGTATTGTGGCGTGGAGCTGCGCTCATCCTTACCGACGTTATGACCATCGGCGCGCTTACCGTGTATCTCGCCTACCTGAACAAGTTCTTCAAACCGGTCAAGGACCTTGCCACTACCACGAACGCGATCGCACAAGCCGCTGTGGGCGCGGAACGCGTTCGCGGAATTCTCGATACTGACGCGGTCATTCCCGAAAAGCCCGATGGACTTGAGCCGGAGACGCTCGCCGGTGAAATCGAATTCGAGCACGTCGCATTTGGATATGATCCGGCAACCCCGATCCTCACGGACGTAAGTTTCGAAATCAAGCCGGGTCAGTTTGTGGGGATCGTTGGCCCCACGGGCAGTGGAAAATCCACCGTGGTGAGCCTGATACCGAGGTTTTATGATCTGCAGGCCGGGGCGATCAGAATTGACGGGAAGAGTGTTGGCGACTACAAACTGAAAGCGTTGCGCGACCAGATTGGCTATGTCCTGCAGGAGACCGTGCTGTTTCGCGGCACCATCCTGGAAAATATTGCATTCGGCCGTCCGAGTGCGACGAGAGAAGAGATCATTGAAGCAGCGAAGCTGGCGAATGCCGATGAGTTCATCTCGCGCATCCCGGAGGGGTACGACACTATGGTTGGAGAGCGCGGCTCGACGCTTTCCGGCGGGCAGCGGCAGAGGATCGGCATTGCGCGCGTGATGGTCCGCAACAGCCCGATCCTTCTTCTCGACGAGCCTACCGCTGCGCTCGACAGCGAATCGGAAAAGCTCGTGATCGAGGCGCTGGAGCGGCTAATGAAGGGCAGGACCGTCATCACGATCGCTCACCGTCTCAGTACCATTCGCGACGCCGACCAGATCATTGTCATTGACGGAGGGGTTGTGGCTGAGAGCGGATCGCATGACGAATTGATCGCCCGGAACGGAATCTACGCCGGACTTCATCGCACGCAATTCGAAACCGGACCGACCAAGGTTGAGGCCAGCGGGCTGCTTGTCACAGGTGGATCGGAAACGGTAAAAGGAATCAACGCACCTTAGCGAAGAGGAACACATGGCCCGGTCCGTAATTGTTTTGCCTGACGATTCTGCTCGACCCATTGTGGACGCTATCAACGGCGCCAAAAAGTCGATCCGGATCAAAATGTTCGTCTTCTCTGATCCCACGCTCCTCCAGGCGGTGATCGCGGCTCACCAGCGAGGCGTGAAGGTGCGCACCATGCTGAATCCGGCTCGACGCAGTGGCGAGAAAGAAAACGACGAGTCGCGCAGCCTGCTGATTTCCGCAGGCATCGAGGTGATCGACAGCAATCCTGCTTTCGATCTCACGCATGAGAAGTCGATGGTTATCGACGATGAAACGGCCTATGTCAAGTCGCTGAATTGGCAGACCAAAAATCTCACTGTGACCCGCGACTACGCCATTGTGACCACGAACAAACATGAGGTCGATGAGATCATCGAGTGTTTTGAAGCAGACTGGCACCGAACGGAATTTTCACCAGGGGATCATTCGCACCTGATCTGGTGTGTCGGCAATGGCCGGCAGCGGCTGGGCCAGCTTATTGATGATGCGAAGCATTCGCTATGGCTGCAGAACGAGCGATACCAGGATCCGGTGATTATCGAGCATCTCGTCCGGGCGAAGCGCCGCGGAGTAGAGGTCCACGTGATGGCGCGCCCTCCCCACAAGCTGAAGAAGGACAAGCTCATCGAGGGTGTGAGTGGCTTGAGGATTCTCGAGGATGTGGGCGTCAAGATCCACAAGCTGAAGCACGTTAAGCTGCATGCAAAGGTACTTCTTGCGGACGGGGACCGCGCCATCGTGGGTTCAATCAATCTCGCGCCGGGCAGCTTCGACAGCCGGCGGGAGCTGGCCATTGAAGTGCGGGACGAACATGTCGTCAGTCGCATTCACGATGTCCTCCGCCACGACTGGGAAAACTCCCGGCCGCTGGACCTTTCTGATGAAGGACTGCTGGCCGAACTGGAAGACTATGACGACAACGTGACCGAGGATCTGGCCATCGAGCCTCTTCACGATCAGGAACCTCACAAGCACAAGAAAGGGAAGTGAGGGCGGTCGCTTCGACGTCCCTCTCGGTCCTCGACCGGCGGGTGTTGGTCAGTGTGCATCCCGCATCGCGATCGCTGTCTAAAGGTGCGAGGTGACCGCGGCCGATCACTACCACAGGCGCAAACCCTTGGCGCTAACCGTGCCTGCCCCGTACAATAGAGACAGCCACACCACCAAGGCTGGAGGAACCAAGCGTATGTATCCCGAGATCATGGTCATTCCCATGCGTGAAGAGCTTACCCGTGTCGGAATCAAAGAAGCCCGCACCGCCGAAGAAGTGGACACTGCCCTCGCCCAACCCGGCACCACCATGCTTGTCGTCAACTCCATCTGCGGATGCGCCGCGGGCAAGATGCGGCCCGGCGTTCGCCTCGCCCTCCAGAACGCGGTGACGCCTGATCAATCGATCACTGTCTTCGCAGGTCAGGATCGCGAAGCTACCGAGCGCGCCCGCTCCTACTTTGCTGGCCAGCCGCCGACGTCGCCTGCCGTGGCCATCCTGCGTGATGGAAAGCTCGTTTACCTCATGCAGCGCTTCGTGATCGAGTCGAACCCCGCGCCGGCCATCGGGCAGGAACTCGCTCGCGCCTTCAACGAGTTCTGCGTTAAGACCACTGCGTGAACTGTGCCCCTCCGCCATTCAACAGCCCCGTTTCGGCGGGGCTTTAGTTTTTACCGTTCCGTGACTGCATCTTAAGCAAGAAGCATCCGGACTAAAATAATGGTGAGGTTCCCCCGAATGAAGACCTCCGAAGTGCTGAAGGCCTGGGCCGGCATTCTTGTTGGCAACAAGCCGTATCTTTCCATCGAGATCACCAAAGAGTGCCCGCTTCGCTGCCCCGGGTGTTATGCTTTCGATCCTGCTCATCTCGGTGGAGACACTGCGCTGCGCCAGCTCTCGGACTTCAAGGGAGTCGATCTGGTCCGAAATATCCTGACTGTGATCGACAGGGAAAAACCACGCCACGTGTCTCTGGTCGGCGGAGATCCTCTGGTTCGTTACAGGGAGCTGGAGATGCTTCTTCCGGAGCTGGATACGCGCAAAATATACACCCAGATCGTCACCAGCGCTTTCCGTGTGATTCCAGCGGAGTGGAGTCGATTCAGCCGGCTTACGGTAGCCGTATCCATCGACGGTCTACAGCCCGAGCACGACGAACGACGTAAGCCCGCGACGTACGAACGTATTCTCAAGAACATTGCCGATGCCAGGGTGACCATTCACTCGACCATTACAAGCTTCATGGCGGCTCGGCCAGGATATATCGAGGAGTTTCTGCGCTTCTGGAGTGGCCGCCCCCAGATCGAGAGGATTTGGTTTAGTTTATTTACCCCGCAGCGCGGCGCTACTGACCCGGAGATCCTCACGCCCGCGCAGCGCGCTTTCGTTGTAGAGGACCTATTGAGGCTTCGTCTCTTGTACCCCATGCTCGAAATGCGCGAGTCCTTGATCCGGGAGATCATTGCCCCGCCCACAAGTCCCGCTGATTGTATCTTCGCGCGGACGACTCATACCCTCTCGGCGGATCTCAAGACAAAGATCACACCCTGTCAGTTCGGTGGGGATCCCGACTGCTCACAGTGTGGGTGCATCGCCTCGATGGGACTAGCTGCCGTGGGAAACCATCGTGTGCTCGGCGGTCTGACAGCAGGGCACCTGTTTCACGTGTCCGACCGGATTGGCCAGGCCTGGAAAAAAGTCAGGGGCACCTTTGAACCGCCGGCTGCTGAGTCAAAAGCTGCATTCACCATTTTGTAAGGGGTCGCGCTTATTTAGCTTCGGTTGCTATATAGACAATTGCGGTTAGCAGAGCGGTGATGAGTATCCACGCGATCTGGTACCAGTAGAAGAAGGGGAAACCGAAGAGCGCCGGGCCGGGCCGGGAATAGAGGGCGGGGAAGGCCAGTCCGATCACGGGTAGGACCAGCAGCCAGTTCCAGACGGTGCGGTATTTACGCTTCGGCGGATTCACGGTTGACGGAATTGTATCCGAAGAGCACGGTGCGGGATTGATTCGGGCAGTTTCTCCTCACCCGTGATCGCGAAGCTGCTGTCGAATACTTTGGATCGTCGCCCTGTAGACCGGTCAGATAGGCCACGCCCCTGCGGATGGTGGCTTCATACTCCTGCCATCCAGAACTTTCCTGCGTGCATCCAAACTCTCCGAAGCAAAATTCTTTTTGCCAAAAGCGTTGCATTAGGTACGGTAACGGACTGTCAAATTGTGGCGCAAAGTCCGCGACCCGAAGGACTCTACGGTGTTTATGCAAGCGAATGCGTGGTTGAACTAAGTCCGTCATCGCGGGCCAGTCGAACCACGCAACAAATATCCGAGACCGAAGGAGCTTTTACCGATGAAGAAATTTCTCTTGGCTGTAGTTGGTACCACTTTGCTGGGTGCGAGTGCAGCACTTGCCCAGGTCGTTGTGCGAGTTGCGCCGCCAGCGCCTATCGTTGAGGCTCGGCCTGTTGCTCCTGGCGCGCATTACGTATGGACAGATGGCTATCACCAGTGGGACGGTCATCGATATGTCTGGGTATCCGGGCGCTGGGTCATGCCGCCTCGTCCTGGCGTTGTCTGGGTTCCGGGACACTGGGCCGAGCGCCACGGTGGATGGGTGTGGATCGAGGGCCACTGGCGGTAACCTGCATTTCTCACCAGGGGTTGAGGAACGCGGTGATCCTAGGTTGAAAAAGGTTTGGAAAGGCCGTTCTTTCATGGCATAACTGCGTTATCGAAGCGTAGTTGTAGCCGTGCGGAGACGGCCT
>JBAVYX010000498.1:0-3138 GCA_049588475.1 Silvibacterium sp. | reverse complement strand
TCGTTAGATTCCCCAAAGGTCGCGGATCGACAACTCTCGTGCCAGCGAGATTGAGAGTTGACAAGCCCCGGAGGTCTGCTAAAGGGGACAGATCGGTAATCCGTGTATCCGCGAGATTGAGAACTGACAAGTTTCGCAGGCCTGCTAAAGGAGACAGATCGGTAACCCTTGTAGATGCGACATCCAGCTCAGACAAGCGATTTAGGTTGCGTAGAGGGGATAGTTCGGAGGTATTCGTCTCATTCAGCACGAGGATCGTCAACGTACTCAGGGTCTCTAACGGCGACAGATCGCTGACCCTGCCCTTGAGCTGAAGCTCCGAAATATGTAAATCTTTCCAAGCTTCTATTCCGCTGATAGATGAGACATTCGAAATCAGCACTTTGTTGACACGAAGCTGACGTAAGAAAGTGTGTGACTGTCCAAACGGCGGGTCGCCAACGAAGGTGAAGGTGCCACTTTCTGGACCGGTAGTTATCGTCCATCCAAGCCGTAACAACTCACTGACCGGCTGCGGCTTTCTGGTATTCATTATCCAAGCATATGACCCCAATAATATCGACATAGCAATCAATAATGACCAGACGACAGCTGATATTAATCGGCGGCGCTCTTTCGACCTCATAGCAATTAGTTCGGTTCTGTGCCTTGTCTCAGCCTCTTCTAACTCAATGCGTCGTTGCTCTTCGAGCATCGCTTTTTCTTCGCGTTCCTGAGCCTCACGCCTTGCCAATTCCTGTCGGTCCCGTTCAAGTATTGCTAATTCCTTTTCGTGCTGCTCCTTGAGGTTAATAGTCTGCTCACGTTCTCGCAATAATTCGACCTGAGCACCTTGGAGCTCCGCCACTGTGACTTGCCCCTCTAGGCCATACCAGTCCAATCCGCTAGCTAGTAGATTGGCCACGCGATTGTATGCCGCACCGATGGTTGTCGGATCCTGAGTTTCCCTAGAACTCTCCAAGACTGGAATGCGATCGCCGAAACTCCAGTTGCTGACGTAGGGAATAAATAGCCTGTTTAGAGCGTCAGCTGGCTTAACCTCCCGAGGAAGCCACTCACGGTAAAATTCCGCGAACTCCTCTGCGAGCATTTTCTTCCACTCAACGGACTTGTCATACTCGTTGTAGATTTCGTCGCGCCCTAGTAAGGGGATGCAGAGGAGTTTGGCGCGGTTGACTGGCAAGCTCTTGCGAGCCTTTACCGCTCGGGTCATTACATTCTTTGCTCCTTCGACGCTCTGGTGGTTGGTAACAAACATCAGGACTATTGCGTCGGGCAGCAACACCGTACAGATATCGCCAATATCGGTAACGCCCGTTCGGCTGTCAACTAGAACGACGTCATAATTTTCCGGCGAACGCCATTCTACGCGCAATTCGTCGATGAAATTGCCGATGGCGTGTTCACGGTAAAGGGCGTTCCAGTCTAGCTGCTGAATGCGTTTGCGATAATCGGTTGTCCTGCTACCGGCCGAGATGATGTCTAGTGATGTTCCGAGGAACGCAGCATTAAGGCGGCACTCCTTCCACGATAAGTACCGACCAGCTGCTTGGGCCTCTAAGAGGTCAACAATGCCTGGAACCGACTGTGGATCTCCTTCCAGCTGGGCTGCCTTTTGGAAAAAGACCTCCAAGCCGGGCGCCTCGAGGTCCCAGTCGACCAGAAGGACACGCTTGCCCGCGAGTGCGAGCAATACGCCTATGTTAACCACCGCCATAGAGCGGCCGACACCTCCCTTGTAGGAATAGAAGGTGTAGACGCTACCGGGGGCAGACGAGGCGACCGCTTTAGACATCCGCGATTCTTCCGATGGTCGGGGGGGACGACAATTGATTCTGCGAAACCTCCACCAAAGGGAAGTTTGGGTCGTATTGCGGAGCCATTCGAACTAGGCTTGCAAGATCGCGTGCAAACGGCATTAGGCATAGCCTTTCGAAATCAACTGCGATCTCGGTCCCCCAGAAACGTGAGGCAGTCGACGTATAATTACTGAAATCGAGGATTTGCTTAGCCCTAGCTTCGGCAGGAAAGTGGCTGCCATCGTGATAACTGGCTGGTGCTACTAACTCGGTGTTATACCGATGTTCCCGCTCGGCGAAGGTCTGCCATTCCGAAACGCACCACTCGGACTGAAAATAGAGCGGAGACCAAAGACATACGATTGTTTTCGAAGATATTAGTGCCTGCGAAATCTTGTTTCGCCAGCGCATGCCGGTGCGGATTTCCTCTGTATCAAAAAAGACCGGCACATCCAGTTGGTTAAGTTCGTATCTTAGCCAATATCGGAGCTTTTCCATAACGGTGTAGTGCCATGCGTCACTCTCGACGTCGCGTTTATAGCTAAAGAAGGCTTCGTATTGATAGGCCATGGTCGTAGTTACTGACCGAGGATTATACCTCACGTTCAACCGTTTCAATGCCGGCATTGGGCACAGCTCTCCGCGATATGGCGTTCAGTCCAATTCGGAAGGCGTCTACGCGCCTGAGATAAATGACTGCCGGGCGCTTCAGAAGAGGGATCTCGTATCGCACATGCGTCTGCTCACGACGTACGAGATGGCGAAAGCTCGGCATGTGTAGCGCCCGATATCTGAATCTCACACAGACGCAGTATGAGAGGGCTGAAGCGTCCCGGTCCCGCGTGATGTGGCAATCGGGAGTCTCTGAGGATGTTGATGGAGCACAGCACGAATATGAACCTCTTTGATACCCATCCGGCGGGTAAGACATCGATCTTTCAGATTGACGGAAACTTCGGCACAACTGCGGCGATTGCCGAGATGTTGATGCAAAGCCACACTGGCGCGATCGATTTTTTGCCGGCCTTGCCCCAGACGTGGCCGGCAGGCGAAGTCAAGGGTCTGAGGGCACGCGGTTCGGTTGAAATCGATCTCCGTTGGGAAAATGGAAGGGCAGTGGCTGCAGTCATTCGGCCGGATTTCTCGGGCGAATATGGAAGTGGGGCACACAGAGGCCGTCCAATGCCGAAATCCGGCCTATACAACACGCCGTCGGCCTCAAATCAGACGAGAAAGATCTGGGAATTAGATCAAAGTGAATGTCTCGTACTGCCGGCGGTCGCTGGCAAATGCGTTGTATGTCCTTTAACGGAGTGCGTCAAAACATCCTCAGCTGGCC
>JBAVYX010000497.1:0-3093 GCA_049588475.1 Silvibacterium sp. | reverse complement strand
CGAGGAAACAGACCCGCCCACAGAACGCCATTGGGCTCCTCATAGATCGCCTTGACTCTGCCGGGTGAGAGACTATTGGGGTCGCCGGGGCGGTGCGTATAAAGGGTGAACTGTTCCTGCCTGAAGTTGAGAATGTTAAGCCCCGCGTGCTCAGTTCCCACCCAGAGCAGGCCACCCCTGTCCCGATAGACTGACATAATAGCGTTGCTGTCGAGGCTATCCGGGTTGGCTTCATCATGCTGAAACCGGTATGTAAAATGTTCTGTTCGCCGGTCAAAATAATAGAGACCCTGGCTCGATGGCACCCATAATCCACTCTGCCCGTCAGCGACAAGGGTGCCATTCGCCGATCCCCCGTTCTCCGTCGATGCCAGAACACCGACAGCACGGGCTGCAAGTGGGTATCGGGTGAATCGCTCTGCCTTTGGATCATATTTCAAGAGCCCGGCGATCGGGGAATCGGCCAACATCCACAGATTGCCGGCTTCGTCTTCATACACACTCTCTGCGCTGGGGCCATCCCTCGTTCCAGGAGAGCGGGAAATCTGCCCCGTCTGTTGGTTCAAATGGAACAAACCGAGCTCGCCGACAAACCAGATGTCCCGATGGCTGTCCGCTATAACCTGGCTGACCCTTCCCACAAAATGGCCATCGCTGTCATTTCGATAATGAGTAAATTTCCCACTCGCAGAATCGAACTTGTCGAGGCCGCTTCCTTCCGTGCCAAGCCAAATAGAACCGCGACTGTCCTGGGCAATGCTCTTGACCGAAGCGCCACCGATACTATTTGGGTTGTTCGGGTCATGAAGGTAGCGGACACAACGCTCGGTTGCAGGATCGAATTTGTTCAACCCGGTATTGGTGGCAATCCACAGATAGCCGTGATTGTCTTCGATCAGGTCTTGGATAAAGTTGGAGTTTAGGCTATCTGGGTCGTTCGGGTTGTTCTTATATACGACGAAAGAGTTGCCATCATAGCGGTTGAGGCCGTCCCGGGTGGCAAACCACATGAAGCCTCGGCGATCCTGCAAAATGGCAACAACATAGCCTTGAGAGAGGCCATCGTTCGTGGTCAGGTGCGCGAATTTGAGGTCCCTGAGCGGAATATCGGCGTCCTGAGCTGGGCGGGGTTCGGCGGCTACGGCGTATAAAGCGTGAATCGCGCACAGAAGCAATATCCTGCTCACTCCCCGCGAACTCCGCGCTGGATGGCGATCATGCCTTGCCCCCGCAAGCCTTTGCGACAACCAGGAATTCTGCGCGTTGTGGCGTAGGCGGTGTTGCCAGGGGATGCGCCGTACCACCTCGGTTTCCGCGCCCACTTCGCTCCAAATCCTCAGCTTTCCTCCGATCAGTGCGGCATGTTGCCGCATGCCGTGCAAGCCGCAGTGTCCCGCCTGCCCGCGCAGAATATCCTTCGAATCATATCCCTTCGAGGGGCCATCGGAGAACCTAGAACAAATTCTTCACTAGATTCTGATTGAACCTGATTTGGCCGTTTTTATCCGCTGCCTTCATCCGGATCTCGAAGGCAAAGGTGGAGAGCTGCTGCTCCGAGAAGCCTGCAATACGGTCCCTCCCTTGCTCGTCGACGCCCTGCAGGAAGACATGACCTGCTTCCCCTCGATACACGAACTTGTGGACGGTAATGGCTCCAATGGATGTATGGAGAATGTAGAGTGCTTCGTTTAGAGCACTACAACCGTCAACTGCCGCCCCTTCGTCTGGACCGCAACTCCCGACTCCATCTTCGAGAAGCTCGCCCGACTATGTTCATCTATTTATGGGACACAACACTAGGATTGCCTCGAGTGATGAAGAAACGATATCGCGTTCTATCGTAGAATCACGTATCATTCATAGTTTTCCATTGAACATCGTTGACAAATAGAGAAATGACGTGTCATTTCGACTTGTTAAGAAATGAGGTGTCGTTCATAAAGGAAAGGAGCAAAGAGATGGCCTACCGCAAGACAGAGGCCACAGAAGAGCGCAAACAAGCTCGCCGGCGCATAATCCTCGACACCGCGACCAGGCTGTTTGGAAAGCATGGCTACCACGCAACCACCGTACCGATGATTGTCGGGGAGGCTGAAGTATCGACCGGCAGCTTTTACATGTATTTCCGCAACAAGGAAGACGTGTTCAACGCTGCGCTTGAAGAGCTGGGTCGAGCGATCGCTCAAGTCCTGGACCAGCTGAAGCAGTCACAGCCTGATCCGCTGATAAGTATCGCGCAAGGCGCCGAGGCATTATTTCTGTTTCTTGCAAAGAACCCCAGGCAGGCCCGCATTTTGCTTGTGGAATCGTCGGGTCTGAGCCCGCGTCTTGACAAGACCCGCCGATCTATTATCAGCCAGCAGGTACAGGAATTAACGCAAATGCTCGAGTCGGTGCCGTCCCTCTTCGCAGTGGAAAACACTGTGATCGCGGCCCGCTGCATCGCCGGCGCGACGCTTGAAGCCGCCTACTCCTGGCTAGAAGAGGATCCAAAGATCCGTCTGCCGGCGGCGGATGTTGCAAGGGCGGTTGCCCGCTTCAATACCCAGGCCGTAAAGAAGCACCCTGAAAAACGAGCATCGAGATAGCTCCCCATGCGATCTGAATAAAGAAGGCCTCAACAACAGGATATACATTATGGGGGCGCCAATCGCCCATTTGCCGGCAATCACTTATCCAATCGTCTTCCTGGCGGTTTTTGCAGCGCAATTGTGCGTCCCTGTTCCGGCCATTCTCTTTCTCGCCGCCGCCGGAACTCTCGCTGCTCTCGGTAAAATGAATCTCCTCCTTATCATCACGGGAGCGACGGTCGGTTGCCTGATGGGAGATTACGCCTGGTTTCTGGCCGGGCGGCGGATTGGACCTCGGGCGCTGAGGATCTTCGGGCTTTTTTCTTCTGATAGAAGGAGTCTCGTCAAGAACACAAGACAGGCGTTCAATCGATGGGGCGTGTACCTGTTCCTGATCGCAAAATTCGTTCCGGGTCTAGATGGTATGCTTCCGCCTCTGGCTGGCACACAGCAGCAACCGCTCTTGGCTTTCTTTCTCTTTGACGCGGCCGGCTCGGCACTTTGGGCGGCGTTTTATTCGGGC
>JBAVYX010000496.1:0-2691 GCA_049588475.1 Silvibacterium sp. | reverse complement strand
CTTTAAGTCCGAACCACTCTCTTCAAAATCATCCTAACCAGCGCCACGCTGTCACCAACTGTGCTCAAGACCCGTGGACTCGGATTTGAGATGTCCGCACGTGGGAGCCGGACAGCCCCGATGATTGAGTAACGTTTCACTGATTACCAAATTGCCGCGATCAGAACCGAAGGGGGATAGGCAAGTCAATCCTCATCCGCATAAGCTTCATCCATTGAGTAGCACTTGGGGGAGGGCTGCTTGATTGTGCGCGCCGGTGAACGAAACCGTTCACTGGCGTTTTGCATTTTGGCTGGCATCCCTCTTACCCCATCTCCGCAGGCGCCTTCCGAAACATGCGATTGAATATCTCGTGCGCAAAGTCCACGGATTCTTCTATGGCGTGACTCGGGGGATCACACGGACGTTGACCTGCTTCACTCTGGCCAGACGGATACCAGCGATCATGCACGCGCCCATGTAGATGAGCGCACGGTTTGGGCGCGGTAGCACTTCGAGATTGACCCAGTCATCGATGAATTCGGCCAGCGGACGCTGGCTGCGGATTCAATCGTTCAATCCAAGTCACGGTCGACAAGTAAGCGTCAGGGGAAACACATGGTTGACGGGTTGGGTTGTGATGTCCTCAGACAGCGTCAACAGGCTGCTTTGGTCTAATGGGTTGCTGTGTCGTGCAAGGTCCATTCATGCGAATGATGTTACCCTAAGAGTGCGATGCGCGCCTCGCACCCTCGCCGGGCGAACCTCGTTTTGGTCACCAACCAGAGGAGACGGTCCTCTATTTCAACCGCTTTACTTCTCTCGCTTTACGGCGGCTACCAGGTCAAGATATGGGTCAACGGGATTCCCTTTCCACCACTGCTTTTCCGGCCCCAACTCGAAGATTGCAAAATGCAGATGCGGCGCGCGCGCATCCGCATTTCCGGTCGATCCTACAAAACCGATGATCTCCCCACGCTCGACCCGCATCCCCTCCCGCAATCCTTCCACGTAGCGGTCCAGGTGCGCATAGTAGTAGCAATACACTCCCGTTTCATCGAACTGGTATATGGTGTTGCCACCCGGCTTGCTGAGGAACAGTTTGCGGATAGTTCCGGATACCACCGCATGTACTGGTGTCCCTCTCGGCTCGATAATGTCGATCGCTTCATGCCGATGTCCGTTGTGGACTTCTTCGAAGCTGTCCCGAAGATCCGCGAGGGCGAGTCCACGAATGGGCGACGCCATATCGAGAATGCTGGGGATAGCGCCAACTGCCAGAAACGTCGGCAAAAGCACGGCAATGCAAAGATAGAGCCTCAAACCTATCCCTCCAGCGATGACGCTGCCCGGTTGCTGTCTCATTCCTCGAAGATGACGGGCGTTCCATTTTTGACCAGGTCGGCGACCCGGGTGGCGTCCCAGTTTGTCATCCGCACGCACCCGTGAGAAGAGGAATGGCCGATCAGCTCCGGTTCAGCAGTGCCGTGTATCCCGTAATGCGGCGCGTTGAGCCCCATCCAGACAATACCCACCGGATTGTTCGGACCTGCTGCGATCTTCTCCTTGGCATCTGCCGGATCGGCGTTCCAGAACCGGTCGGGGTTATAGTTGTAAATCGGATTTCGCACCACCGAAGTGATTACCCAATTCCCAAAGGGAAGGGGGTCGTGCTCGCTGCCGCTCGTCACCGGGGCGTAAAAGATAACCTGGCCTTCCCGGTCGTACACCATCAGGACCGATGCCTTTTTCGAGACAACGACCTTGACGGCCCCAGCGCGCGCCGCGGCAGACTTGCCGTTCCGGCCCGTGGCTGGGACTGGGTCCGGCGCGGCCTGTTCGGCAACCAATACGTTCGGGACTCGGATGCTCTCTCCCTCGGTGAAATGGGCGTGAGGGTTCAGGCGCTTGAGCAAGGCCGGTGACGAGTGGAATCTCTCGGCGAGCTCCTGCAGCACGGATATGTAGTAAAGCCCCTGAAGCTTCGCCATCTCCGTCATGTCTTGTGGAATCGTCCCGATAAATGGCCCCGCGAGGTCTTCCGCGGTGATCGTATAGGACACGATCGGTTCAACTGCACTGGCGCCGAGCGCCTCGAGCAGCGCCTTGCGGCCTCGTGGCCCTGGAGCAAGCCCACGCGCGGTCTGGAAAGCCGCCTGGGCCTGGCGGCTGTTCTTTCCGCCCGTCCCGTCCATCTCACCCGGCGAGAAGGAGGCGCGATCCAGAAGAACCTGCACTTCAAGCCCTGTAGGCCCGGCTGACTGAGCCGGCGGTGCTGGGTGGCTTGCTGCGATCGAGGTGGATGTGCCAAGAACAATCGCAGCGTTTGCAATGAGACACGACAAGGTCTTGAAGGTGAATGTCATGGCGCCTCCGGAGTGGCAACGTGACTCTTCCTTGTCATGACGTTGCGAACCGTACAACGCAAGACTATCCGTTCGTGGTCTGACTCGTCTGATCAACACTGCTCACAATGGCAAAAAAACGAATGGAAGGCTATCACGATGTTCGATTTGACCTCCGGCCCTGAAGCATTTTTTTGTAAAAGGCTGGATTCAGCCCTCGGTTTCTCGCGAACCACCTTTGTGGCTTAGCGGGATCATCCGCGATGGAACTCAGAGAGCAGGGAGAAGATCATAGATTGTGAAGGACTGATGGATGTGCTTGATCAATAGGGCCGCTTTCCGGCTCAGATCCACTTTCTTCTGAGCA
>JBAVYX010000495.1:0-1977 GCA_049588475.1 Silvibacterium sp. | reverse complement strand
CTCGGCAAACGCCTGGATGAAGACAATCCCGTTCTCCACGCTCAGCTGCCAGATGGCAGCCGCCTTGCCGCCGTGATTCCGCCGGTAGTTCGCCCCGCTCCAGCGCTAACCATCCGCAAGTTCACGAGCCGGCGATTTACGGTCGATGACCTGATCGCCCGCGGCACGATGACCGAGGCTCTGGCGCAGTTTCTTGAGGAACAGATCTGCTCCGGAAAGACTGTCCTGATCAGCGGTGGAACCGGGAGCGGCAAGACGACTTTGCTCAACATCATGGCCCAGGCAATTCCCGACAATGAGCGCATCATCATCATCGAAGATACGTCGGAGCTTCGCATCCAAAAGCCGAACGTTCTCGCTGTCGAATGCCAGACCGATACCTTCAAGACCAGGATCACGTTTGACGATCTTCTGAAGTCGGCACTTCGCTGGCGTCCGGACCGGATCATTCTCGGCGAAGTCCGCGGAATCGAGGCGCGAACGCTGCTCGATTCCTTCAATACCGGCCACGCAGGATCGCTGGCTACGATCCATGCCAACTCGGCCGAAAAGGCTCTCCATCGCTTCGCCAATCTGGTGATGCGAAGCCATACCCAAACCACTTTCGTAGATACCGAGGCTGAGATCGGAGATTCGGTCGATTTCGTTGTCCATATCGAGCGTCAACCGGGAGGTCGTGTCATCCGTGAGGTCCTGCGCATGATCGGCTACGACCGGGATACAAAACGGTTCCTGATTGAACCCGTATTCGAGGTGCACCATGCGGCAGCTTAGCAACGCAATTCAGGTCGATTTAGCTTACGAGTTTCTCACCCGGAGCTTCACTCCAGGTGAGACTCTTGCCATTCTTCTGCGCAGTGAATCTCGGGCCAAAACCCAGCAGCGAATCGTGAGATTTGAGTGTGCCGTTGCCCCGCGTTATCTGCGCTGGATGGCGTACGAAAATGCCCGTGGCGCGAACGTCTATGTGGCCGCGAATCCCCTGCGTTTCGGCAGCCGGAAGCGCACCAAAGAGTCGATCGACGAGGTCCGCCACCTATATATAGATATCGACTCAGATGGCGATGCCCGATTGGGTGCAATTCGGAGCTCCGATGCGGTCCCTCATCCGTCTGCAATCCTCTCCACTTCGCCCGGCAAATATCAGGTCCTGTGGCAGGTCGATGACTTCAGGTTTGCTGAGCAGGAGCGCCTGCTTAAACTGCTCGCTATCATGTTCGGTGGAGATCCGGCTTGCACGGACTGCAACCGGGTCCTCCGGCTCCCCGGATTCCTCAATCACAAATACGATCCGCCCCATCTCGTCACTGCGGAATACCCGAGCAGTTCCGTATCGAAGGCCGAGGACTTTCAGCTTGACGATGCACTGGTGGAGTCCCTTCCGATTTGCCCCCGTAGGCCGGCGCACATCGCCCCGGGAGAGAAGACGAATTCCGAGAATGACTGGGCCTGGGTGTTCCGTGAGCTCGGCGCCGGAAAAGACCCGGTGAAGCTCACTCGGACATTGGCGGAACGACGTCCCGACAAGCCCAATCCTTTCTACTATGCCCAGCGCACGATCGACGTCGTTTCGGCCCGTCTGTGGCTGCTTGAGGGCATCCCCTTCGGCGACGTCGTAACCATGCTCGAAGTCCGCCGGCGCTTCGAGATTCCGAGCACCGTGAATCTGGCTCGGGCGCATGAGATTGCCCGCACCGCGCGACACATGATTTCCCGGCAGAAGATCGCCTGAAATACGTAACTCCAAGGAGAACCATATGCCCCTACTTGACGTCATTCAAAGCCGACAGATCAACGCATCTGTCCGCTTCGACGAAACCACCGCCGCTCTCGTCGAACAGTACGCCGCGTTTAT
Source organism: Silvibacterium sp. (assembly GCA_049588475.1). GTDB lineage: Bacteria > Acidobacteriota > Terriglobia > Terriglobales > Acidobacteriaceae > Silvibacterium. The sequence continues at coordinate 122 of JBAVYX010000495.1, read as the reverse complement.
TCACGCCACCGCCGACGATGTCGTGAACAAGGCCCTCGACTACGTCTTCGCGAAGGACCGGGACTTCCAGGACTACCTCAAGAGCTCCGATGCTCGGCACGTCCTACCCACGCTTCGCGTGC
>JBAVYX010000494.1:0-4982 GCA_049588475.1 Silvibacterium sp. | reverse complement strand
TTGGCAAAAGGCTACGGCTCCTTTCAAAGTGCTTGGCGAACTCTCGAAGGAATAGAAACCGTGAACATGATCCGCAAGGGGCGAGTCAGATGGGTAGCAAAGGGTGACGTTGTTGCGGAAGCACGGTGCATCGCCAAGCTCTTCGCTATCACTGCCTAACTTTCCCATCACTTTCACAACTCAGCAGCGCCTCAGCTTCGTGAACAGTAAACTTCGCAATGAAACCCGACCGAGCCACGTATTCGCTTAAGAGCAGGAACAAGAGTTACTATTTCCTGCTCAACGTCGGCAGATGGCTCGGTAAGGTACACCCAGAGATCACTTCGCCCGCTGACTGGACCAGGACCCTCGCCGCGGAAGCGGTGTCGATCGTTTGCCAGTGGCATGGAGGCGATTGGTGTAGCATCGACCCGGTTCATGTGAAGAGCCGCGGCCAGATCCTCGCGCCCAACACACGCGCCGGCCGCATTTCCATCTTGCGGGTTTTCTTTCGCGATCTGCAGGAGTGGGAGCTGATCCCGCGACGATTCGATCCGATGCGGAGCATGGTCACACCAAAGAGCCTGCTTGCGCTGATTGGCCCGAACCCGCGCGCCATCGCTGATGACGTGTGGGCCAAGCTCATCTGGGGAGGCCTTAACCTGACCGTCGATGATCTTCCGAAAAAAGGCGACATTCACCGCGTACCGTTTCCATCAACCGTCTATCCGATTGAGATGACCAGAGCGCTTGTCATCACCTGGCTGTTTGCTGGCCTTCGCCGTAACGAGATCGTTCGTCTGCGCGTTGGCTGCATTCGCTGGCAGAGGGATGATGTCACTGTCCCGGGCACGGGCGACACTTTGCCAGCCGACGCCGTGTGCCTGCTCGACGTTCCGGTCAACAAGACCTCCACTGCCTTCACCAAGCCTGTAGATCGTATCGTCGGCGAAGCCATCGCCGCGTGGGAAAAGGTGCGTCCACAAGGCGCAAAACTCCCCGACTCGAAGACTGGCGAACTGGTCGATTTTCTCTTTCTCATTCGCCTTACCAGGGTAGGAATAAACTATCTCAACAAGACGCTCATCCCGGCTCTCTGTAAGAAGGCCGGTGTTCCTCTCGCCGATGTGCGCGGCAACATCACCAGTCACTGAGCCCGGTCGACCATCGCGTCCCAGCTTTACAACGCACGAGAGCCCATGACGCTCTTTGAGTTGCAAGAGTGGCTGGGCCACTCGACTCCAACGGCCACCCAGCATTATGCGAAGATCACTCCATTGAAGGTCGCCAAGTCCTATGCGGATGCAGGCTACTTCGCACGCAACCTTCGAGCCATTGAAGTTTTGGTCGATCAGGACGTGGTTCGGAGTGGGCTCGCTGCGACTGAGCCGTGGAAGTATTATGACCTTGGCCACGGCTATTGCACCTACGACTTCTTCGACCAGTGCCAGCATCGCATGGCCTGTGCGAAGTGCGATTTCTATATGCCGAAGGAGTCCACGGCGGCGTTGTTGCTGGAGGGCAAGGGGCATCTGTTGAGGCTACTTCAGGAAATCCCGCTTGGCGACGCGGAGCAGGCTGCCGTCGAAGATGGTGTGGCAGCCTACGAGAATCTTCTTTCGAAACTAACCGATGTGCCTACACCTGCTGGGCCCACACCGCGACAGATCGGCGCCGAATTAGTGCAAATCACGTCATTTCGACAGGTAGCGATGCCAGTTGCACAGAACGGTGGCGCCAAAGTGTGCAGATGATGTCTCCTGGGATGAAGACTCCGTGCGCTCGGGGATATGGCTTCCCGTTTCGGCAAGGGATTGTAGATTTGATCCTCGGCGATTTCGCGCTCACCCAAAGGAAGCGTTTGGGGTTATTTCCGGGTTGCCGAGAAACCGCGATTAGTCGGAACTGTCGTGTTTACCGGGATCAATCTGAAAAAATCACGGACCTATTGCACCGCGCTGAATGTTTTGCCATGGCTCCGTGGGTAAACTGAAAGCGTGCGTGTGCTTAACCATGATGTTTTCTTTGGTGACCTGCACCTGAACCGGGTGCTGGACGGAATCACACTCTCGCACCGCATCGCGAACTCTCCGCCTGCGCAGCTTCCAGTACATACGCATACGGACGCTCACTTCGTATTGATCACAAGCGGCGGCTATGTTTCCTCAGCCACAGACGAAGCCCATCCGCGCACTACGCTCATCTACAATCCTCCCGGTACAAAGCACCGCGATCATTTCTGGCGAGGTACGGGCAGCTTCTTTACGGTTTCTCTCTCCAGCTCACAGTTGTTGCGATCACTGGACACGGAACGTTCCCCAAGCGTGGCGTTACACTTGCGGAAGGAACGAGCATTGGGATTGGCTTGGGCGTTGCTGATGGAGTGCGTGCGCTGGAATTCAAGCTCCCAGCTCAAAGCCGAATTGCTCTGCCTGGAACTGCTGGCTGAAACCTCGGATAGTTCGCTACCATCACGCCCATCGCCGCCCCCGTGGCTACTTGCCGCATGCGAACTGATTCGGGATTGCCCGGAGAAAACTCCCCACGTCCGCGACGTGGCCAAAACGGTCGGCGTCCACCCCGTTCATCTCGCCCGTGCCTTCCGCATGTTTGTTGGCTGCACACCCGGAGACCTACTTCGAGCGCGTCGGTTAGAGCTTGCGGCTGCAGCGTTGATGAAATCGGAAAACTCGCTCGCGGAGATCGCTCTTGCCAGCGGGTTTTCCGATCAGGCACAGGTCACGAAGGCTTTCCATCGTATTTATGGCGTTACACCTGGCGCTTATCGCCAGTCTAGCCGCAACGTCAGACCGTCATCGAATGTTGCACTTTGACAAGACGTTCAAGACCGTTGCGCGCAATGCTTTCAGCAGCAGCTAATTTCTCTCGTGGACCGTTGCCCTTCACCCTCATGCGAAAAATGCGCTTTCTTCTATTCCAGATCGCCTTGCTGCTGACTGGTCCTGCCGTGCTTTATCCTCAAGCCACCACACCACCCGGCAATCAGTTGGTTGGTCTCTGGGGTACGGAGCAATCGTTTGGTCCTCTGGTGCACGGCACACTAACAATTGATGCTCGACAGGCCCAATGGCGCGCCGCGATTGATGGTTTTGAAGTTTCCGTTGAGCGTACTGGGGATCGGCTTAATTTCTCGTTGCCAAACGGTGCTGGGGAGTTTCGCGGCCGGCTCGATCCCACGTCGAACACGATCAATGGACAGTGGATTCAGCCTGTGGGCGTCGTAAATAATAACCGCTACGCTACTCCTGTCCGGCTCGTCGTCGTGAATAAGTCGGTATGGACGGGTGTGGTCGTCCCCCTCGACGACCAGATTTCCTTCTATGTCTCTATTACGCAGAAGCCGGGTGGCTCAATTGCCGCGATCATCATCAATCCCGAATTCAACCTCTTCCGCCGTCGTTCTTATGACGTGACTTTGAATGGTTCGGACGTTATCTTCACAAATCCCAAACGTCCCCAAGACCACTTCAACGGTAGGTATGACAAGGCATCCGATCACCTGTTCCTTGGTTTGCTCGATTCCTACCCGCCGCTTCCGCTTTCACGCCGAGACCGCGGCGACGCATTCGGTTTCTACGCCCGTACTCCAGACACCGCACAATATATATACACGCAACCAATTCCTGGCGACGGCTGGCCAACGGCATCACTTGCTGACGTCGGCATCTCTGAGAAGCCGATTGCTGCCTTGATCGAGAAGATTTTGACTGCTGATTCCACCGACAATCCTGTGGATATTGACAGCCTGCTCATTGCACGCCATGGCAAATTGGTTCTGGAAGAATATTTCCACGGCTTTAACAAAGAGCGGTCACATGACATGCGTTCCGCGTCGAAGACCTTCGCGCCAATCCTGGCCGGTATTGCGCGCGATCGTGGCTTCAACCTCAGCCCCGACACGCCGATTTATTCGCTCTTCCCGGAGGACCAGCCATTCGGCCACTGGGACCCGCGCAAGAGTCATGTAACCTTAAAGGCGCTGATGACCATGACTTCCGGTTTCGCCTGTGACGACAACGATGACGCCTCCCCCGGCAACGAGGGCAACATGCAGGATCAGACCACCCAACCGGACTGGTACAAGTACACTTTGGACCTGCCGATGGCTTCCGAACCGGGCGGGAAACACGCCGTGTATTGCTCCGCAGACCTCAATTTGGTCGGCGGCACGGTTGCCCAAGCTACTCAATCTTGGCTGCCGGAATTGTTTGAGCGCTACCTAGCGCGCCCGCTTCAGTTTGGCAACTACCATCTGAATCTCATGCCTACCGGCGAAGCCTATATGGGGGGCGGACTCTATCTCCGACCCCGCGACGAACTAAAGATCGGCCAACTTTACCTCTCCGGCGGGATCTGGACCGGTACCCGCATTGTCAGTAAGAACTGGATACAGCAATCCACCACTGCGTATTCCATATTTGATCCGCAGACTAATTACGACGCCCCACACGAGTACGGGTTCGGCTGGCATATCAATCGCCTGCAGGTCGGCGACCGGGCTTTCCGCGTGTACAGCGCGGGTGGCAATGGTGGCCAGATCGTAATGGTGATTCCTGATCTCGACCTCGTCGTCAGCATCAACGGCGGAAGCTACGGTGAATTCACGAAATGGTACCGCTGGGGGCTCCAGCTGGTGCCCCAATACATCATCCCGGCATTGTCACAAAAGGACGAGCGTAATCGGTAAAGGGCAAGTCTCCTTGTGGGACGTGTGATGTGTAAATCCAATCCGCTAATGGCGACTATTCGCGGATAACTGGCTAGCCGGCGACTACCGCAACTTCCCATGCAAAGGTCTCTTGGATCGGAAGGGGGGGCCACTCTGGCTGTGAGGCGGCGAGGAGCCAGCAGGAAAGACTTGCAATTTGCCCAGATTCCACATAATGCACCGATCCAACTTGCTATCAGGCCAAGGTTGCCGCACACGTGGCGAAAAACATCGCCGCGAAACCGGAACTGGTGCAGATCAGCACTGCCTACGA
>JBAVYX010000493.1:0-15706 GCA_049588475.1 Silvibacterium sp. | reverse complement strand
CAAACTCAGCAGCGCCTCGGATGGCGCCCGACGGGGCCTGGGCTGATCGCCGATCTCGAACAAATGCGCTATGAAAGTATTTTAGAATCTGCTAGTTATAACTGAACATCGAAAAAGGGAGAGGAGGGGGGGTCAGGCGCTGGCAGCAACATATGGATACTCGATTCCCTCAAGGTCGCGGTCGCGAACCCCAATCAGGTAGAGCAGGCTGTCGAGGCCGAGATGGGTCAGCGAATGGTCGGCGCTCTGGCGGACGAGCGGCTTGGCGCGGAAGGCGATGCCCATTCCGGCGAGGTTCAGCATGGGCAGATCGTTGGCCCCGTCGCCGACAGCAATGACCTGCTCAAGAGAGATTTTTTCCTGCGCGGCGATATGCCTCAGCAGATCGGCCTTTCCGGGGCCGTCAATGATGCCGCTGGTGACATTGCCGGTAACGACCCCGTCGGCCATATCCAGCGAGTTGGCGTAGATGTAGTCGATGCCGAAGCGTTCCTGCAGGTGTCGGGCAAAAAACGTAAATCCACCGGATAGGATGGCCGTTTTATAGCCCAGAACCTTGAGCGTCCGAATAAGCTGCTCTGCGCCTTCGGTAAGCGGAATGCGTCCGATGAGATCGTGAATGCGGTGCTCGGGCAATCCTTTGAGCAGGCCGACCCGACGGCGGAAGCTTTCCTTGAATTCGATCTCGCCGCGCATCGCCGACTCGGTGATCCTGACAACCTGGTCGGCGACGCCGGCCATCTTGGCGAGCTCGTCGATCACTTCGCCCTGGATGAGCGTCGAGTCCATGTCGAAAGCAAAGAGCCGGCGGTTGCGGCGAAAGATGCTTTCCCGTTGGAAGGCGATGTCGATCTCGAGTTCCTGAGCGGCGTTAAGAAAGTCGGCGCGCATCTGATCCTCGGACTTCACCTTTCCGCTGACTCTCAATTCGACGCAGGCATTCGAGCTTCCCGTGTGAACAGCAAGCGAGAGGCGGCCGGAGAGGCGCTCGATGCGGTCGATGTTGAGCTGGTGGTTGGCGATGATCGCGCTCACAAGGGAGAGTTGCCGGGCAGTGATGGCGCGTCCGAGGACAGTGATGTTGAATCGGTCTTTACCCTGAGTCGCAAGCCAGTGGTCGAGAGCTTCCGTAGAGATGGCCGTGAACCTGACATGTAGGCCCAGCGCCTGGGATTTCTCGATCAGCGCGTTCTTGAGCGGCGTGAAGCCCCTCTCCAACGGCACTTCGATCAGCAGACCAAGAGCGAGCGTTTCATGGACAACGGCCTGGCCGATGTCGAGCACGCAGGCATCGTATTCGGCAAGGATGCCGGTGAGCAGCGTGGTCTGCCCGGGATAATCCGGGCCAGAGAAGTGAATCAGCATGGTCTCGCTCAAGAAAACTCCCGAACTCCAGCGTATCAGCGAGTGCCAGCGAGGGCGGATTGTCATAAAATGTTCGCAGGAAGATAAAGCGATGCATTTCCCGCCACTTCTTAAGCGCTTTCGCCATGGCCACCATGACCGTGGACGGACCCTCTCCTACTGATTAAGCTTTCTCCGAAGACATTTTGCGGTAGTTCCTGCGCTGCGTGAGCGGCGGCGATTCTGCGCCTGTGATTCGGAGGGTAATTGCAGCGCCCTTGTTGGGCCTCCACGAGATGAGGAAGGAAAAGCAATGAGCAAATCAGTCAATAGCTTTGGCAGCCAGTCAAGCTTGAAGTCCGGCGATCGCACGTATGAGATTTACCGGCTGAGCGCGCTTGAGAAGAAGGGCGTGACACTGAGTCGCCTGCCCTACAGCCTGCGCATCCTGCTCGAGAACCTGCTACGGCAGGAAGACGGCAAGAGCGTAACGGCGAACGATATTGAGTTCCTGGCAAAGTGGGACCCGAAGGCCGAGCCATCGCGTGAGATTGCCTACATGCCGGCACGGGTGCTGATGCAAGACTTCACCGGCGTTCCGGCGATTGTAGATCTGGCTGCCATGCGCGATGCCATGAAGCAGCTGGGCGGCGATCCGCAGAAGATCAATCCACTGCAGCCGGCCGAGTTGGTCATCGACCACTCGGTGCAGGTCGACGAGTATGGCACGGCAAACTCCTACTCTCTGAACGCAATGCTTGAGTTCCAGCGCAACCGCGAGCGATATGCATTTCTGAAGTGGGGACAGTCAGCCTTCGCGAACTTCTCCGCCGTTCCGCCGGGCATGGGCATCTGCCACCAGGTGAATCTCGAATACCTGGCTCGCGTTGTGTTCACGCTCGAGATCGGTGGCAAGATCATCGCTTATCCAGACACCCTGGTCGGAACCGATTCTCACACCACCATGATCAACGGCCTGGGCGTCCTCGGTTGGGGCGTGGGCGGCATCGAGGCCGAGGCGGCCATGCTGGGCCAGCCAGTGTCGATGCTCGTTCCGCAGGTGGTTGGATTTGAGTTGACGGGCAAGCTACGCGAGGGCACCACGGCTACCGATCTAGTGCTTACCGTCACCGAGATGCTGCGCAAGCTGGGCGTGGTGGGTAAGTTTGTCGAGTTCTACGGCGCGGGCGTCAGCGAACTGGCGCTAGCCGACCGGGCAACGATCGCCAATATGGCTCCGGAGTATGGCGCAACCTGCGGCATCTTCCCGGTGGACGTGGAGACGCTGCGCTATCTGCGGCTGACGGGACGCAGCGCGGAGCAGATAGCGCTGGTTGAGGCTTACTACAAAGAGCAGGGACTCTTCCATACAGCGGATTCGCCGGCGGCGGAGTACACGCAGATGATTTCGCTCGATCTGGCCACGGTGGAAGCGAGCGTGGCGGGGCCGAAGCGGCCGCAGGATCGTGTGCGCCTCAAGGACGCGGGGCGGGACTTTGTGAAACAGCTGCCAACTTTGCTGGGGCCAACGGGGAACAAGAATGGCGTGCGGCAGGTGGTCCGCTGGGAGGGCGAAGGCGGACACACGGCCGAGACGATTGACGCGGCGCAAGGCGTTCACGAAACGAGACCGACTACCAGCGTGAAAGCCCGCTTTGGCGTGGATGTGGACCAGTATCTCGACAATGGGTCGATCGTAATCGCGGCGATTACCAGTTGCACGAATACATCGAACCCCTCGGTCATGGTGGCAGCAGGAATCCTGGCGAAGAAGGCTGTAGAAAAGGGCTTGCGCGTGCCGCCGTGGGTGAAGACTTCGCTGGCTCCGGGATCGCGGGTGGTGACCGATTACTACGAGAAAGCAGGGCTGCTCGACTATCTCGACAAGCTGCGGTTCAACGTGGTGGGGTATGGATGCACGACCTGCATCGGCAACTCCGGGCCGCTGCCGGCGGATGTTTCGAAGTCGATTGAGGATCACGGGCTGGTTGCCGTCTCCGTGTTGAGCGGCAATCGCAACTTCGAGGGGCGTATCAATTCGGACGTGCGGGCGAATTACCTGATGTCTCCGCCGCTGGTGGTTGCATATGCGCTCGCCGGACGTATCGGTCACGACTTTGAGAAAGAGCCGTTGGGCAAAGGCAAAGCGGGCGAGGCGGTGTATCTCAGGGATATCTGGCCTACACAGCAAGAGGTTTTGGAGACGATTACGGCTTCGATCGACTCAGGGATTTTCGTTAAAGAATATGCCACGGTCGCGGATGGCGACGAGAACTGGCAGCATCTCAAATTCCCCACCGGAGATGTGTATCGGTGGGAGGCTGACTCGACCTATATCCGCAAGGCCCCCTACTTTGATGGCATGCCGGCGACTCCCGCTGTTGTTGAAGACATTCATGGTGCGCGGGTGCTGGCCCTGCTTGGCGACTCAGTGACAACGGACCACATTTCACCGGCAGGGTCGATCAAGCTGAATGGGCCTGCTGGCAAGTACCTGGCCGATCATGGCGTAAAGCAGGCCGACTTCAACTCCTACGGTTCGCGGCGCGGTAACCATGAGGTGATGGTCCGGGGGACCTTCGCCAATGTGCGGCTTAAGAACAAGCTGGCTCCGGGAACGGAGGGCGGCGTGACGCGGCTTCTGCCCGAAGGAGAAGGCATGAGCATCTTCGACGCGTCAGTGAAGTATGCAGAGCGCGGGGTGCCGCTGATGATTCTGGCCGGGAAGGAATACGGTTCGGGGTCGTCGCGGGACTGGGCGGCGAAGGGTCCAAAGCTGCTAGGAGTACGCGCAGTGATCGCCGAGAGCTACGAGCGCATTCACCGGTCGAACCTGGTGGGAATGGGGATTCTCCCGCTGCAGTTTGTGGATGGGCAGAATGTTGAGAGCCTGGGGTTGACCGGCGAAGAGATCTTTGACTTTCCAGGACTGAAAGCGCTTTTGGAGGTGAGATTTGCGAATGGTCGCACACTGAATGTGAAGGCCACTTCTGCAGATGGCACGGCGAAAGAGTTCGATGCCAAGGTACGCATCGACACGCCACAGGAAATTCTCTACTACGAGAATGGCGGCATTCTGCAGTACGTGCTGCGGGGACTGGCTGGGAAGAATTAGTCCGAGCTGAATACCAGGAGGCGAAGTCCCCGGATCCAACTCCGGGGCCTTTCTCCTAAAATCTGATCGGTCAGGTTTAGACACCCATGCCGAACTCGGTCGAGGGTGACTCGTCGCCGGCGTGCGAATAGAAGTCGCTGGGGGTGCGGCGCTTGAATTTGTAACGCAGACGCAGTTCGCGGCCTACAAAGAGACCGAGTGCCGCGATGCCGACGGCTACCGATGCCCATCCCAGGGCACGCAATGCGACCCGCGACTCGTTGCACGACTTATGTCCAAAGCCAGGCAGCACGCTCACAAACCTTCCTTTTGGCGGAAACCATCCGCGATGCCCCATGATAGCTCAGTTCGACTGCCCATTGGCTGCCTGTGAGACGCACCATGTACAACTTTTGTCACATGCCTGGAGCGTTTTAGACCGCTTTTTCGATTTGACGCAAAAGATCGACCTTCCGCTCCGCGGGCAGGAAGCTGGCCTCAATGGAATTAGCGGCCAATTCGCGCAGGTGCTCGGCGGTGAAACTGAACTCGTCTCGGGCCAGCTGATATTCGTCCTCGAGGTCGCTGCGGAACATGGCCGGGTCGTCGGAGTTCAGGGTGATCATAATGCCGGCATCGAAATAGCGGCGGACGGGATGGTCGGTGAGACGGGGGCAGCAGCCGGTGCGGAGATTCGATGAAATGCAGATTTCGATAGGGATCTGGCGCTCGACGAGCACGCCCGTGAGTTCGGAATCGTGAATGGCGGTGAGACCGTGACCGATGCGCTCCGCGCCGATGTTGAGCGCGCCCCAGATGCCTTCGGGGCCAACAGATTCCCCTGCATGGGCCGTCAGGCGTAGTCCCGCTTCGCGTGCCTCTGCGTAGAGTTCGCGGAATGGTTCGGCACTCGTGATGCGCTCGTCGCCTCCGATGCCGATGCCAACAATGGATGCGTACGTGCGACGTAGCTCTGCTGCCTTGTGGAAGACGCGAGAGGCTTCTTCGACGCCGAAATGGCGGGCGGCATCGAAAATCCAGTAAACGGTGATGCCGAAATCCGCTTCCGCCTGCTTGCGCGCGCGTTCCATTCCTTCGAAGAGCGGCTCGAACTCCAGCCGGCTCCAGTAGTAAACCACTCCGACCGAGATGTAGACCTCAGCATGGGCAACCCCTTGCTGTGCAAGGCGCTTCATCATGCGATAGGCAATGAGTTCGTAGTCTTCAGGCGTGCGCAGGCGCTGGGTGACGGCCTTGAAGGCTAGCAGGAATCCGGTGAAATCGGTGTATTGGTAAATGGCTTGCGCCTGGCCAAGCTCAAGCGGGCTGCCGTCGTGACGGCGGCTGAGCACCACCAGGGTTTCCGGCGTGACCGTGCCCTCGAGGTGCAGATGTAGCTCGGCTTTGGGTAGGCGCCGGATGAAGGCGAGTTGAGATTCGCGGTCGGGGACGCGGCCGGAGATGGATCTATGTGCTGATATTGACAAGGCCTTCCGTCGAACCGGGTGAGATCCGCGAGGTTTGCGGGGCTCGCCAGTGGTCGATGTATGAGATTTGGTGCACGCAGCTGATGGTGCACTGGGGAGCGCAGGTTTTTTCCGTGAGGAATTCGCGCTTAAGGTCGGCCTTGGTATATTCGGCGAGTGGCACGCCGGGAAAGCCGCGCTGCTGCGAGCAGTAATGCACCAGACCGTTTTCGCAGATGTAGAGGTAACGCGATCCGGCGCGGCAGCGCCAGTCATTGGGCTCGCCGTTGGCGATGGCTTCCTGGAACTGGTTAAAACGTGAGTAGTTACGCTTTTTCCAGTTGCGCATTTCAAAATAGACCCGGCGTTCTTCGTTTTCGAGCGGCTTGAGCTGGCCGTCTCCATCGTGGATGATGCCGATGGTCGAGGTAAATCCTAGCTGGACGGCGCGTTCGCCGATGACGATGGCGTCGTTGGGATTCTTGATGCCTCCGCCGACAACGGAGTTGATGTTGACGTGAAAGTCGGCGAACTCGGCGAGCATCTGCAGCTTTTTGTCGAGCACTTTGAGGCTCTTCTTTGAAACCTCGTCGGGCTGCACGTTATCGATCGAGATCTGCATGTGATCGAGGCCGGCTTTGTTCAGCCGGTCGATGCGGTCGGGCATGAGTAGATAACCGTTGGTGATCATTCCAGCCAGCGCGCCGTTGTGGCGTATGCGGCGGATGATGTCATCAAGCTCGGGGTGAAGCAGCGGTTCGCCGCCAGAGATGGTGATGATACTGGTGCCCAAGCGTCCCAGATGGTCGATGCGGCGGATCATCTCATCGAGAGCGACCGGCTTCGAGAAATCGTCGTATTCATTGCAGTAGGCGCAGGCGAGATTACAACGCCGCATCGGCACGATTTGTGCCATGACCGGGTGGCTCGTCGACGCCAGCGAGTGGCCGACAATGGCCAGTTCGCGCACTTTGCGCGCGGCTGCAGTGATGCGGCGAGCCCGGGTCTGCTTTCGGGTCTGAATAGGCTCGCCATGTCCGGTTTGTGCGGCTGTTGGGGACATAACCTCCCATTATTGAATCACAAGCGGGGGGTGGGTGCGAGCGACACAGGCCGAACGGGGCTTCTCAGGGGTCGAACGGGGAAGGGGTGGAATTACAAGAGAATCGGGGACAGTTCGAGAGCAGCCCCTCCTCTGCAGGATGCTGAAGAGTCTTAGTACATCTCGTTGTACTTCTCATGCGAGCGCAGCGATTCGAGGTCCTTACTGAGGTCCTGCATCTGCTTCTGGATTTGCTTCTGCTGGTCCTTCATCTCTTGCTGCAATTTTGGCATGTCGATTTCGTTCACGGCCTGGCGGATTCGCTGGGTGAGGAGCACGGGATCGAGCTGCTTGATCTGCTGCATATCGAGTTCTGCGAGGCCGGCATCGATTTCAGGCCGAACGATCTGGATGTCGACATCGGGCCAGCCGAGTTCGCCCTTATGTTTGGCGTCGCCGGCCAACAGGTTCAGGACCTGCTCCTTGTGATTGCGCACGATCGTGACCTGAACCTGCTTGCCGCGATTCGCGTGGAGAGTCTTAAGCCACGTATTCAATGTGGCCATGGACTCGCCATTGACTTTGGTGATGACGTCGCCGGCCTTAAAGCCGGCTGTCGACGCAGGACTATTCTCCGCTACATGCTTCACCAATAGGCCCAGGCCATCCTTGACTCCGAAATAGTCGGCGAGCTGCGAGCCGAGCGTGTCAACATCGACACCCACTGTGGGAGTGCCGAGGGATAATGTGCCAAAGAAGCTGCTGGAACCCCCGAGGCCGCGATTGCTGGGACCAACGAGCGCGAAGGAAGAATCATCACCGGGATCGGGCACAGTATGAATCTGCGACCAGGCGTCCTGCTCGACGATGGCGCGGTCAGCAAGCTGTACGTTGATGGTTAGCTGCTGGCCATCCCGCGAGATGATTAGAACGATGGAGCGGCCGGCGGGCGTTTCACGCAGCATGCGTCGCAGCTGCTCGACGCCTTGAATCACCTGCCCGTTCATCTGCTGGATAACGTCATGGACCCGGAGGCCACATTTGCCTGCCGGTGCGTCATGATCGACCGTGGTGATTTCGACGCCGCTCGCATCCTTGAGCTTAAGGGCGGCGACCCGATCGTTGTCGATGTCGCGCATCTCAATGCCCAGGTAGCCCTGTGAGGTGCGAAACATAAGTGCGGACGAATCCGGCACGATGAGCAATTGCGCGGCGACCGTCGCCGGCGCAAATGCCGTAGAGCCAATCAGGACAGTGATGGAGCCTGCCGTATACACTAACCTCGGAAAATGCCTCATGTGGGTTCCCTCGATGCGGCGCTTCTTTCTTACAGGAAGTCGCCTGTTTCTCCAGCCAATAGCTAAAGCTGAACGTGACAACTACTGAACTTGCGGGCTCTGATCAAGCACCAGACGCGATGCGGTTCGGATCTCAGCATTGTCGTCCCGCGCGGCGACCGTGTGCAAGACCTCCCGTACGCTGGAGTCCGCCTCGACCGGCTCCAGCAATCCGATGGCCTGGGTGCGGACCTTCGGGTCCGGGTCTTTCATGAGCGCTTCGAGTACGGCGTCGCGGACATGGACATCGTCGGCGACATAGGGCTCAAGGCCTTCAAGCGCCTTAAGGCGGACGGTGACATCCTTGTCGTAACGTAAGGCGACCATGAGTGCGTCGCGGATGGGGCCACCGTTGCATTGGTGACCGGCACGGCATTCATCGGCGAGCAGGCCGACAGAGTCGCCGTGGACTCCGGAATTCACTCTGCTCTGCGCACCGATGAGAAGCAGCTGGCGGATCTGCGGGTCGTCGAGGGTGCCGCGGATGGTTTCGGGCTGAAGCCGGTTGTAGACGACCTCAACATTCTCGGTGTTGGGCTCCTGGGTTATGCTGCTGACATTGGCAATATTCCCCAATGACGGATCGACCTGGTCCGGATGCAAGTCAGGGGAAATATGCGCTGCGTCATGCGCGTGCTCGCCTGCAATGTAGCCTGAGTATCCGCCCGCGGTGAGCCCAACCACAAGCAGGGCGGAGACCGCAACAGGAGCTGCGCGCAAACGTCCTACACCCTGCCAAAAGCGCTGCCAAACGCGCAACAGCCAACTGCCATGCGGCACGGCGTCGAGGGCTTCCTCCAGGCGGAGACGAGAGCGGGCGATGAGATTGGCTGACGGCTCTTCGACCGGGAGCAGCGACATGGCTTTCGAGAGCGCCTGCACAGCCTCAAGTTCGCGCCGGCAGGTATCGCATTCCGCCAGGTGCTGCTCGAGTTGTGGACTCTGATCGTCGGGCAACTCGCCGTAGACCGCGAGAGCAATGATTTCCTGCGCCGATTCGCACTTCATGGTGTTTCCCTGCCTCACTCGCCTCAAAAGATGGCCTCTGCCCAAGGGCTTTAGCGCAATTCCGCCAGGTTCGCACGTAGCTTCCTGGTCGCGCGGAAGAGTGTATTTTTGGCCGTCTCTTCCGTTGTGTTCAACATCTCGCCGATGGTCCTCAACTTGAGCCCTTGATAATGCTTCAGCTCAAAGACCATTCGTTCGCGCGGCGTGAGCTTATCGAGTGCCTCGCGAATCCGTTCCCCTAAAAACTTCCTGTTTAACTCCCGGTCCGGGTTAGCGCTTGCGCGCTGATCGGAGACGTTCGTCAACAGGTCAATCTCTTCGCCCGATGCATCGAGCATGACCGCCTGATCTTCCCGGCGCGACTTGCGCCGTCGCAGCAGATCAAGGCACAAATTCGTAACGATGCGATAAATCCACGTATAAAAGGAGCACTCAAAGCGGAAATTTCCGAGATACCGATACGCCTTGAGGAACGCCTCCTGGTGGATATCTTCAGCGTCCTGCTCGGAACCAGTCAGATGCAGGGCCAGTCTTAACACCGCCTGATCATATTGACGCACGAGAGTGTCAAAGGCTGCGCGGGAACCCTGCTGCGCCTCGCGAATAAGATCATTTTCCGTGGCGCGCGCGCTGGGATCGATCGCCATACCTGGCGAGGATTGTATCTTTGATGCGGGGGTGGATGGGAGCCGGATACTGGAAGGCGGGAAAAAGCGCAGTGAATCAACGGGCATTAAGGTTTCCTCAAACGGGCAGACCAACCCTGGCGATCAAGACGGATGAGAAGACGGTTCGTTAGCAGGTTGGTGAAACTTCCTACGCACAAATCGACTACACTCCCGTCATGAACAGCGGATATAAACGAGCAGGTACTGGACAGCTTTGGCCGCAGGACCCGAAAAAAGACGAGGGAACAATTACCGCCTATTGCGACGGTGGATCGCGCGGCAATCCCGGACCGGCGGGCTTCGGCGTTTACATTCAGGGAGCGCACGGCGAATCAATCGACGAACTAAGCGAATATCTGGGGAAGAAAACCAACAATTTTGCCGAGTATTCAGGCCTGCTGGCGGCTTTGAGTTTTGCACTGGAGCACGGGCACTCACGGCTGAAGGTGGTGTCCGACTCCGAACTGATGGTGAAGCAGATCAAGGGGCAATATCGCGTCAACAGCCCGGAGCTGCGTCCTCTGTACGAAGAAGCCAAGCGTAGGATCGCCCAGCTCGACTCGTTCCAGATTCAGCATGTGCTGCGAGAGAAGAACCAACAGGCCGACCGCTTGGCAAACCTCGCGATGGACCGTGGTATGAATCGCGGTCCGGAACGCAGTACGGATCGCGACCTGGGGCGCAGCTCCCGGCCGGAGGGACGGTCAGAGCCCGCCGCTCCGCAGCCTGTGGTGCGCGGCTTTGTGAAGGGTGGCGTCGTTCACTTTCTCGAAGGCGAACTGCCGGATGGGGTTTTTGTGAGGATTATCCCCGAGCGCGGGTAGGTCCTTGCAGTCATAAATCAAGATTTTGATGAGGCTTTCCTGGATGCGGCTTTCTCGCGTAAGCGCTCATAGCGCAGAGCGATGAGGCCTTTCGAGTAGGTCTTGTTCTCAATGAGTTTGAAGTCGCGCTGCGCAAAGCCGCTCGGGAAAAGCGGGATGCCTTCACCAAGCAGCACAGGTACGATGCCGAGATAGAGTTCGTCGACCAAGTCGGCCTTGAGAAAATCGCGAGCCAGTTCGCCGCCTCCCATGAGCCAGATGTCCTTGCCGGGGCGCTTGCGAAGCTCCTTGACGAGGGCTGATGGAGTCCGGCGGGTGAAGATAGCCCCATGGCGCTCGCCGGCGGGCTGGGATCGCGACATGACGTAGCAGGTCAGCCCGTAACTGGCAATGGTCTCGCCTCCGCTCATTTTGAGTCCTACGTCGAGGGTCTTACGGCCCATGACTGCAACGTCAATGGTGGCAAAGAAAGGAGCCATCGAGTAGTCCTTGGGCATGAAGAGGAAATCAACTGCACCGTTGGGGCGCGCGATGTAACCGTCCAGGCTGATTCCGAGACTGAGGGCAACTTTGCGCATCGCAGAAATCCTCGTTAACCTCGCTTCTTATCTCGCCAGCTCACCTTTGACGATTTCGCTCACCTGGCGA
This sequence comes from Silvibacterium sp., assembly GCA_049588475.1. Taxonomy (GTDB): domain Bacteria; phylum Acidobacteriota; class Terriglobia; order Terriglobales; family Acidobacteriaceae; genus Silvibacterium. The sequence continues at coordinate 4,275 of JBAVYX010000493.1, read as the reverse complement.
CCGTCGGCGCGGAGACCCGCTGCCTGGATGCGAGCCTGCACGGCCTTCATCGCGGTTCCCATGTCTTTTGGCCCAAGGTCGGTACCGGAAACAGCCAACTCGGCCAGCGTTTCTTCGACCAGCTTGCGGATCTCCTGCTCGCCGGCGGCCTTGGGCATGTAGCCTTCGATCAACTCGATTTCGGAGGCTTCCTTCGCGGCAAGTTCGGGGCGATTGCCCTTGGTGAATTGCTCGATCGAATCGCGGCGCTGCTTGATCAGTGTGGTGAGAATCTGCAGCGACTCGGCTTCGTCAAGCGGCGCGCGCTTCTCGATTTCTCTGTTCTTGAGCGCTGTTTTTACCATGCGCAGCGCGGTGGTGCGCTCGCCGTCGCGCGCTTTCATGGCGGCAATGATGTCTTTCTCGATCCGCGCAGCAATGCTTGCGTGCGTCATGTGTGACTCCAAACCTCCTATTATAGAAACAAAGCGCGACCGGCGCGTGCTCGGTACAATAGTGGATAAAGGAAACCACCTACGATGATCCGGAAGACACGACTTTTCACGCCCGGCCCGACTCCTCTTCTGCCAGCCGCGCAGTTCGCCATGGCGGCCGCGGATATCCATCACCGCACGGCGGAGTTCCGCGCACTGTACCAGCGCGTGCTCGCTCAATTGAAGACCTTCGTGGGTACCAAAAACGATGTTCTGCTGCTCGCCTCCTCGGGCACCGGCGCCATGGAAGCCGCAGTCTCGAATCTCACCTCGCCCGGCGACCGGGTGCTGGTGCTCTCGGCGGGAAAATTTGGCGAGCGCTGGGTTGCCCTGGCCAAGGCTTTCGGCTGCGCCGTGGATGTGGTGAGCGCGCCCTATGGACAGACCTTTTCCCCGGACGAAGTGCGCAAGGCGCTGAAGATCGAAACTCGCGCCGTGTTCATGCAGGCGACGGAATCCTCGACCGGTGTGCGCCACGACGTGCAGGGTGTGGCCAATCTTCTACGTAAGACCGACAGCGGCGCTCTCCTGGTGGTGGATGCCATCACCGGCCTCGGTACAACCCACTTTGATGTGGATGGCTGGGGAGTGGACGTCATCATCGGGGGATCGCAGAAGGCTGTCATGATTCCGCCAGGCCTTGCCTACCTCGGCGTAAGCGATCGAGCGTGGGAAGCGATGGAGATCTCGCTAAACCCGCGCTACTACTTTGACCTGCGCAAGGAGCGCAAAAACGCACAAAAGGGCGAGTCGTCGTATACCCCTGCGGTATCGCTGATCGCGGCTCTGGGCGCGGCACTCGACTACATTACGGCGCAAGGCGGCGGCGATCTGGTTGTGGGTCGTGAGGCGCTTGTCGACAATGCGGAGAGCTGCGCCGCCATGACACGTTCTGCGGTACAGGCGATGGGACTCAAGTTGTTCGCACCCGTTTCTCCAGCTGCCGCTGCGACCGCAGTGTTGCCACCTGCTGGCGTTGATTCGGGCGTAATCGTGAAGGAGTTGAAGAACCGCTTCGGCGCGGTCATCACCAACGGCCAGGGCGAGATGAAGGGCCAGATCTTCCGCGTGGCGCACATTGGTTTATTCGATTACATGGATACGATCGCCATCATCGGCGCTCTGGAACAGGTTGCGGTTTCGACGTTGAAGATTCCGGGTTTTGAATTTGGACAAGCGCTCGCTGCCGCGCAGCAGGTCTTTGCCGATGCCGGGACCGCAGAAGGCTCTTCCGCGAAATCGGAGCTGGCCGAGGCCGTTTCCGCGCGCTAGATTCAGAGGCCTGTACCCAGGCCTCACTCGGGCAAAACAAGAGGAGTAAGGATGAAAATCGTTCTGGCGGAGAAGGTTTCTCCCGCCACTCTCGCCGTGTTTCACAGTGAACCAAACTGGCAGATCGTGAGCCATGACCAGATCAAGAACGGCCTGGCGGCTGAAATCACCGACGCCGATGGTCTGGTGGTCCGATCGGCTGTTCAGGTCGACGATGCCCTGCTCGCCACAGCGCCAAAGCTACGTGTGATTGGCCGCGCCGGTGTTGGCGTGGACAATATTGACGCCGGTGCCGCCACGCGCCGCGGCATCGTGGTTATGAATACGCCAGGCGCAAACGCCATTGCCGTCGCCGAGCTTACGCTGGGCATGATGCTCGCGCTGGCTCGACAACTGCCCAAGGCAAACGCGACGATGCATGCGGGCAAGTGGGACAAGAAGTCCCTGCAGGGAGTCGAGCTGCGGGGCAAGAAGCTGGGCGTGCTGGGACTGGGCCGCATCGGGCTGGAAGTAGCCAGACGAGCGCGGGGCTTCGGTATGGAGGTGATCGGACATGATCCGTTTGTCTCAGCATCGATCGCAAGAGAGAACGCGATTCAGCTGGTCTCCATCGAAGAGCTTTTTCGTGAAGCGGATTACCTCACGCTGCATGTGGGCCTTACCCCACAGACTGCGGGCATCATCAATCAGGCGACCCTGGCCACGATGAAGAAGGGTGTGCGCATCGTGAACTGCGCGCGCGGTGAACTGATTGTCGAAGAGGAGCTCGCCGATGCGCTCAAGAGCGGTCACGTAGGGGGAGCGGCGCTCGATGTCTTTCACAAGGAGCCGCCGCAGGATTCACCCTTCTTCTCAATGGAAAATGTGATTCTTACGCCGCACATCGCCGGATCGACGGCTGAGGCGCAAGAGGCGGTGGGTGTGCAGATCGCTCTCCAGGTGCGCGAGTATCTGAAGCTCGGCGTGGTGCAGAATGCCGTAAATCTGCCTTCGCTCTCGCACGAGGAGTATCTGGAGCTTGCGCCCTACATCACGCTCGCCGATCGGCTGGGCGCTTTCCTGGCGCAATTTCCGGAGGGCAGCATTGAGAGTGTGCACCTCTCCTACAATGGCCGCATCGCGGAAGGTAAGACGGACCTGATTCGTAACAGCGCAATCGAAGGGATCCTGGGACACGCGGAGGGAGTGAACCGCATCAATGCCGCTTCGGTCGCGGAAGAGCGCGGCATCCGCATTCATGAAGAGAAGAAAGCGTCCGCCTCCGGCGGAGCGGGCAATGTGCTCAAGCTCACCATCCATACGCATGCCGGCGACGTGGTCGCCAGCGGCACCGTTCTGCATGAGTCGTCCGCCCGATTGCTGAGCCTCAACGGAATCGACATCGAAGCGCCGCTCGAGGGCACCGTGCTGACCATTCGCAATCAGGACGTTCCCGGAGTAATCGGTCGCGTGGGCACGATCCTCGGCGAACACAATATCAATATCGCCAACTTCGCCTTGGGCCGCGCAGGCCGCGATCGTCGGCTTCCTCAGGGAACGGCGCTGGCGGTGGTGCAGGTTGATGGCGAGGTGACTGAGGCAGTGCTGAAAGCACTGCGCGGGGTGGAAGCGATCGCCGAAGTTCACGTGGCCAGCCTGGACGAGAAGGTTCAGCCGGTGTCAGTAGAATAGAAACTGTAAGCTTTTGAGGAGTGTTAGCCTTGCCGCTTTACGAGTACCGCTGCAAACAATGCGGCCATCAGTTCGAGAAAATTCAAAGCTTCAGTGCGCCAGATGAGAAAGAATGTCCCGAGTGCAAGGGCGAACTCGAACGACTCATTTCTGCGCCCGCCATCCAGTTCAAGGGCGCGGGTTGGTATGTGAACGACTACGCGGCCAAGGGCAGCGCAAAGCCTGCTGCGAACTCGGCAGAGTCGAGCAGCGGTTCGGAGAAACCGGCGGTGGCAGCGTCTTCCTCCGACGGTGGCGGGTCCACATCACCTTCGGGGAGTACATCGAATTCAGGACCGGCTTCTGCGGCTGCTTCCACGTCTTCGTCGGGGTCTGGGACATCCACCGCGTCAAGCAAAAGCGAGTGACTCGCTCTTAAGTCGCCGACTTCTTCTTAGCCGGTGGTACCTTTACGCCCGCCTTGCGGGCTTCCGACAGGCCGATCGCGATCGCCTGTTTGGGGCTCGTAACCTTCTTCCCGCTCCGTCCCGACTTCAGCTTCCCCTGCTTCATCGCCTTCATCTCGCGCTCGACTGATTTGGAAGCTTTGGGACCGTATTTCCTCCCAGTCGATTTTTTCTTTGCAGAACTCTTTTTTGTCGTGCTCTTCTTCTTCGCTGGCATCGGGGTTTTCCCTCCAGCAGGTTGAGAAGCGCGCGTGGCGGCGAAGGTTGTCGCTCCGGCCAGAGCCCATGTCCGGTTTTTGAGATATGGGCACCCAAGCTGCTAAGTTCGTCGACTGTTATGGTTTCTTAAGCGAAGCCATATCGATGACGAAGCGGTATTTCACATCGGCTTTCACCACGCGCTCGAAGGCTTG
>JBAVYX010000492.1:0-13639 GCA_049588475.1 Silvibacterium sp. | reverse complement strand
AGGCACGCACCCGCGAAGCACTCGAACAGGCCATCACACATCTACTCCCACAAATCACCGCTCAAGATGCTCAAGCTTGGTTCAGGCTCCGCTTTGGCACATTATAGTAACTATGATATCGCTTTAGAACTGATTCCAGAGGAACTGGTTGTAAACCTCATGGTGGAACTGCACCTCCGACGGCTTCACGCTCGTGCCCAGAAGGCGTGGGCATCGATCCGCCGAGGCCTGCTTTAGGTCGGCGTAACGGGCCTTCACATCTTCTCCCAGCAGCTTGGTCACCCAGGTAGAATTGCGGAAGTTTTCAAGAGCCGTGTAGATGTTGTCAGGCAGGAAGCGTCCGGCGGACCGCAGGTCGGGGATCGACGCTGTTTCTCCATCCAGGCCAGACTTGAAGATGGAATACATCACGAGGTAAGGATTGGAGTCCGGAGCGACCGCGCGAACTTCGATGCGTGACGACCGCTCATTGCCGATAGGGATGCGGACCATCGCGCCGCGGTTCACCGCCGAAGCATTGAGCTGGTTGGGCGCTTCGTAGTGCGGATCGAGGCGGCGATAGGCGTTGACACTCGAATTCAGGAACAGGCAGATATCATTGCCGTGAGTGAGAACGCGGTCGACAAACTTCCAGCCAAACGACGCCAGCTTTTCCTCGCCCTTTGGATCCCAGAAGATGTTCTTGCCTTCTTTGCTGATAGACATGTTGGTGTGCATGCCGCTGCCGTTGACGCCCACTACGGGCTTGGGCAGGAAAGATGCCGTCATTCCCTGCTTGGTGGCAACCTGGCGGCAGATCAGCTTGTAAAGCTGGATCTGGTCAGCCGCCGCCACGACTTCACCGTAACTGTAGTTGATCTCAAACTGTGACGGCGCCACTTCAGGGTGATCTTTCTCATTCTCAAAGCCCATGGCGCGCTGCACTTCGGCGGTCGTGTCAATGAAACTGCGCAGTGGATCGCCGGGAAGAGAATGGTAGTAGCCTCCCGTATTCACATATTCAAAGCGGCCTGTCTCCGGGAAGCGCTTTTCCGCGTCCACGCCCGCAAACAGGAAGCCCTCGATCTCGTTCGCGGCATTCAGGGTGTAGCCGTGCTTGTCGTAGAGGCGCTGGGCGTAGCCCTTCAACACGCCGCGCATGTCGGCTGTGTAAGGCGAGCCGCCTTTGTCGATGACTTCGCCGAAGACCAGCACTTTGCCGTGGCCAAAAAAGTCAGCGGGCGCAAAGTAAAACGCGCCCCAGTCGATTCCCAGGCGCAGGTCGCTTTCACGCTGCGCGGTAAAACCGCGAATCGACGACCCGTCAAAGGTGAGGTTGTCGTAGCTCTTCGTGATGAACTTCTTGTCGTAGTCCAGCATGTGCAGCCGGCCTTCGAGGTCGCTGAACAGTACGGTGACGGCCTTAATGCCCTTCTGGTCGGTCAGATACTTCAGCCGCTCTTCCTGAATCTTGTTAGGCGCAACGCGTTTCATGCGCTGTTCTTTGGCCTTCAGGTTCAGTTCTTCCAGCTCTGGATATGACAACGCCAGGAAATTACGAAGTTCAGTCGACATGGATCTCCTCAAGTTGAGTTGAAAACACAGCCTTTTCCCTACACAGCAAATGTCTTGTGGCGTCCTGCCGATGTAGTTCAGATGTGAGGGATTGGCACTCTCACTCAAGACTACCGGGCCTGTTCAAAAAGAGAAAATAGTATAAAAAAATGTAATTCACAAAATTCCAATTTTTTATAGACCATCACTCCGTGAGGGTAGCCGGCGGCGACAGTGCACTTCCCGCCTTCGGCTATCCTAATCAGCAGTGATCGCCCACCAGGCCGAAGCCCTTGTCCTCCGCACCTGGCCTATTCATGAGGCCGATCAGATCGTCTCTCTCTTTACTCGAGATCAGGGCAAACTCAAGGGCGTCGCCAAATCCTCGGCAAAATCCCGCAAACGCTTCGGCGGAGCCCTTGAGCCCATGACCTACGTCCTTGCCAGCTATGTCGAAAAGCCGCGCCAGGAACTCGTCCGCCTCGACTCCTGTGAAATTCTCGCCTCGCCGCTCTCGGCACCCGTCGACTATGCCCGCGCTGCCGCCCTCGCCTTCTTTGCCGAGGCGCTCGAAGAGATCCTCCCCGACCACGACCCTCAGGACTCCGTCTTTCGCCTCACTCTGGCCGCCCTCGATCACACCCGCGCTGGCCAAATCTGGCTGCCGGTAACCTATTTTGGCCTCTGGATCACGCGCCTTATGGGCTGGATGCCCGATATCGCCCACTGCAACGTTTGCAGCAGGCCCTTTGCCGGCGAAGCAGCGTATTTCAACGTCCAGGTCGACGGACTCTTTTGCGCCGACCACAAACACCCCGCCAGCCGGCTACTTTCACCTGCCTCGCTCATCACTGCCGCCCACATCTTGCATGCGCCTATCGCCGCTCTGGCATCAGAAGACTGGCCTCGGACGCGCGCCGGCGACCTCCGCCGCTTCGCTCAGCAGGCCCTCGAACGCCACCTCGAACGTAAACTTCACGCGGTCGCCGCCTTGATCAAGCTGGGAGGATAAGACGCGCGCTCCATCCCCTTGTAGAATCTCGATAGCTCATTCTACGGAAAGCCACTGTGTCCGCAACCATTACCTCTCCGACCGTCAGGACCCGCCCTCAGCCGCTCACCTTCCAGCAACTGCTCTTCCGCCTGCAAACCTTTTGGGCCGAGCGCGGATGCATCCTGCAGCAGCCCTACGATGTGGAAGTCGGTGCTGGTACCATGTCGCCCGACACCTTCCTGCGGGTGCTCGGACCAAAGCCCATCAACCTCGCTTATGCACAACCCTCGCGGCGTCCTGCCGATGGCCGTTACGGCGAGAACCCCAACCGCCTCTACAAGCACACCCAATTTCAGGTCATCCTCAAGCCGCCACCGGCTGACATTCAGGAGATTTACCTGGCGTCGCTCGAGGCCATCGGCATCCATCTCTCTGAGCATGACATCAAGTTCGAAGAGGATAACTGGGAGTCGCCCACGCTCGGTGCGTGGGGCATCGGCTGGCAGGTGATGCTGGACGGACAGGAGATTACGCAGTTCACTTACTTTCAGCAGTGCGGCGGCATCGATCTTGATCCCATCAGCGGCGAGATCACCTACGGGCTTGAACGGCTTGCGCAGTTTCTGCAGGACGTCGACTCGATCTATGACATCGTGTGGGTGCGGGATCCCAGGACTGGCAAGGCCATTACGTACGGAGAGATTCGGCTTGAAGAGGAGCTGCAATTCTCCGTCTACAACTTCGAAGCCGCTGAGGTCGAAAAGCTGTGGGAGCACCTTCGACTCTACGAAGCGGAGTGTCAGGACCTCCTGGCCAGTTACAACGATAGTTTTTCCCCCACGGCCGAAAAGCTTGCGGAGCGCCGCCAAAAGATCCACGACCGCCTTGTCCACGACGAGGAGACCGTGTCCCCGTTTGAAGATGTGCGCGGCGAGCAACGTCGTTTCCCCATACTCGGAGCTTACGACCTATGCCTACGGTGCTCGCACCTCTTCAACCTGCTCGACGCCCGCGGCGCCATCTCCGTCACCGAGCGCGTGGGCGTCATCGCCCGCATCCGCACCTTGGCGGTGGGAGTAGCGAAAGCCTATGCCGCGCAACAGCAGCCATTGGCCAATAGCAATTAGCCGGGTGCCCCATGTCCGGGATGTTCGGAGATGGGATGCAAGGGCCAGACCAATAAGAACCAGCTAGAGGCTAAGAGCTAATAGCTAGAAGCTAAAAGATGCCAGACTTTCTCTTTGAAATCGGACTTGAAGAAATCCCCGCCCGTATGATCCCCGCCGCGCAGGCGGAACTTGCCCGCCGCGTCGAAGACCTCCTCACCCGCGAGCGGCTTCTTAGTGCGGGCCACGAAATTCATAGCTACTCCACGCCTCGCCGCCTAGCCGTGCTGGTCAAAGGAGTCAACGCCACCCAGGCTGACACACAGGAGCAACTCACGGGCCCCTCCTGGAATATCGCCTTCAAGAACGGCGATCCTACACCCGCCGCTCATGCCTTCGCGAAGAAAGCAGGAGTCCAGGTCTTTGCGCTTGAAAAGATCACGACGCCCAGGGGCGAATACGTCTCCACGGTTGTTGAGCGCAAGGGGCGCACGGCGCCCGAAATGATCGCCGAGCAGCTACCGAAAGAACTCGCAGTGCTCCACTGGCCGAAAAACATGTACTGGCGCGCGGGTAAGCCCGAGCGCTTCGTCCGCCCGGTCAAGTGGCTGCTCGCCCTGCTCAACCACGCCATCGTCCCCATCGAGTTTGCCGGAGTCCACGCAGCGAACCTCACGTATGGCCATCGCATCCTCCACGGAGACGCCGCCCTCACCGTCGAACATGCCACTGACTATTTAGGCGTCCTCGAAGCCGCACACGTCACCGCCGATGTTGAATTGCGCCGCCACCGCATCCGCAAGGGCCTGGACGCTGCCACACGGACGATTCCCGAAGCCCGCTGGCGCGAGGACGAACCTCTGGTCGACACCGTCACCCATCTGACCGAGTGGCCGGGCGCATTGCTGGGTAGCTTCGACCCCCAATATCTCAACCTTCCGGAAGAGGTTCTGGTGACGGTCATGCGCGACCACCAGAAGTACTTCGCCGTTGAAGATAGGCAGAGCAAACTCGCGCCATATTTCCTCACCGTTCTCAACATCCAGCCCAGCGAGCAGGCCGACGAAATCATCCGTCACGGCAACGAGCGGGTTCTTCGGGCGAGGTTCAACGACGCACGATTCTTCTGGACCGTCGACCAGAAGATTCCACTCACCGAGCGCGTCGAAATGCTGAAATCGGTGACCTTCCAGAAGGATTTGGGCAGTTATTACGACAAGACCGAGCGCGTGGCTAAGGTCGTTCGGGAGTTGGGCGCTTCCGCGCAGAACCACGAACTCTCCATCGATGCGTTGGAGTTGGCGGCAAAGCTTGCCAAAACCGACCTAACATCCGAGTTGGTGAAGGAATTCACCGAGTTGCAAGGGATCGTAGGAGGGCTTTACGCAAAAGCGCAGGGCCTTGACGACAGGGTTGCTCTGGCAATCTATGACCAGTACAGGCCGGAGTCAACAGAAGACTCAATCCCGCGCACTATCGAAGGACAGCTACTGGCAATTGCCGACAAGGCAGACACAATCGCGGGTATGTTTGGCATTGGCCTTGAGCCCAGTGGCTCTAAAGATCCCTTTGCATTGCGGCGTGCGGCGAACGGCATCGTGAAAATCTTGGCGGAAACAGCCCTTCCGTTTCATCCAGCCATGATTTTTGCATACGCGGTTAGGGAGTATGAACCGATGGCGAGTCTGCCAGGTTTCCATCGGTTCGGCGCGCCATTCGAAAATGTAGAGCAGCCGATCTCTGAATTCATTCTTGAGCGCATTCGATTCTATCTTCAGGATGTGCGGCAATTCCGCTACGACATAGTGAACGCTGTGCTCAGGCAAACTGCATCATCCATAAAAACAGGTGCATATATTCCCGATGCAATTTCTCGCGCCGCAGCACTCACTGCGGTCCTCGGTTCTGAGGGTATTGCCGCTATTTCTGCAGCCTTTAAGCGCATCAAGAACATTCTCGATAAGGCTCGCGAAAAATCTGACCTGCCTTCTCAGAGCGTAAAGACCGAGTTGCTTAACGATCCCGCTGAGCGCACCCTGTACGATTACGCCGCCGGACTCACTCCAACCGTCGAGAATCTCCGCGCCGAACACAAATACCGCGAAGCCCTCGAACAGATTGCGACCCTCCGCCCTCACGTCGATCTCTTCTTCGACAAGGTCATGGTTATGGCCGACGACCCAGCCATCCGCCAGAACCGCCTCGCCCTCATCGCCATGGTTCTTGGCAACTTCTCCTCGATCGCTGACTTCTCGGAGATCGTAACTTCCTAGCGATGCAATTGCGCGAACACGTTCCGCTCGCCCCCTATACCACCTTCAAAATCGGAGGTCCCGGACGCTGGTTCGCAGAAGCCTCGACCGAAGCTGAAATCTTCGAAGCCATCGACTTTGCTCGCAAGCGCAGCCTGCCACTTTTCACGCTCGGCGGGGGCAGTAACCTCCTCGTCTCCGACGCAGGCTTTCCCGGACTCGTCCTCCGCATCGCCCTTAAAGGGATTGAGCAGGACGAAGATCTCTTCCGCGTAGCCGCTGGAGAAGACTGGGACAGCTTCGTCACCCACGCCGTATCTCAAAACTACGCCGGCATCGAGTGCCTCGCCGGAATCCCCGGAACCTTGGGCGGCACTCCGGTACAAAACGTCGGCGCCTATGGCCAGGAAGTCTCCGAAACCATCGCCGCCGTCCGCGTCTTCGATCTCGCCAAACTTCAGTTTGATGAGCTGTCTCCGGAGGACTGCGACTTCTCTTACCGCCGTAGCATCTTCAACTCCAAACAGCGCGGACGCTATATCGTCACTCGCGTGGATTACTCCTTGAAGAAAGAGGGCCCTGCTCGAGTCGCCTACGCCGACCTGAAGAAACATTTCGCCGGAGCAGCTGAACCATCTTTGACCGAGGTGAGCGCAGCCGTGAGGAATGTCCGCCACCAGAAAGGCATGCTTATTGTGGCCGGCGATCCCGACTGCCGGAGCGCCGGCAGCTTCTTCAAGAATCCGGTCATCTCAGTTGACCACTACTCTCAGATCGTCGCCAGGCAACCCGGCGAAGTTCCCAATTACCCGGCCGGAGAAGACCTAGTAAAGCTCCCCGCCGCCTGGCTCGTCGAACAGGCCGGGTTCCACAAGGGCTTCGCTCTCGGCCCCGCCGGAATCTCCAACCGTCACCCACTCGCTCTCATTAACCGCGACGACGCGAAAGCCGCCGACATCCTTGCCCTCTGCGACCAGATCATCTCTGCGGTCGAGCGAGAATTCAGCATCCGACTCGAACCCGAGCCCGTTTTCTTAGGCCCTAAAACCAAGCTCTGAAGCCACGCCCATCCAAGCTGCTCAAACACACGGCCCCGATAGGGTGCAAGCACGGCCCGTGCCGGACCTCGAATCAAGCTTCGGATCCTTAGCCCGATGCTCGTTCAAGCTGGGACGACCAGTCCCGGATGCTACGCTAAAAGCATTCATTATGATGCAAGACGTTCATCAACTGCGCTGCACCGGATGCGCTCGTGTGATCGTGCTCGAAGATCTTAAGGAGAATTTCCGCTGCGCCAAATGCGGAGATCTGTATGAGGTCGAGTATCCAGCCTGGAGCGCACAGGCCGGAACCGCTGCCAAACGCATGTTCCCCAACCCCAGCGCTCTCAGGTGGCTCTGGAAAGAGCGCCGCACTTCCACTGACCTCAGAGATCAAAGCGGAGTCTGGCGTTTTCGCGAACTGCTGCCCATTCTGCGCGACGAGGGCAACATCGTCTCCCTGCGCGAAGGCAATACGCCGCTCTACGCTCTACGCCGCGCCGCGCGTGCAACCGGCATCGCTCAACTCTGGGCCAAGCACCAGGGCATGAATCCAACCGGTTCCTTCAAGGACACAGGCATGACCGCCGCTCTCTCTGTCGCGCACGAACGGGGATTCGCGTGGGTCGCCTGCGCCTCAACCGGAAACACATCCGCAGCCATGGCCGCCTACGCCGCCCGAGCTGGCATGCACAGCCTCGTCCTTATCCCCGAAGGCAAAATCGCCTGGGGGAAACTCTCGCAGGCCATCGATTATGGCGCGCTCACCTGCCAGCTCCATACAGATTTCGATGGCTGCGTCCGCGTGCTTAGCGAAGTTGTCCGGCGCGCACCCGTGTACCTGCTCAACTCCGTCAACCCGTATCGCCTCGAAGGGCAAAAGACGCCCGCCCTCGAAATCACTGAGGAACTTGACTGGCATGTTCCCGACCATCTCATCGTACCCGGAGGCAATCTCGCCAACAGCTCCGCGCTTGGTAAGGCTTTTCTTGAGATGAAGCACCTCGGTCTTACCGACCGCGTCCCGAAGATATCCATTGTGCAGGCCGAAGGAGCCAACCCGCTTTACCGTAGCATGCAAGCCAACGACGGACATGACCTTATTCCTGTCGAAGCCCACACGCGCGCCAGCGCGATCCGTATCGGCCACCCGGCATCGTGGAGGAAGGCAGTGCGCGTCGTCCATGCCACGGGAGGCTGGGTCGAGCAGGCCACCGAAGCCGAGATTGCTCTTGCCAAAGCCGAAATCGGAGCTGAAGGCATCGGGTGCGAACCGGCATCCGCCGTAACGCTAGCCGGACTAAAGAAATTTGTCGCGGCAGGGAAGATTGATGCCTCAGAAACCGTGGTTTTGCTGCTTACCGGCCACACTCTCAAAGACTCCGACTACACCATCCAATACCATCGTGGCGATCTGCTGCGGGAAGATGAGCTCACAACAATGCGCGCAGCGATCGACGTCACACGTCACAATACAGTCGAGCTCGATGCTGACGTCGATCAGGTTCTCCGCGCACTCGAGCGAGTTGCGCAATGACCGGCCAAGCAATCGATGAACAAACAGCCGGAGTGGCTCCCCTATACCTGCGCCTTCCCGCAACCTCGGCAAACCTCGGCCCAGGCTTCGACACGCTGGCGATCGCTCTGAACTTCTATCTTGAAATACACGCCCGCGAAGCCGACGCATTCTCCATTAATGCCAGCGGCCGCAACCCCGAGGTCTGCGGATCGCTCGAGCGCAACCTGCTTCTCGATGTCTACCGCAAGACTCTCGCCGCGCATCAACGCGAAGCAACGCCGCTTGCTCTCAATGTTGCCAATGGGATTCCGCTCGGAATGGGCTGCGGCTCTTCTGCTGCCGTGCGTCTCGCAGGAGTGGCGCTTGCCGCCCACGTCGGCCAACTCGGTTGGGACCGCGAACGAATTCTCGACGAAGCCACAAAGCTCGAAGGTCATCCTGACAACGTCGTCGCCTGTTCGATGGGAGGCTTTGTAGCTGGCTGCTGGGACGGCATCAAGCTGCGGGCTGTTTCCTTCCCAGTGCCCGGCGCATGGCAGGCACTCGTTGTGCTTCCTGAGAAGCCTCTCGCCACTGTGGCATCGCGCGCCATGCTTCCGCCCACCTACAACCGCGCTGATGTCGTTGCCAATCTCCAGCGGGTCGCCGTACTCACCGCTGCCTTTGCCACGGGCCGTGGCGAATACATCGCCGAAGCGATGCGCGACCGCATGCACCAGCCATATCGCAGTAAGTTCTGCCCGCTCCTTCCGCGCTTGTTGCCCTTGTCCGGCTCGGACAATATCCTCGGCGTCGCGTTGAGCGGTGCAGGCCCGGCGGTGCTGCTGCTTGTCGAATCTGCGGGTGCAGTCGAATCTATCGAAGCTCGCATCCGACAGGCTGTCTCCGAACTTGGACCGATCGAAATCGTCCGTTGCGAAATCGAAAATCAACCCGCAAAAATACTCTCAGACGCACTACCACTCCCGTAACGTAAAAGCAGCATTACCTTTGGATTACCTAAGATTTCTTGCAAGAAGGCCTCGAAAGCAATACTTTCGCAGCGTGGGCAGTTCTGGGGGAGGGCTGCTCTAGCGCCTGGGTTCCTTAATCGGAACCCGGGCGCTTTAATTTTGTGCCAGCAAGATATCGTCTGCCTCTTGCCAGGTTCGGCTTGCTGCGATCAACAGGAGTGTGCTGGCGTAAAGTTCAGAAGACTCGCCCGGACGGTCTCCCCTTCGCCAGGCTGAAATGGGAACCATCGATACTCACCGCCCGCTCCGACAGGTGCACCACCGCACAGTACGCAGCGTGCGCCTACAACAACTTCAGTGCCGCAATTCCCTCAGGGCTAGCAGGCGGGCATCTTTATGCGCCAGCACTGGCCCGTGATCAAGAGGCTGACCAAGACAAATTTAACGCCTGACAATATGGATGAATACACCCGACCCTTCTGGTTTAACTACTTCTGCGAAGAGGCATTATCCGGATATGCGACTGGCAGCAGCTTTATCTTGCCCTCATCGAGGGCACCCTATTTCAATACCAATGCGGCGCAGCCCACAGCACAGAAGTTCCCGGAGATTGCGGTAAAGAGATTCCGGAGACAGGCGTATTGGCGTGCCTGCGCTTTGTGCGCGTCCATCACGGTCTCGCCCAGTCCGGCTGCACGATACTTTATGATCCTCAACGGTCCGTGGCTCCCGCCATCGAAGCCTACAGGCGCTACGCGCAGTCGACATCTCTGACCCGAAGCCCTTACGACGCCGTCAGGAACGAGTACGACAGTGCAAAGAGCTCAATGCCTTTCGACGTGATGTGGACGCCGAACAAAGACGAGAAGGCCGACCCGATCAAGATCGGCGGGGGCCCTTTCATATCGAGAGCATCAGGAATCTCAAGGGCGGCCTGCTCTGGAAGCTTGCGTAACCGCTGGTTTTCACGATCCGGAAAACGCTGATTCTTTTGTTTTCGCATCCGGTGCAAATCATGGAGAATGTATGGCATGCGCCGGCTCTACGAACCCCCTCGTCCCTTGCCGTGGCCCGAGCGCCGCACAGCATTCCACAAAGCCTGGGCGCTGCCCTTCGTGAAGTTCGAGTGGTATCTCGAATGGATCGCATGGGCTCTGGGCAACTGGGCTCTGCTTGAAGTGCTCGAATACCTCGGAACATTCACTGTGCTGGTCGCCGTGATCTTCTATTTCGCGGAGAGTGGCGATCGAACGCGGCAGAGGCACTATGCCGCCTGGGCGGTGATCAACAGCGCACAAGGCAAGGGTGGAAGCGGCGGACGCATCGAGGCGCTGCAGGAGCTGAATCGAGATCGTGTGCCTCTCATCGGGCTCGACGGCTCCATGGCGTTTCTTCAAGGAGTTCAGCTGTCGAATGCGATGCTAAGCCGCTGCTCATTTCAGGACGCCGACTTGCGGCAAAGTGTTTTTCGCTCTGCTGACCTCACCTTTTGCAACCTTCGATCGGCAAACTTCCGCAACGCTGACTTTGACCACGCAAAACTCGCCGACATCGACCTCACGGAAGCGGATCTCACCGCCGCCAACCTGAGTTCTGCGGAATTGGCACGGGCTGATCTCTCTTATGCTGATTTGCGAAATGCGAACCTCAGCAATATACGCTGGAAAGAAATTTCATCCATGCATCTTGCCAATCTCTTCGGAGTTAGCAATGCTCCCGATGGATTTCTTCAGTTCGCGCTCTCACACGGAGCTGTCGCTGCTCCATCCGACGAGGAGTGGACAAAGTTACAAAATGCAGCGAAGCACGGACATGTGGATTCAGAATCTCCCGCTAAATAGATAAGCTGCGCCTGAGCTGGCCGGATCGCTACGAGATATCTCTCACTTAGCCACATATCCTGGACTTATCCTTCGCGTTCCCTAGTCTTTTAGATGCCGTTACTTTAACAGTGCTGTAACTTCCATGCGACATAACCCTTACAACAATAAGACGATCTTCGGACCTCTTCGTGGCAACTATTCCTCCAGGAAAGTCTACCGTTCAATCGGGCGGATCTACCCCACGCCCACTAGAAAAGTGGAGAAAAAGCATCATGCAGAAGTTACAGAGCATTACGAAGCGTCCAGTAAATCGCCGTTCATTTATGAAAAGCGGAATGCTGGCGGGTGGCGCAGCCACACTAGGCGCCGGGTTACTCAGTGGAGGGAAGTTAGCCTTTGGTCAAAGCAGCAGTGGCAGCCTGACGAAGGGGGATGCCGCGATACTTCGTTTTCTCGCCGCGGCTGAACTCATCGAGAGCGATCTATGGACTCAGTATGCGGAACTGGCTGGTATCACCCCTGGAGAACTCCCTCCGGAGGTAGTCCCGGCCCCACCTAGGAATAGCTACCAGGCTGCCTTCCTCAATCTCGATGGCGATGGCGCACAATACATAACCAGCAACACGCTGGATGAAGTGAGCCACGCGGAATTCCTGAATGCATATCTGGAATCGAAAGGCGCGGAACCGGTCGACCTGGATGAATTCCGCACTCTCCCGGGAAGCCAGGCGACGGGGGCACAGGATATTCCGCGTCTCACCAACCTCATGCATTTGAATGTAGACACAAGCTGGTTCATTCGTTATCGCAGCGCGACAAATCCTGACCTCGGCGCCACGTTTCCGCAGGCAGTTAATATTACCAACCGCACGGCCATTCCGAAAACGGATGCCGACTTCAATGACGCCAACCATATTCAGGTGATCGCGAATACGGCGGCCTTCCACTTTGGCACAATTGAACAGGGTGGCTCGAGTCTATACGCAAGCCTCTCTCGCAAGGTGACCAGCGAGGAAGTTCTCGAGATCACGCTTGGCATCGGAGCCGATGAGGTCGCTCACTTTCTGGAATGGGTTGATTTTGCGGGCAATGGGGTTCAACCGCCTGTTGCACCTGTCTCGGACCAGGGCCTGACGTTTCCTAATTTTTTCACCAAGGGTCCACTCTTCCAGCCAAACCTGATCTTCCCCGTTCCCTGCGAATTCATCAGTCCAAACCTTCCTCACTGTGCCATCGTCCGCCCGTTAACTGACAAATTCGCAGGTGCAAGAGCTGCGGCGACTTTCCTGACGGATATGAACCTGTTTGCCGGGCAGCCGAAGAAGTTCTTCAGCACTTTACAACAGCTTGCCAATGAGGCAGACGCCGCTCAACGCGAAGTCTAAGTTGCAGGATATTCATTTCTAAGATGGTTCCGCGCCTGTCCAGGCCACCAGCCAGACCGGTGTATCCGATTCGTTCTTTTGGGTCAGGCACGGGGCCATCCATCCTTGCGACTTTTCGCTTACAACGTCATCTTATCTTCGATACACTGTATGAGTAGATTCGCATCGTAGTGAAGTGCGAAACAAAGGCTCGCAGAGTCAAGGAGAAATATGGCGGTTCAATCAATAGTGGAACTTAGCGATGCAAACTTCGATCAGGAAGTTCTGAAGTCGGAGCAGCCGGTTCTGGTCGATTTCTGGGCGGCGTGGTGTGGTCCGTGTAAAGCGCTTGCGCCCGTCGTCGACGAAGTGGCCACCGCGTACGTCGGCAAAGTCAAAGTTGCGAAAATGGATGTAGACCGCAACCAAGCCACCCCTATGCGCTACGGAATCCGCGGCATCCCCGCCCTGCTGCTCTTCAAAGAGGGCAAAGTCGCCGACCAGATCGTGGGCTACGTGCCCAAGGAGACGATCGAGCGCAGCCTGGCGCGAGTCATCGCGTCGGCACCAGAGCTTGCCCCTGCCGTTGCCGCAAAGCCTCCCGCTGCGGAGCAGGCCGCCACGGTACCGGTCGCTGCTGAAGCAAAGTAATCACGAATGCGAGCCTGGGCCCCACCGGAGTCCCGGGCTTTTTTTGCGTTTAATTGCACCGCGCGCTCGGCGTATAACGGCCTCGTGTTTCATTTCGCGTTCATGAAAGCATCCAGCGTCTCTCGGCCCTGACCTGACCGCGCCCCGCGCAACTCGCGGCGATCGAGAAGGGTTTATAAAATTGTCTGGAATAAGCCGAGGCAAATCATGCGTCGAAACGTCCTCCTCTTTTTCGTGCTTTCCGCCGCTTCTGTAGTTTCTTGCTTCGCGCAGACCAGGAAGCCCGCGCCCGTACCATCCCGGCACGCAGCGGCCGCCGTCCTCCCGCCGCTGACCGACGAGGAGCGCGCCATCCAGATGCTGAACCGCTTCACCTACGGCCCGCGACCTGGCGACTTCGGAGC
>JBAVYX010000491.1:0-23182 GCA_049588475.1 Silvibacterium sp. | reverse complement strand
CGCGTAGTTATGTTCCAGCAAGGCCTCGACGATCGGTCCGCGTGGAACTTCGATGGCAACCGCCAGTGCAGACGCTTCGCCATGGGTCAGTGCTTGCAAGAAGTCACAGAACTCGAGCATGCCAAGGCCACTATGTTCGATGCGGCGCTGGCAGATCTTCTCTCCGTGTGCATCCAGGATGCAGGCCTGGTGGAACTCCACTCCCCAGTCCACTCCAACATAGAAAGAAAACTCTTCCTTTACGGCTAAACCTCCTTGGTGATGGCGCTCGACCTCCGTAGCCAACGTCAGCCCTGTACTGGCGCTCATTCAATCTGCTGATGGCGCAAACTCCCCACTGGACTTTCGGCTACGGGCCACCCAACCGAGGCGCTGCTCCGTTTTAGGCGCTGATTCTATCCCTCGCTGGGGTTTTACGTGGCACTCCCGACGGGCGGCCGAGCTGTCTATCTGTTTAGCTCACCCCGTAGCTGCTGGGAAGGGTACAGGGCTTGTCGGACAAAACACCGGCAAAGCGACAATCCTTACCTGCCGCAAAATCTCTAGTGCCGTATCGACAGTGCTTCAGGCGCGGAGTAGTGCGGTTACCGGGTTGCCGATAGGAAGCAGTGTGGATATGGCGATTTGGACTAAACCGTGTGGGGATTTGGCAGGGCAATTGCTTTATGGGGATTCAATGCAGCGCAGTCATTTGGTGCCGACATGGACAGTGACCAGTTTTGGAGCGTTCTGACTGCAGCGGTGGCGGTGATGTTCATTTCGCAATTGTCCTGCCAAATGGTACTACGCTTCCAGCTACCCGCGAAGCGGGTTTAGTCCAAATCGTCGAGGTACTCATTGAGACGAGATTAATAAAGGAAGACAGCATTCAAGAGAGAAAAGTTACGATGGACGGGCTTCCAACGGCTGTGTACATACCAGTGAACGAAAGTAGTCCCGTCTGACCCTGCACCTCAAAGCAGGTGATGCTATCGCTACGTTGATTACACACATAAAAAAACTTACCTTTTGGATCGAAGGTGCAGTATCGAGGATAGTCTCCCATCGTCGAGACTTCACCAACGAGCGAGAGTCTACCGCTGCTATCGATGGCACAAATCGCGATTGTGTCATGCAGGCGATTGGCAGCATACAGGAATCGGCCATCCGGGGAGATGACCACTTCAGAGGTGAAGTTGGTCCCCGCAAACCCTTTCGGCAACGACGAAATGGTTTGCTGTAGTGTCAACGCCCCATTTGTAGCGTCGTAATGGAAGAACGCAATGGTGGATGACTCTTCTCCGAGCACATAGATCCAGCGGCCGTTTGGATGGAAAACAAAATGACGCGGCCCATCTCCCGATGGAAAGGAAACGAAAGGCGCGGCTTCCGATGGAATCAATTTCCCGCTGCCACTATCGAAGCGATACACATAAATCCTGTCCTGTCCCAGATCAACAGCAAGAACAAAGCGATTCCCGGGATCGGCCGCGATCATGTGCGCGTGTGGGGCATCATGGCCGCTGATCGCAAAGCTTCCCGGCGGCGCATTGGTTGCGAACTTGGCGCCCACCGAACCGACGTCATGGTGAACATCTGTGGCTGTCCCCAATTTTCCTCCCTCCAAAATTGGGAGTACTACGATCGTGCCGCCCGCGTAATTCGCAACAAAAGCGAACTTGCCCGAAGCATCCAGGCTCATGTGCGCCGGCCCTCTGCCCTCGGTGCTGACCATGTTCAAAGGAGCCAAGTCACCGGTTGTCGGTTCAATCGCAAACGCGCTCACCGAGCCGCTTTCCTGATCGACAACCTCATTGACTGCGTAGAGATACTTCTTCGAAGGATGAATCACAATCCAGGAAGGATTGGGCGTTTTGGCAACCAGCTTCCGCCGAGTGAATTCACCCGTGCGAGTGTCCATTTCGAAACGATAGATCCCCTCGCCGTTGGCTCCGCCATCGACCGCATTCGTGTAGGAACCCACATACGCAAGCACTCCGCGATGCGCGCCTGCCGCCAGCCCTCGTCTTGCACCAACATGCCCGAGGACAACCGGAACTGCGGCTTTGACGAAGTCCCGACGGGACCAGATGCCAGTACGATTTATATTTCCCATAAGGTCAATCGGGTCCAAGCCTGCTTATAAAAATCTATGGCTTCGGTGATCGATTGTGCACCCAGCCATGGTCAGGCCATCGTAATAAAATCTCAAATGTGTACGAACGATCAGACTAGTGATAGCAGATTAGGCTGCTTTCATCTCGAGGACGCCTCACACCAGAGTGCGAATAGAAACACACGGTGGAGAGCAACATGCGTCGCAACCGAAGCAAAGAACAAAAGCATGCCTAACAAAGAAAAAACGGAGATAGTTGTTGACAACTAGCGACTCGTGCCGACGACGGTCCATTACCGGATGTGCTGAATCCCCACCCGATTGGAAGTGTTCGACTCGCGTAGCACGGATAAATGAATGTGTTGGGGGAAAACGACCAATCGAGGAAGTGAAGGTAGTTAAAGTTTTATTGGTCGGCTTCCAGGTGAATTCACCGAGATTTTCAAGTGGCCGATTTTATCGGGCTCGAATCATGTCCGATCGTCCATGGATCGGAACCGAATGGTATCGGGTCGATCTGTTATTTTTCCATCCTGGTGTCCAGAAATCCGGCGCAATTTCGGCGTCATGGTGTCCACACTCATGCGAAATCCGAACCAAGAGATTGACTGGGTTGATTGGGTTGAAGGGATTGAAAAAAGTGAAAGCATCGTGTATTCAATGGATAGCGGTATCTTCTTGAAACGGAAAGAGCTGCCGATACCCGCGGGTTCGAGTCCCTTCTTCGGCACCAAATAAAGCGCTACATTTCTCAGCCTTCTAGAAACACAAGCGTAAATCCGTTCACATCCAGGCAAGCATTATCCAAAAAAGATGCGCATGAACTGTGCTGAGGGCTATACTTCATGCGCGTCAAAGCCCTTGCCGGCAAGGATGGTTGCGCGTCGCGGTCAGCTGATTGCCGGGCTTCTGATTTTTTTAGCTGTGCAGCAGGGTCAATCGTGGCAGTTCTCAACGTATCGACCTTCGATTTCATTCTTGAAGGTGGAGACATCAAAATGCATATCGTCGACCAGTTGGAAAAACGAATTGCAAAGTTTGCTCAGATGTCCTCCGCGCGGCGAGTTGTTTCTTCTGTGCCTGATTGGAAGCAGGCTTTGTCCATTCTTCTCAGCGTCAGCATAACGGTCTGCGGCATCGGCCTGGACGGTTGTAAGAAGGAGCAGCCCAAATCAGAGCAGGCACAGCAAGCGCCGGCGACTACATATGCCATGCCCACGGCTGAGCAACTATATCAACTGGTAGCTCCTATTGCCCTCTTTCCCGACAATCTCATCGCGCAGGTTCTGGCCGGCTCCACCTTTCCCGACCAAATCGGTGCGGCCCAGCAATGGCTCCAGCAGAACTCAAACCTCAACGGGCCGCAGCTCATGGACGCGGTTAATCAGCAACCGTGGGACAACAGTGTGAAGGGTCTAACGCAGTTTCCCGACGTGTTGAGCCAGATGTCGTCGAATCTGTCCTGGACATCCGCACTGGGTGACGCCTACTTCAATGCTCCGCAAAGTGTGATGAATGCCGTACAGGTCATGCGTCAGCGCGCTTACCAGGCAGGCAACCTGAAGAGCACTCCGCAACAGAATGTCAACGTTCAGAATGAGGCGCCGGGAGCAGCGCCACCGCCACCGGAGGCGTCCTCGGCTTCGCCAGAAGTCACGGTCGTTCAGCCTCCGCCACAGACGATCGTGATTCAACCGACCCAGCCGGACGTTGTCTACGTTCCGACCTATAACCCCACCGTGGTGTATGGATCTCCCGTACCTGTGTATCCCGGTTATTCCACCGGCGCAGTGGTCGCCACCGGCCTGATCTCGTTCGGCGTGGGGATGGCGGTGGGCGCAGCGATCAACGGCGGAGGATGCTGCGGATGGGGCTATAACTCATGGGGAGTCGGATGGCATAACTCGACTGTGAGTTATAACCGCAACGTCTACGTCTCCAATTCCAACACCTTCGTCAACCGCAATAACTATTACAACCGCAATAACATCAACACCGCCAACATCAATAACGTAAACCGTAACAACATCAATAACGTCAACCGCAACAGCATCAACAATAACCGCGCGAACAACTTCGATAACAACGGCCGCAACTCCAACTTCACTGAGCCGAAATTCAATCAGAACCGCAATCAGCCTCAGTACCAGAACAATCGTGGGAATCAGGCCCAGAACAACAACCGCGGAAATCTGGCTCAGAACAACCGTCAACAGCCCGGCCGCGGGAATCAACCTAACTTCAATCAGCAGAACCGTGCGGGAATGAATCAGCAGAACCGACCAGGTGCCGGCCAGAATCAGAGCCGTCCTGGAAATGGCAATCAACCCCAGAGGGACGCCGCACGCGGCTACGGACAACAACCAAATCGAGGCGCCAGCAACGGTGCCTTTGGCAATTACAGCCAGGGAGGTAACGCCCGGACCAACAGCGCCCGCGGGCAGCAAAGTCTGGGAGGAAATCGGGCGCAGGCTGGCGGAGGAGGGAATCGGGCCCCAGCCGGTGGTGGTGGTGGGAATCGTGGCGGTGGCGGAGGTTCGCGACCGCAGCCCCAAGCGCGCCAGGGAGGCGGCGCCCGGCATCGATAGGCTGGCGCTTTCGCCGTTGAGTGCAATCGATTTGACGCAGGAGAAAGCTTTCGTGCAACGTACTCCACAAATCCGGATGCCACTTTGTTCTCGTGCTGCCGCCATGGCGCGTCAGCTTATCCCGCTCGCATGCGCCGCGGCGATCATGCCGTTCCTGCTGATTGCACGTCCCTGCCTTGCCCAGCAGGGAAATGAAAAGACCTTCGCATCGCCCGGTGATGCCGTGCTGGCTCTCTACAATGCCGTCAAGTCGAACGACAGTCAGGCTCTCAACAGCATCTTCGGAAGCAACGCCGGCGATATCCTCCATACCGGAGATGACGTTGCGGACAAGAACATGGCTGCGAACTTTATCCGCGGCTACGATCAAATGCATCGAGTCGTCATCGAACCCGATCAGACCGCGACGCTCTATGTCGGGGCGGTGAACTGGCCCCTTCCTATCCCAATCGTCAAGAACAGCGGCGGTAGCTGGTACTTCAATACAGAGGCGGGCAAGCAGGAAATTCTTTATCGGCGCATAGGCACCAACGAGAACGACGCGATCGATATTTTGCACGGGCTAGTCGATGCCCAGCACGACTATGCTTCCGAACCGCGCGATGGCGATAAGACAAAACACTATGCGCTGAAGTTTGTCAGCGATGAAGGCAAGCACAACGGATTGTTTTGGAAGACGAGTGACGACGAAGCCCCGAGTCCGATTGGACCGCAGATCGTTTCTGCGGCCAGCGAAGGCTACAGCTTCCAGCAAGGCAAGCACACGCCGTTCCATGGCTACTACTACCGCATTCTGACCAAACAGGGATCTGCAGCCAAGGGCGGCGCTCGTGACTATAGCGCTGGCGGCAAGCTTACGCGAGGGTTCGCATTTGTGGCCTATCCCGCGACATATCGCAATTCCGGCGTCATGACGTTCATTGTCAGTCAGGATGGCGTGGTCTATGAAAAGGACCTGGGCTCAGGTACCGCTAATCTGGCGGCCGCGATGACAGAATACAACCCTGACAAGAGCTGGGTACGCGTCGACTAACCCGTATCCAGAAAAAGACCAAACGTCGAATTCTCTAAAGCCTAATCCTCAGCGGTCAGTCCTCTGCTCTTATTTTTTTGAGGCGTTGAAGTTCTACATTTCCCTTGTGAGCATCTGGCAAACGCTACAACGCAGCCCTTTAGATCAGGAGTCGTGACATGCCTTTTGGGTTGAGGGTCGCGGCTCCCTGGACAACGACGGACGAAATTCTTTGATCCAATCCGAAAGTTGCAGAAAGTACAGGGAGAACAAAATGAAATTCAATCACAGCACACTTCCCCTCATCGCTCTTGCATTGAGTACATCTGGCGTTGCTGTTGCACAAGGACTCGGGCCCTATCAGCCGCTCGGCGGATCGTACGTTCTCTACGCGCAGGAACATGACCACCCTGATCATGATGATTGAGACAAACCTCCGCAGGAGTTCCGCCAGATTCAACGCCAGGGCTTTCATGATGGTGGCGAAGGCGCACGGAAAGACTTTGACAATCACCACCGTCCGGACGTGAACAATCGTGATGAGTATCGCCATCCGAACGTTCCCCGCAGCGACCGGGATGACTACCGCGAGGGCTTCCGCCACGGCTACGATGTGGCTATGTCGCACATGCTGGGTGGACCTGGACCTCGCTAATAGATCGCGTTAAATTTCAGACAAGCTAGAGAATCGTCCGGTAGCCATCGTAGACGGCCTTGAAGACGGCGTCCCATGAGGCGCTGAGGCCCTCCTGTCGCGCGGCCTGGCGCATTTGGGCGTGCAACTGCTGATCGTTGTGGAGGCCAGCTATCGCGGCGGCGAAGTCTTCGTCACGTGCGATGCGGCCGGTTTCCTCTTCGCGGATGATCGAGGGCGGCCCACCGTCGGTGGTAACGACCGCGGGGACACCAGAAGCCAGGGCTTCCAGGACGACGTTGCCGAAAGTGTCGGTGTGCGAGGGGAAGACAAATAGATCCATGTTGGCATAGGCGCGGGAAAGCGCTTCCCCGCGCAGGACACCGGCAAACTCCGCTCCCGGCAGATGCTGGCGCAGCCAACTCTCCTCAGCTCCCTGGCCGATGATAAGAAAGCGAAAATTGCTGATACCGCGTGTAGTTAGTTCCTGCTGGATGCGGGCTAGGAGCGCCACATTTTTTTCGACAGACAGGCGGCCAACGAAGCCGAGGACGAAGCCGTCGTCGTCGGGCAGACGTCGGCGATGCGCGGGGGAGAATACTTGCGTATCGACGCCGCGCTGCATGAGGTGGCAGGGACGGCCGGTTTCTTTCTCAAGAAGGCGGCAAAGGGTAGGATTGGGCGCGAAGATGATTCGTGCGATCGAATAGAAGCGGGCGCTGGCGAAGAGCGCCGCTCTTTCAATGGCGAGAGCGGTTGCGGCCTTTCGATCATCGTCTCTAATGTGGTGGAGCAGCCAGTTGGAACGCTTGGCGGCGTACTCATGCACATTGGTGTGCCACGAGGCGGCGAGCGGCAGGTGCAGATGATTCGCAAGCGCTGCGCCGAGCATTCCGTTTTCGCTGGGTCCGGTGATGTGAATGATATCGGGATGAAATTCCTTGAGCGTGTGGACAATCAACGGCAAGTGACGGATGAAACCGGGGTCGAAGGTGAGGCCTTTGTCGAGATAGAAGGAGAGAAAGCCGCGGCGCAGTTCAAGGGTCTGGAGCTGTCCTTCGACGAGCAGGCGCGGTTTGCGATCTCCGGCGCGGACGCAAAGAAAGGGCAGGGCATGGAGACGCGCGAATGCTTCGAACTGGCGGCTGGTGTGGGCGACGCCGTTGACCTCGTGGAAAGAGTCAGGAAAGTAGGCGACCCTGGGGGTCGGCGCGCTCATACAGATCAGGGTATAGCGTGCAAGGGTGCGGGGGTAGAGGGTGGCGCGCTTATGGATGGATACGATTGTGCCCCCGCTCGCTACGCCCTGCTCCCTGTACCCTACACCTTGTTCTTCAGAGGGCCTCTTCGCCGAGAGCGAAGCTCAGCTCGCGCGACTCGTCCCAGGCCATGCGCAGGCTACCGGAAACAGGTTTGCTGCCCAACATTTTCACGGTGTCGATCACGAACTGGAGATACCAGGGAACGCGCCCGTCTCCAGGCCAGAGTTCGCTCAAGGGCCGAATGGCCCCGGTAGAGTCGGGGTGATAGACACGTTCGTCCCAGGTCCGCGATCCCTGCGGAAAATCAGGATAGTTACGGATGGCATCGAGCGTAGATTGAAGGATGCGATGTTTCCACGGCTCGGCGTATTGCGGCATGAAGAGGACGTGGCTCCGGCCCTCATAGCGGATCTCGTGGACGAACTCAGTGAAGCTGGCGGCATTGGAGAGATTGATGTTGGCGTTTGGCTCCAGACCGTGGCGGTCGCCGCCTGAGATGAGCAGCATGTTGCGGGCCTTGGCCATCTGCTTAGTTTCGCGGTTTTCTTCCCAACTGCGGAGGCCATTCAGCTCCAGTGCGTGGATGAACTGGCCATTCGCCGCCATGAAGTCGTGGACACGCTGGCGGTGCTTCTCCCTGCCGATGATGTAGAGGTCCCACAGCGGGTGGTTGAAGACGATGAGGACGTTGGGCAATGCGTGGAGAGCGGAAAGTATCTCAGTGAGGTGCCGCTCCGAGGGATTGGCCGTATATTCCTCGAAGGTGCGCATCCACTCGGCGCCGGAATCACTGGGTAGATTATGAATGCCGAGGTGGAGGGCCTGATCCGGACCGAAAGGCGCGCTCCACTCAACGGAGACGGGAATGTGGCGGGCGGAGGCGACGGTGCGAAGAAGCATAGGAGCGCTGATGGTGTCGTGATCTGTGATTGAGACGAGCGGCGTAAGGTTGAGAGTTTTCTCAATCTGCCCGCTTTCGAGATCGAAGGCCAAACGCGGCGTCAGAGGCGGGGTCCAGTAGCTGGCCGCATAGCAGATGGCGATTTTATAGGTATTCCGCGCACGGTTTTCGGCGATGGCGATGAGCTTGCGCACCAGACTGTAGTCGCTGCCAAACTTGGCGAGGAAGTCGAGAGTCTCCTTCGACTGGTTGGTGTGGCTGTGCAGAGAGACGCCTGTCGAGTACTCACGTGCGGAATCGGCATCTTTCCAGTAGTAGGAGATGCGACGTAGACCGGCCATTGAGTTGCCTCCTGGGACCTGCTGCGTACAGTATCTGACTGCACCATGAATGCGACATTACGGGCGAGAGAAAGGAAGTTCAAATTGAGCCCGGTGCCGAAAGAGGCAACGTTACGAAGGAGATACGCGCGGGAAACTTTTGGAGGTTTATCGGGGCCTGTTAACACGCCCTATTGCGGGTGCGAGCAATCTCCGGGACCAGAGAAGTGTCGTCCTCGGTGTAGGCATGGCCACCGTCAGGCTCCAGGTGATTCCGGGTAAGTCCATCGCGAAGCAGGGCAAAGGCCTGATCGGGCGTATCGGCGATTTCGAAGAGTTCGCGATCACCGGGTGAAATGGCACCCTTGTCGACCAAAACGTCCAAATTCAGCACCTGATTCCAATACGATGACCCATAAAGCACGATAGTCATCTTCTTCGCCAGCTTCTGAGTCTGCGAAAGAGTGAGAATCTCAAACATCTCGTCCAGCGTCCCGAACCCTCCGGGAAAGACGACCAGGGCCTTGGCAAGATAGGCAAACCAGTACTTGCGCATGAAGAAGTAGTGGAACTCAAAGTTGAGCGAGGGCGTGATGTAGCGGTTGGGATATTGTTCGAAAGGCAAGCGGATGTTGAGTCCAATGGTCTTACCTCCCGCTTCATGGGCGCCGCGATTAGCGGCCTCCATGATGCCGGGTCCTCCGCCGGAGGTAACAACAAAGCGATGACGCCGCGACTTAAGACTCTTTGACCACGCGGTCAACATGTAAGCGAGACGCCGGGCATCTTCATAATAGTGGGCCATCTCCACTGCAGCCTGGGCTCGGCTGCGGCTGAGTTGGCTTGCGGTGCCCTGCTCCAGCTCAGGCGAGCTGGCAGGTTGCTCTTCGTGAGGGGCGGGTTCAACGGAACCAGTGTTTTCGAGGAGCTCCAGCTCGTGGTTGGCCTCATCGAGAGCGCGGAAACGGGCCGAGCCGAAGAAGACAACGGTATCACGGATGCGCTCCCGGCGAAAACGAGACAGCGGCTCGGAGTATTCCGAGAGGATGCGCATGACGCGGCCATCCGGGCTGTTGAGGAAGACTGGATTTTCGTAGGCCAGGGGAGCGCTTTCCAACTGTTTGGGAGTTTTACGCATCGAGGTCAGCCCTCTTTGTAATGGATGGCGTCGTGGATCGCGATCCAAATATTGAGCAGACCCAGGCCGGAGACCAGTCCTCGCGCGATGCCGTTGAGAAGCAGCGGGGCCAAATGGGGTATCAGAGTGAGCAGCCGATTCTCGTCCCAGAAGTGCATCCACGGCAAAACAACAATGATAAGACCGAGATAGAGACGCACGATCACCCGCACAAGTAGATCGAGGCGCCGAAGCCAACGCGGTGACTGGCGTGGAGTCTTGTCGCTTGCAGGCGTACTCACGGCGAGCCGAGGGGGTGGATTGAGGGGCGTCTGGGAGGAAAAAAGATTCGGCTGCTGCGACATGCTGTCCAAAATTAAGTGCGCTGGCTGAAGAACGCAGCCGTCATTACTCGCTAACTCAACGGTAACACGGCTGCACGGTAGTTTGCGGCGACTACGGCCGGGGTTATCGCCGGGGACGACGGTTAGCCTGCAGGATCTTCTTGCGCAGGCGGAGCGATTTGGGCGTGACTTCGACAAGCTCATCCTCAGCGATGAATTCGATGGCTTGCTCGAGATTCATGGCGCGGGGCGGGGTGAGGCGGACAGCTTCGTCGGCTGACGAGGCGCGCATGTTGGTGAGTTTTTTTTCCCGGACGACGTTGACGTCGAGATCATTATCGCGGGAATGCTCGCCAATGATCATGCCCTCGTAGACTTCCACTCCAGGCGGCGCGAAAAGAATACCGCGGTCCTCAAGGCCTTCGAGGGCGTAGGCAGTTGTCGATCCGGGCCGGTCGGCGATCAGGGCTCCGGTGGGACGTTGCGGGATTTCCCCTTGGTAAGGCATGTAACCGTCAAAGAGCGAGTTCATCACGATGGTCCCGCGGGTTTCTGTGAGCAGTTCGCTGCGCAAGCCGATGAGTCCGCGTGAGGGAACTCGAAATTCGAGGCGGACGCGGCCGTGGCCGTGCATCTTAACCATCTCGCCCTTACGTGGCCCGAGGCGTTCGATGACGGTGCCGACGAAGGTGTCGGGGATATCGACGGTGAGGTGCTCAACCGGCTCCATAAGCTGGCCGTCGATGGTGCGAGTGACGATCTCAGGGCGGCCAACCATAAGCTCGAAGTTCTCGCGGCGCATCATTTCAATCAAAATGGCGAGTTGCAGTTCGCCGCGTCCCAGAACCTTGAAGCTGTCCGGGCTATCCGTTTCCTCGACGCGGATAGAGACGTTGGTGAGCAGCTCTTTGTCCAGGCGTTCACGAAGGTTGCGCGAGGTGACATATTTGCCCTCGCGTCCAGCCATGGGTGAATTGTTCACCGAGAACTGGATGGCGATTGTCGGCTCGTCGATGATGATGGGTGGCATGGGCGACGGGGTTTCGATGGAGGTGATCGTCTCGCCGATGGTGATGCCGGTAACGCCAGCGATAGCGACGATGTCTCCCAGTTCAGTGGCTTCAATGTCGGTTCGTTTGAGGCCAGCGAAGGTGAAGAGTTTTGTGATACGGGTCTTTTCGAGCGAGCCATCGTTCTTTGAGATGTAGACGTCGTCGCCGGTGCGCAGCGTTCCGTTGAAGACACGCGCGATGCCGAGGCGGCCCAGGTAGTCGGAGTAGTCGAGATTCGTGACCTGGATCTGCAGCGGTGCGTTGGCATCGCCGCTGGCTGCGGGAATAGTCTGAACGATCTGTTCGAAGAGCGGCTGCAGATCGGTGCCTGGTGAGGCGATGTCCAGGGTTGCCGTTCCGAGTTTTCCGTTGGTATAGAGCACCGGGAATTCGAGCTGATCCTCGTTGGCGTCGAGATCGATGAAGAGGTCGTAGACCTCGTTCAGAACTTCCTGAGGACGCGCATCGGGACGGTCGATTTTGTTAATGGTCAGGATGACAGGCAGGCTGGCCTCGAGCGCTTTTGAAAGGACATACCGCGTCTGTGGCAGAGGGCCTTCGGAAGCATCAACAAGTAACATAACGCCGTCGACCATTTTTAGAGCGCGCTCGACCTCTCCGCCAAAGTCGGCGTGGCCGGGCGTGTCGACGATGTTGATCTTCGTATCGTGATAGAAAATAGCGGTGTTCTTGGCCAGAATAGTGATGCCGCGCTCACGCTCCAGTTCGTTGGAGTCCATCACGCGTTCGGCGACAGCCTCATTGGCGCGGAAGGTGCCGGACTGGCGGAGCATGGCGTCGACGAGAGTGGTCTTGCCGTGGTCGACGTGGGCGATGATGGCGATGTTGCGAATAATGCTCACAGGGATTTCCTAATCTCTTTCACTTGTGATTCGAGCGCAGTACGGCCAGGGCTCGTTTGTTCCGGGGCAGCCGTTCGTAACTCTTACGGGGAGCGGTCTTTGTCGATGGCTATGAAAATACGGCCAGGTCGATATGAATGGGAGTTCCGGCCATACGAAGCCGCTAGTATCGATCTCTGCCTTTATTAGTTTACCAGTGACGGGCAGTTTACTCGTATTTGAGCGACTCGACGGGATCCATTTGCGCGGCACGGTTGGCGGGGAGGGTTCCGAAGATCACTCCGATCGCCGTTGAAGTGACGAGTGCGATGACCACGGACCACGGAGAGATGGGGATGCTGTAGGAGGTAAAGATACGCACTGAGACCGGAAGCGCCAGGCCGATGATGGTGCCTATGATTCCCCCGCTCAGAGAAATAAAGACTGCTTCGATGAGGAATTGGAGCTTAATTTCACGGGACGTCGCACCCAGCGCCTTGCGAATGCCGATTTCGCGGATGCGCGAGCGGACAGTGGCCAGCATGATGTTCATGATGCCGACTCCGCCGACCGCCAGGGTCACGGCGGAGATGAGCAACAGCACTACGGTGAGGGCGTTCGCGACCAGTCCCGCTGTGGTAAGCACTGCTGTCAAGGTAGTCGTGGAGTAAACCGAATTGGGCTGGTGCCGGATCTGCACGACTGCGCGAATCTCCTTGGCCGCCTCTTCCACGTCGTCGCGGTCGCGAATGGAAAAGAAGATGTCCTTCACGTTGTCGGTGCCGGTGAAGTAGCGGGCGACCGAGTAGGGGATGAGGATCGTTTGCTCGTCGATATCGGTGGTCCCGAAAGTGTCAACGCTCTCCTTGAAGGTGCCAATGATGGTAACGGGAATGCCGCTCAGCTGAATCGTCTGGTTGACGGCAGCGTCCGGAGAACCGAACATCTGTCGGGCAAAAGGCTCAGTTACTACGGCGACCTTGGTATGCGTCGTCTCGTCCACCTCGTCGAAGAAGCGCCCCGAGAGCACGATGAGGTTGCGCACCTGCTTATACTCCGGGCTGACGCCGAGGACCAGGACATCTTTGACGACGCCACCGCCGAAGCTGACCCGGTCATGCATCTGCAGCAATGGCGAGGAATAGGCGACGGCCGGCACCCGCGCCTCGACCGCCACCTCGTCGTCGTGGGTGAGATAGTCGTTGTTGTAGGAGACACTGCCACTACTCGATCCGCCGCCCGAGTAGCCGAGATCGACCATGTTGGTGCCGATCTTCTCAAGCTCGCTAAGGATGTACTGCTTCCCGGTCAGACCGATTGTGACAACCAGGATGAGCGAGGCCGAACCAATCACCATGCCGAGCGCGGTGAGCGCAAAGCGCACCCTGCTCGCATTGAAGCTGTCAATGGCAAGCTTGACAATTTCGCTGAGCAGCATGGTCCGCTTGGCACTGTCCAGCGTTCGTTGGAAGGATCTACGGCTTTGGGTAAGCGTGGGGGCCATGAGCTAAACGGCAGATTTACCGTTCGACTAATCGTACTCGCAGTCGATGACATTCAAAAGCGAGACAGATACATCGTCATCCATCTCACCTGGCTGGTCGCTGTACGTGACGGGAAAGCTGGAGAAGTTGCACAGGCGCGCCGTCTGCTCCAAGGGAAGTTCATTGGGCACCCGATACCACCACAACGATACGCTACGTGCACCCTACGCGCGGGAGCATACGTGCAGAGTGATCGCTACCGTCGAAATATAAAGCCGGCTAATCGCTTGACAACTATCATCTCTACGCGTTTTAATTCCCAGCGCAGTGGTAAGTTTCTGTGTGAACACTTCTAAGTAAAGCGATTTTCTAAGTTTGCATTGCTTTTAGGAGGCATCAATGACGTATCTGAAGAGGTTTCTCGGGATTATAACGTTTGCCCTGTGCATAACAGTGATCGCAGGAGCCCAGGAGAATGCGACCATCACCGGCCAGGTGACTGATCCATCCGGGGCGGCGGTACCGGGTGCTGCCATCACCGTCGTGCGTGCAAGTACCGGTCAAGCCCGCACCACGCAATCGACCGGAGCTGGTTTCTTTGAGATTTCCGGACTCGCCGTCGGCACCTACAACCTCAAGGCCGTGGCGCCCGGCTTCAAGACCTACGACAAGACAGGCATAGTGGTGGATACTGCGGCTACCGTCCGTGCCAATGTGCCCCTGGAAGTAGGTGCTGCGACCCAGACGGTTACCGTCCAGGCAAATGCGCTGCAGGTGCAGACCGACACCAGCATGATCAGCAGCGTGATCACCGGCCAGCAGGTTAGCGAGCTCGCCACCAACGGGCGCAGCGTGATGGCGCTGACCACGCTGGGCACCGGCGTTACCAATCAGCTGCCCTCCTTCAACGGTGTGACCGCGCAGGGCAGCAGCGCCGAGATCAACTTCAACGGCAGCCGGTGGGATCATAACAACTGGCTGATTGACGGCGGCGAAGTCTATGACCGCGGCAGCGGCGGCAGGTTGGGGGTGGCGGTCAGTCCGGACGCGCTGTCCCAATTTCAGATCCTCGCCAGCAATTACACCCCCGATTACGGTATCGCCTCGGGCGGCACCACTTTGATGGTTCTCAAGGCCGGAACACAGAAGTTCCACGGTGGAGCATGGTATTTCGGCCGCAACGATGCCTTCGATGCTGATTATTTCTTCTCTAAGCAGGCAGGCCAGCCCAGCCCCGAGCTTCGCCTCAACATCTGGGGTTTCAATATCGGCGGCCCCGTAATCATTCCCCATGTGTATAACAACGAACGCAATAAGACCTTCTTCTTCGTCAACGAAGAGTGGCGGCATTTCATCCAGGGGGCCAATCCCTCCGTTGTGAATACGATTCCGGCGCCGTTCTTCCCCACCGCTGGCAGCGATCTGAACTACACCCCGCTCAGTGGAAATCCGTTGATCGTCCCGAGCACACTGGACCCGAATAAACTCGCGCTATATGCCGCGGACGGTTTGACTCCGGGGAAGCCGTTTCCCAGCGCTGGCGGCGTCTATACCATTCCAGCCAACCTGCTTGATCCCAATTCCGTGGCCTTCATGGGCACCGGGAATATCCCCAAGCCCAACACTGCTAACGGCACTCAGGTAGTTGCCTCGCCGAAGCAACCCACGTATCTCCGCGAGGACGTGGTTCGCATTGACCACCATATCAACGACAAATTTCAATTGATGGGGCACTGGATTCACGATTCGATGGACCAGACCATCTTTCCTTCCATGTGGAGCGGCGACAGCTATAACACGGTTGGCAGCGTCTTCAAGAACCCGTCGTGGGGGACTGTTGTCAGGCTCAGCCAGGTGCTTTCTCCAACGCTGCTGAATGAGACAGCTCTTAACGTGAATGGGAACACCATTAATATCGACCCGGTTGCGGCACCCGGCGCCTCCTTCACGCAGCCAACCGGCTGGAATGCCGTGGGAATATTCACCGGCAACAACGCGCTGAACCGCCTTCCGTCGATAACTTTTGCAGGTGCCCCGAACACCGAGTGGACGATCAACTACTGGCCATGGCGCAACTCTTATCTCAACTACCAGATTCGCGACGACCTCTCGTGGACCCGGGGAGTGCACGCGTTTAAGTTCGGCGTCAGCTACATGCGGAATGCCAAGAACCAGCAGCAACAGGCCGATACCCAGGGCGACTACACCTTCAATCAATCGGGTTTTTCGGGAGACGCATACGCCAACTTCCTGCTGGGGTTTGCCAGCAGCTTCCAGCAGCTTAACCAGCAGTCGATCTTCCACTGGCTGAACAACACGTACTCAGTCTATGCGCAGGACAACTGGCGCGCCTTCCCAAGACTTACGCTTAACCTCGGCCTCCGCTGGGATGGGCTGCCGCGCGTCTTTGAAAAGAACAACCGGACTTCAAACTTCGTTCCGGCCGCCTTCAACGCCGCGGACGCTCAGTCCCCGTCTCCGATCGACGGTTCTCTGGATCCCACTGGTCCAGGCTTCAGCCAGCCCCCCGGCGCGCCAGTGCCGTTCTATCTGAATGGCGTGCAGCTGGCTGGTGTAAATGGAGTCCCCAGAGGTCTGGTAAAGAATTCGTGGGGAACGATCCAGCCGCGTGTCGGTTTTGCCTACGACTTCAATGGAGACGGCAAAACCGTTATCCGCGGCGGCGTTGGAGTGTTCTTCGAGCGCATACAGGGCAACGATATCTACGGTACGGATACAAACCCGCCGAATGCCTATCAGCCCAGCGTCAGCAACGTCTACTTCACGAATCCAAATACCAGCGCTCTTACGGGGCAGACCTCTGCTGCGCCATTTTTCCCAGGCAACTTTTCTAATCTCACAGTTTATTACCCCAACCCGGGCTCCGCTCAGTTCAGCCTGGGAGTGCAGCACGAATTGGCTCCATCCACCGTCTTTACCATCCAGTACGTCGGTATGAGCTCCTGGCACCAGAATGTCCAGCGGGCGATCAATACTCTACCTCTAACAAATACCGATCCCGCCAACCCAACCAATCCTTTTTACGACAGGCAGGGTGTAGCCGGACAATTGCCAGACCCCGCCAACCCGGGTAAGAATTTGCCTGCGTTTAACACAAATCGCTATCGGATATATCAGGGGTTTGGCAGTATCGGTCAGGTAGAAAACACGACGAACGCCAGCTACAACTCTTTCCAAACGGGTCTGCGTATGCAGAACAGGCATCAATTAACTGTCCAACTGTCCTATACGTATTCCCATGAGATTGATATCCAGAGCGGCGATCTGAACTCTACGACCTTGGCGGGGTCGGGAGGCCAGCTCTCCAATCCGTTCTTTACGAATTACGACCGTGGCTCGGGTACCATCGATCTACGGCATGTATTCTCTGTAAACTACATTTACTCTCCAACCTGGTTCCTGCATTCCCAGAGCGCCGTCGAACGCGTGTTGCTCGGCGGATGGCAACTCTCCGGTATCACCCAGGCCCAGAGCGGACACCCGGTCAACGTCACATATTCACCTGACACGCTTGGTCTGGGTGGAGGCACAACCAATCGTCCTAACCTCGTTGGTCCCGTGAGGTACCCGAAGACGCAACTGGCATGGTTTAATACTTCGGCTTTCGCGGCACCGGTTGGTCCGTGGGCCGGAGGACCCAATCAGGGCTTCGGAAGCGCCAACAAAGACACGATCGTTGGTCCTGGTCTCTTCAACTGGAATATCAGCCTGTTCAAGGACTTCCACATCACGGAAGATATAGGGATCCAGCTCCGTGCGGAATCTTACAACACCTTCAACCACACGCAATTCAACGCGATCAGCAGCGGATTTACCAATAGTAACTTCGGTCAGACGACGTCAACGAATGATCCACGAACCTTCCAGTTTGGCGGAAAGTTCTATTTCTAAGAAATTAACCTCCCTAAACGCAGTGAAGCCTATGCTTCACTGCGTTTTTTCTTGCAATCTTTTTTGGATTCCACACAAGCGGTTTGATCTTTTTGCAGGCGACGAATTACTTTAGCTACAATACTCACCCTATGCGTTCAGCCGCCATCCTGTACCTACTTTTTCTGGCTGTGGCGATGGCCGGAGCGCAGGACACTCCAGCTCACAATGCCCTCGCGCTTGAGCAGCGGGGGGAATGGAAACAGGCGGAAGCGGCCTGGCGCGAGGTGATTCAGCAGACGCCCGCGGATGGAGTCGCCCACGCCCATCTTGGCCTGGTTCTCGCACGCGAGGAGGATTACGCGCAGGCCGCAATCGAGGATCGCAAGGCGTTGGCACTCAATACGAATCTGCCTGGCATCGAGTTGAACCTTGGATTGGCTCTTTTCAAGCAGGAGAAACTGGATGAGGCGATCGGTCCGCTCAAAGCCGCGGTCGCGAAGACTCCAAATAATATGCAGGCGCAGATTCTCCTCGGCATGTGCTACTACGGGACCGCGCAATACGCGCAGGCTGTGCCCTACCTAAAGTTGGCAGTGGCCAAAACTCCAGACAATCTGCAACTGCGCACGGCACTGGCTCAGAGCTGCCTGTGGTCCGAGCAGTATGACTGCACCCTGGAGCAATATAAGCAGATCCTCTCCCTGAGTCCGGAATCCGCGCAGGCGGATATGCTGGCCGGCGAGGCTCTCGATGGCATGAATGATGTGGATGGCGCTATCCGTCAGTTTGAAGCCGCAGCCAAAGCTGCCCCCAATGAACCGAACGTGCACTTCGGTCTGGGATATCTACTTTGGAAGCAACGCCAGTACGCCGCTGCAGAGACAGAATTCAAACTGGAGTTGGCCAATGATCCGAATCACGCGCAGGCCCTGGCATATCTTGGAGACGTAAAAATCAAGCAGAACGATAACACCGCCGCGCAGCCGCTTTTGGAGAAGGCTGTCCAACAGCCCGGCACGCCGCGCGTCGCGGTTGTCGACCTTGGCACCCTCTATACGGATCAGGGACACAACGACCAAGCAATCGCAGCATTTCAGCACGCAATTAAGATGGATCCGGCGCAGGTGGATGCGCATTGGCGGCTGGCGCGTCTTTACGCTTCCATGGGACGCCAGCAGGAAGCCAAGGCGGAGTTTTCGAAAGCAAACGACCTTCACAAGGAGCAAGACGAATCATTAGTAAAGCGGATGGCTCCGCGCACGAATTGAGCCGCATCACTGGTGTGACGCCAGTACCTGCAACCGCGCCCGTGGAAACGAAAGGAAATTCGACTGCTTTTTGGAGGATGGATGGGGATCGCACGCCTTCGATTCTACGCAGAAGGCTCTCCCGTCAAACCATTCCTGCGCTGTGGGCGCGTTGACTGCCTCGCTATAATAAAAGAAAGGCATTACCGCTAAGCGTGGCGGAGGCGAGGGTGTAGATAGACTAGACGGCCAGTTCTGGCCGCGTCCTTTCGTCTTCGTATGTTTTCAGATGCCCATATGTTGAGATCGGAAACCAGAACCAGGCGCGGTGCCCGCAATTTCCGTCATCGCTATGCTTAGGATCGGCAGGGACAATG
Source organism: Silvibacterium sp. (assembly GCA_049588475.1). Classification (GTDB taxonomy): domain Bacteria; phylum Acidobacteriota; class Terriglobia; order Terriglobales; family Acidobacteriaceae; genus Silvibacterium. Next base: position 4,013 of record JBAVYX010000491.1, on the reverse strand, counting down.
ACGAAAACCGGCCAACATCCTCTACAAAAGATACTCGAGAGTCGAATCGCGATCATTGATGGAGCGATGGGCACGACCATCCGCACCTATGGCAAGAAGGAAGCTGACATCCGTGGGGAGCGCTTCAAAAACTCGACGAAGGACCTGCTGAACAACGGTGATCTTTTTTCTTTGACCCAGCCCGAGATGATCTGTGATATCCACCGCCGGTTTTTGGAAGCGGGGGCGGACATCATCGAGACGAACACCTTCGGCGCGACCACCATCACCCAAAGTGAATTTTTTGTGGACGATCCCCGGGAGCACGGCGGCCGGAAGGATCCTGAGTTTTACCAAAAGATCATCGACGACCCGTTCCTTGGCAACCTGGCATGGGAGATCAATGAGAAGTCAGCGCAGCAATGCCGCGAGTGGGCGGATCGAGTCGGGAACGCAACAGGACGTCAAAGGTTCGTGGCTGGGGCCATCGGGCCGCTGACAGTGTCGCTGTCGAACTCGCCCGATCCCGAGGACGCGGGCTTTCGGGTGGTCACCTTCGATCAGGTGAAAGCGGCCTACGCTCAGCAGGTGCGCGCCCTCATCGCCGGCGGCTCTGACCTACTTCTGGTCGAAACAATCTTCGACTCACTGAATGCCAAAGCGGCGCTCGTAGCTATTCGTGAAGTATTTGATCTGGACGGCAAGCAGCTCCCGGTGATGATCTCGGCGGCCGTGGGGCGTGGCGGAGAGACGATGATCTCTGCGCAAACCACTGAGGCGTTCTGGAACGCTGTGGCGCACGTGAAGCCGTTGTCTGTTGGCCTCAACTGCTCTCTCGGTCCCGATCTGATGTATCCGTTTCTGGAGGAGTTATCCGAGAAGGCGAACGTGGCGATCTCGTGCTACCCGAATGCCGGTTTGCCGAATCCGCTCTCGGAAACTGGCTTCGATCTGGGGCCGGAGGACATGGCCCGTTATCTACACGATTTTGCCCAGGGAGGGCTGATCAACATTGCCGGCGGTTGCTGCGGCAACACGCCCGAGCACATCGCGGCGATCGCCAAAGCACTCGAAGGCCAGCCTCCGCGAAAGTTGGAGACAGCCTCTGCTCAGGAGTTTGACCTTCGCCCAAGCGAGGTCAGCGCGTGAGTGTGGTCGATAGAATAAGTGTCGAGGACGCCACCGAAACGAGGCCGCTTCGCCTCTCCGGATCGCAGCCGTTCACTCAACAGCCCGGCGTCTTCATCATGATCGGCGAGCGCACCAATGTAGCCGGTTCGCCCAGATTCGCGACGCTGATCAAGGCAGGCAAATATGAGGAAGCGGTCAGCGTAGCCCGGCAACAAGTCGAGAACGGTGCCAACGTCATCGACATTTGCATGGACGAGGGCATGATCGATGGCGCCGTCGCCATGACGCGCTTCCTGCAATTGCTGGCGAGCGAGCCCGAAGTCGCCAAGGTGCCTTTCATGGTGGACTCCTCAAAGTGGGAAGTCATCGAGGCAGGTCTCAAGTGCCTGCAGGGCAAGGGCATTGTCAACTCGATCTCGCTCAAGGAAGGCGAAGAAAAATTCGGCAAGAACGCTGCGACCGTGCTCAAGTATGGCGCGGCCGTAGTGGTAATGGCGTTTGATGAGCAGGGCCAAGCCGCAACCTACGAGGACAAGATCCGCATCTGTGAGCGCGCCTATCGAATCCTGGTCGACGGGGTCGGTTTTGCGCCGGAAGACATCATCTTCGATCCGAATATCCTGACCGTCGCCACGGGCATGGACGAACACAACAACTACGCGGTTGATTTCATCAACGCCACACGCTGGATCAAGGCCAACCTACCGCACGCGAAGGTCAGTGGCGGAGTCTCCAACATCTCCTTCAGCTTTCGCGGCAATAACAAGGTTCGCGAGGCTATGCACTCCGCATTTCTCTATCACGCCATCGCGGCCGGCATGGACATGGGTATCGTGAATGCCGGAATGCTCGAAGTCTACGAGGAGATTGACCCCGAGCTGAAGGTTTTGGTCGAAGATGTGCTGCTCAACCGCCGTCCCGACGCCACAGAGCGTCTGGTGGAGTTCGGCGAATCGCTGAAAGGCGCGGGCGCCCAGGTGAGTGAGAAGAGGGCCGAGGAGTGGCGCAACGGCTCGGTCGAGGACCGTCTTTCTCACGCGCTGGTCAAGGGAATTGATACCTACATCGAGATCGACACCGAGGAAGCCCGCATCAAGTTGGGCCGCCCTTTGCTGGTTATCGAAGGCCCGTTGATGGATGGCATGAGCGTGGTCGGCGATCTGTTTGGAGCCGGCAAGATGTTCCTGCCCCAGGTGGTTAAGTCTGCCCGGGTAATGAAGAAGGCTGTGGCGCACCTGACACCATTCATGGAAGCCGAGAAGGCGTCGATGGCGGCGGCCGGCCAGGAGGTCAAGACGCAGGGAAAGATCGTGCTCGCAACGGTCAAGGGCGATGTTCACGACATCGGCAAGAACATTGTCGGCGTCGTCCTCGCCTGCAACAATTACGAGGTCATCGATATGGGCGTGATGGTCCCCTGCGAAAGGATCCTCGAACGGGCCAAAGCGGAGAAGGCGGACATGATCGGCCTCAGCGGCCTCATCACGCCCTCTCTCGACGAGATGGTCCATGTGGCCCGCGAGATGGAACGTCAGGGCTTCAAGCTGCCGCTGCTCATCGGCGGAGCGACTACAAGTCGGGCCCACACCGCCATCAAAATTGCTCCGCACTACAGCGAGCCGGTAGTGCACATCCTAGATGCGAGCCGCGCGGTGCCTGTGACCACCAGCCTTTTAAGTGATGACAACAAGAGCGCCTTCGTGGCCGAGCATCGCGCCCAGTACGAGTCGATTCGCAAGGCGCACTCTGCACCGAAACAAAAACTGGTTCCGATCGCGACTGCTCGCACCAGGCGAACGCCGATCGAGTGGCACCCCGAAGACCTGCCAGTACCCGCATTTGCCGGCATTCGGGTGCTGGACAACTTCTCCCTGGCAATGCTGCGCGACTTCATTGACTGGTCGCCGTATTTCCACACCTGGGGAATGAAAGGGATTTATCCGCGCATTCTTGACGACGAGCGGCAGGGTGCAGAGGCGCGCAGAATCTTCGACGATGGCAGGGCACTCCTGGATCGCCTCATCGAGGGGAACCTGATCACGGCACGCGGCGTCTACGGTTTCTTTCCCGCAAATGCCGTGGGGGACGATATTGAACTGTATACGGACAACACACGCGCAAAGGTGCTCTCGCGATTCCACTTTCTCCGCCAGCAGGCGAACAGGGAAGGCAGCGAGCCTTGCCGATCCCTCGCTGACTTCATCGCCCCGAAGGAAACAGGGCTGTCCGACTACATCGGTGGTTTCGCGGTAACCAGCGGAATCGGCCTCAAAGAGCTATGCGACCGGTTCAGGGCAGAGAACGACGATTACAACGCGATCATGGCAGAGGCCATCGCCGATCGCCTGGCGGAAGCTTTTGCCGAATGCCTGCATAAGCGCGTGCGCGAAGAGTGGGGTTACGGTTGCGGAGAAGGCTTGAGCAACGAGGACCTTATCCATGAAAAGTATCGCGGGATAAGGCCGGCGGCCGGTTACCCGGCGTGTCCGGACCACACAGAGAAGGGTACCCTCTGGCGCCTGCTCGATGTGCAGGCGAATACCGGAATGCTGATCACTGAGTCGTATGCAATGTGGCCCGGCTCCAGCGTGAGTGGACTCTATTTCGCCCATCCGGAATCCCGATATTTCAGCCTTGGCAAGATCGGCCGCGATCAGGTTGCCGATTATCATGAACGCAAGGGGATGAGCGTGGCAGAGATCGAACGATGGCTTGGCCAAAACCTGAATTACGAACCCGCGGAAAAAACCGCAGACATCTCATCGCTAGTGGCGAGCTAAAGCGATATCATAGTTACTATAATGTGCCAAAGCGGAGCCTGAACCAAGCTTGAGCATCTTGAGCGGTGATTTGTGGGAGTAGATGTGTGATGGCCTGTTCGAGTGCTTCGCGGGTGCGTGCCT
>JBAVYX010000490.1:0-10671 GCA_049588475.1 Silvibacterium sp. | reverse complement strand
CCGTCCCGCCATCCTCGAGGGAGCGCAGTTTGCCCGTCATCCTCATCGACGCGCTGCCACGACCTCTCACATCCTGTCCCTTGCCAAGAATTTCAAGCTCGTGGTTCTCCGGGTCGAGACGAACAATCTCCAGATCCCCCTTATAATCGGTTGCGCTGGGGCCGACCTTCACGCTGATCGTGCCTTTGTATGTCTTCTCGTCCACCTGTTCAGTAATCTTTGCACCGGGCACACACGCGGCTACTCTCCGCGGATCACTGAGTAGACTCCAGACTTTCTCGATCGTCTCTTTGACCTGAAAGCTCTTCTCGATTTGCATCGCCATGGCGCTAGTTGACCAGGCCTTTCTCCTTAAGAATATTCCATACCTTCCAGGGGGCGATCGGCATATCGATATGCTTTACGCCCAGGTGGGAGAGCGCGTCCACAACAGCGTTGACGAAAGCTGCGGGAGAACCCACATTAGGCGACTCGCCAACTCCTTTCGCGCCGAAGGGATGGTGCGGCGAGGGCGTGCACGTCTTACCAGTCTCCCAATGAGGAGTTTCGACGGCCGTCGGCAACAGGTAGTCCATGAAAGTTCCTCCCTGCACGTTGCCGTTTTCGTCGTAGTCAATCTGCTGCATGAAGGCGATGGCCAGACCCTCAGTCAACCCGCCATGGATCTGACCTTCTACGATCATGGGATTGATGATGTTGCCGCAGTCGTCCACGGCGACAAAACGGCGGACTTTGATCTCGCCTGTGCCTTTGTCGATATCCACCACGCAGATGTATGTGCCGAAAGGAAAGGTGAGATTGGGCGGATCGTAGTAGTCCACCGCTTCGAGGCCAGCCTCCATGCCGGCCGGCATATTGGTGTATGCGGCGAAAGCAATCTCCTGAATTGTCTTGGCTTTGCTGGGCGCGCCTTTGACGAAAAACCTGCCGGGTTCCCAGTCCAGGTCCTCCTCACTACATTCCAACAGATGAGCAGCGATTTTTTTTCCCTTGTCGCGGATCTTACGCGCAGCCATGGCGGTCGCAGCACCGGAGACCGGTGTGCTGCGGCTGGCGTACGTTCCCAAGCCATAGGGAGCGGTATCCGTGTCGCCCTCCTCTATGGTCACATCGGCTGCGGGGATACCCAACTCCTGCGCGACAATCTGGGCATAGGTCGTCTCATGCCCCTGACCCTGGCTCTTCGTTCCCATGCGGCACATAGCCTTGCCAGTCGGGTGAACGCGAATCTCGCAGCTGTCGAACATCTTGATACCGGCAATGTCGAAGGTGTGGGCCGGCCCTGCGCCTACCACTTCGACGAAGCTGGAGATGCCGATGCCCATCAACTCGCCCTTCTCGCGCTTTTCCTGCTGCTCCTTCCGCAAAGCATCGTAGCCGACCGTGTCCAGCGCTACTTTCATTGCGGCATCGTAGTCTCCACTATCGTAGGACCAGCCGAGCGGCGACTTGTATGGAAACTTCTCCGGGCGAATGAAGTTTTTCCGCCGTAACTCGACCGGATCAGTCTTCAATTCCTGAGCCAAAACATCGACCGCCCTCTCGATGAGATAAGCGGCCTCCGTCACCCGGAACGAACAGCGGTAGGCAATGCCACCGGGCGCCTTATTGGTGTAAACTCCATCGACTTCGCAAAAGGCAGTGGGGTAGTCGTAGGCGCCAGTACAGATGCTGAACAAGCCGGCCGGAAACTTGGTGGGCTGAGCAGCCGCGTTGAAAGCTCCATGGTCGGCCAGTGTCTTGACCCGCATGGCCTGAATTTTTCCGTCTTGGCTGGCAGCGAGTTCTGCCGTCATGTGGTAGTCGCGCGCGAATCCGGTGGACTGCAGATTCTCCGAACGCGTCTCGATCCATTTCACCGGTCGCCCGAGGGTCAACGACGCGACCACAGCGCAGACATACCCCGGATAAATAGGAACCTTGTTGCCAAAGCCGCCGCCGATGTCCGGCGAAATGACGCGGATGTTGTTTTCTGGAATGCCACCGACGATCGCGAAGAGCGTCCGATGCGCATGTGGAGCTTGCGAAGTGAGATAAATGGTGAGCCGTCCGGTCGCGGCATTGTGGTCGGCTACGCAGCCGCAGGTTTCGAGCGGTGCCGGGTGGCAGCGCTGAAAGACCGCATGCACCTTGGCCTTGACTTCCGCATCCTCGAAGACCTTGTCCGTGGCCGCCTTGTCGCCCACTTCCCAATGAAAGATGTGGTTGCTCTTTTCCTCGCGGTCCTCGCGCAGGATGGGCGAGGCTGGATCGAGCGCCTTGTGGGGATCGACTAACACCGGCAGCTCTTCATATTCGACTTCCACCAGCTCGGCAGCGTCAGCGGCGGTGTATTGATCCTCCGCAACTACGAAGGCTACTTCCTGCGACTGAAAGAGCACCTTACCGGTCGCCAGCACCATGTGCTTGTCAAAGAAAAGTGTTGGCATCCATGCAAGGTTCGCTTTGGCCAGATCCTCGCCGGTGATCACTGCCAAAACTCCCGGAAGCTGCAGGGCCTTTTCCGTGTTGATGCTCTTGAGGCGCGCATGCGCGTATGGACTACGCACCATGTGTCCATAGACCATGTCGGGCAGGTGAACATCGTCAACATAGTTGCCCCTACCCTGGATGAAGCGCAGATCTTCTTTGCGCTTGATGGAATGGCCCATGCCACCGATCTCAGGCGATGTTGGGGAGATCATCTTTACCTCCTTGATCCATCTTGGCGGCGGCATACTGCACGGCCTTCACGATGTTCTGGTATCCAGTGCAGCGGCAGAGATTTCCCGAAATCCCCCAGCGGATTTCCTCCTCGCTGGGGTTCGCATTCTTGTTGAGCAAGGCATAGGACGACATCAGCATGCCTGGTGTGCAGAAGCCACACTGCAAACCATGCTCTTCCTTAAATCCCTCCTGCAGCGGATGGAGCTTGCCGTTTTGCATCAGGCCTTCCACCGTGAGCAGTTCGCATCCATCGGCCTGCACGGCAAACATCGTGCATGATTTGACCGTCTTTCCATCGATCAGGACCGTGCAGGCGCCACAATGGGTGGTGTCGCAACCGACGTGAGTGCCCGTCAGTCCAGGAATCCCGCGGATAAAGTGGACCAGCAACAGTCTGGGCTCGACCTGGGCCTCGCGATCGCGGCCGTTCACTTTAATTCGAATCAATTCTTTCTTTGCCATGTCGGATTCCTTTACCGTTCTCAAATCTCTAAGTGCTCGCGCGCTCATAGGCGCGAGCCAGCGCACGCCGGGTCAGTTCCTTCACCAGGCCCCTCTTATATTCCGCGGGTCCGCGCAGATCAGAACTCGGTTCTGCTTCGCTGGCTGCCACTTGCGCCGCCCGCTCGATGCTGGCCTCGTCCAGTTTCTTTCCGCGCAGAGATTCCTCCGCTTTCATGGCCTTCATGGGTGTCGCACCCACGTTGGTCAGGCCGATACCGGCCTGTTGGCAGATTCCTCCACGATCCACGGTCACCTGCGCGGCTACTCCGGCGGTAGCAAAGTCGCCAACCTTTCTCTCCAGCTTCAAATAGGCGCCTCCGCTCCGCGGTGGCGGCATGGGAATGCGAATCTCGTTCACGATCTCATCATGTTGAAGCTCGGTAGTGAACAGGGTCACAAAGAAGCTTTCGATGGGCAGCACTCTCTCGCCCTGCGGCCCGACGGCCACCACCTGTGCCCGCAGCGCGAGCATCGTAGCAGGATGATCGTTCGCCGGATCGCCATGCGCCAGATTGCCGGCCAGCGTTGCCATATTCCGCACTTGCGGATCGGCAATTACACGGGCCGTATCGAGAATAATGGGATATTTCGAGTGAATCAGCGGAGAGCTTTCCAATTCGGCTTCTCGCGTAAGTCCCCCGATCTTCAAATAGCCCCCCTCTTCCCTGATGTAGGACAATCCGGGGATCCGGTTGATGTCGATGAGGTAACCGGGCCTGGCCAGTCGGAACTTCATCATGGGAATGAGACTCTGTCCGCCGCTCAATATTTTGGCGTCGTCTCCATACTGATGGAGGAAGGCGATAGCCTCGGGAATCGTCTTCGGTCGGAGATACTCGAAAGCCGGCGGGATCATTGTCGTCCACCCTCCCATCCAGGCTTCCTATTCAGGTTTCTGGATGCTGACGAAAAATCATGCACGTGGAACTTGCGCAAATGGGAGCGCTTGCAGGCCCCGCAACTTTATAGTCTTTACGAGGTAGAAGGGTCAACGCAACCGGGGAAGCCCGCGTTAGGCGTGTGCGACGGCATCAAATTTAAGGTTCGAGCGCCTCTCCGGCGACGCTGCGTCTCCAATCGTCGATTGCGTTCCGAATGGCCGCAGGGGCGAGATTGCTGCACCGCATCTTGTAATCGGGAATACCGCCCAATGCTTCGGCCACGGCCTGTTCGGTAATCTGGTATGCCTCGTCCACGGGTTTACCCAGCGCCATCTCGGTGGCCATCGATGAACAGGCAATGGCTACGGCGCACCCCATGCACTTGAATTTCACGTCCTGAATCATGCCGTTCCCGATGCGCAGAGTGATCAGCACCGTGTCGCTATCGAGCGCACTCTTCACGATTGCCTTACCCGAGGGATTAGTCACGCTCCCCACGTTCCGCGGATTCGCGTAGTGCGCACGGACCTGTTCGCTATACAAGATTCATCTCCATGTTTGAAGCGGCTGGCGACGAGGGCATATCCTCATTTTTATATGTTCTCTGATCTGTATCGCAAAGCGGCCGAGCTCGCCTCCGATGGCAAATCCTTCGCGATCGCCACGGTGGTTCGGGTCGACGGTTCCTCGTCGGCGCGGCGCGGATCCAAGGCTATTATCGATCCGCTGGGCAAACTCCTGCTGGGATGGGTGGGCGGAGGCTGCGCGGAGAGCGCCGTCAGAAGCGAGGCCCTGAAGTCCATCGAAACCGAAAAACCCCGGCTGATAACCGTGGACATGAGCGATGAGCAGCTGGGCGTGGGTATGCCTTGCGGAGGAACCATGGATATCTTTATCGAACCCGTTCTGCCCCAACCCCAACTTCTCATCGTCGGGCACGGCCGCATTGCCGAAACCCTTGCCGTGCTGGGACACTTGATGGGCTTTAAGATCACCGTCAATGATCCTGCTGCCGAACACGCCGCGTTCCCGCATGCGGAGAAGATCGTCACCGAAGACTTCGATCTCACCGAAACCCACATCGGATCAAAAACCTTTGTCGTGATTGCCACACAGCACAAGAGGGATCATCTTTGGCTGCAAAAGGCGCTAGAAGGCAACGCGGCTTACGTTGCCTTGATTGCCAGCCGCCACCGGGCCAGATTGGTGCTCGAGTATCTTCGCGAGCGAGGGCTTCCGGAAGAAAAAATTGCGACCGTGTGGGCGCCCGCTGGTCTCGATTTGGGCGCATCAACTCCCGAGGAAATTGCTCTGAGCGTCATTAGTCAGATGGTGGCGCTTCGCCGCGGAGGCACCGTCAGCCCGCTCCATATGAAGGAAGCCAGTCTGTCCAACCACGCCCTGGTTGCGGACGCCGTGATTCGCCAATGCGAGACCGACGACATTCCTGATCAAAATTCCGGTATTTCCCGATAGGAGATTCAGCGATTTCTCGGCTCAGTCGATCGGCAGCATTCTGATCGTTGGGAAATGATCTCCGCTGCAATGCTCAAGGCAATCTCCTCCGGCGCGTCGGCCCCTATGTCGAGTCCCGCAGGCACACGAACAGTGGCTAGCTTCTCCGGTGACTCGCCCTTGCGCTCCAGGCTGCAGAGTATCTCCTGGCCTCTCTTCTTGCTTGCCACCAGTCCCACGTAGACGCTTTGAGAATGCAATGCCTGTTCTACCGCTTCTTCATCGAATTTGCCGCGGCTGGCCACGACAACATATCTCCCGGGGTTCTCCGGTAGGAGAGAGAAGTCGAGAGTCTTCAGCAATCTCACCCCCGGAGGCAAAGCGGAGATTTCGAGGAGAGGATCGACGACGGTCACTATGAAGTTCAACAACTGTCCCAACTTCACCACTGCGATTGCGACCCGTTCGTGGCCTACGACGATCAGCTCGTCACCGTAAGACGGGTCTTCAGCGCCCGAATCCTCCAAGCCTGGAACTACTCTTACTTCACGATTGGCCGCCTCGATCAACGCCTGCTCATCATGCCTGAATTGGTCAAAACGTCGCAGTCGCTCATAGTCGTCCTTGTTGTCGATGTCGACCAGAATTCCCACATCGTCCACTTCCACTTTGACGATCCTCTCTAAGTGACTCCCGAAGATCGCCCGGCAGCCGATATCCCCCTCGAGCGCCATGACCTCAGCAAAGACTGAACGATCTAGGAGCACCGGATTGCCGCGGAAGCCCTTGTACAAGGGGATGACTATCTTCGCATTGGTGCGACCGCGTTCCTCGATGATTCGATCGAGGGTCTCTGCGCGAATAAAGGGCTGATCCGCCAGGACAATGAGTGCGGCGTCTGTCTGCGGATCAAGGGCGGAAAGCCCCTCTCGTAGCGAGCTCGCCATTCCTTGCTCGTAGGCCTGGTTGACCACGACCTTGAGACCCTCGATCACAGAGATCGGAAGCTGCTCCCGGATGGTCTGCGCGGAAAAGCCGAGGACAAGAACGATTTCATCCACGCCAGCACCGCGAACGTGTGCGAGCGTTTGATCCAATACAGTGGTCTCGCCCATACGTAGCAGCTGCTTCGCTTCACCCATGCGCGTGGATCTGCCAGCAGCCAAAACGATGGCTCCCACTCGAGAATGCTTATTGCGATCATCCCGGCCATGCACTATTTTGCGTATTCCTTTTCCAGGATAGCGACGGTTTTCTGGATAGCCTCTCCAAGAATTGTCAGACATTCTGATACCGCTGTCGGCTTTCCAGGCAAATTAATTATTAGACATGGGCCGCGGGTGCCAGCAGTGGCGCGGCTGAGGATACTCGTCGGCACCAGATCGAATGACTTAACGCGGATGATCTCTCCAAATCCGGGAAGCTCCTTATGAAGGACGGAGCGAGTTGCTTCCGGTGTGATGTCGCGTATCGAAGGCCCAGTCCCGCCAGTCGTAATCACAAGCCGGCAAAGTTCCTTGTCCGCCAGTTCAATTAAGGCAGCCTCAATCTGGTTCTGCTCGTCCGATAGCAATCGACGGTGCCAAGAGCGAGTGAACTCAGGGAAAAGAGCATTGATGCAATCTTCGATTTCCGGTCCGCTGGCATCGTCATAGATTCCTGCGCTGGCGCGGTCGCTTGCAGTAAGCCGGCCGATGCGAAGAGTCTTCATGATTTGATCTTTTCTAGAACGCGGATGCCTTCAATAGACATGGATTTATCGACCGCCTTGCACATGTCATAGAGAGTCAGCGCTGAAACGGAGACCGCCGTGAGGGCCTCCATTTCAACACCAGTACGCGCGCTAATCGATGCCGAGGCCTGAATGCGAATGCGGTCCCTCTTTACTGAGAATTCTATAGAGAGGCTATCCAAAGGCAGCGAATGGCACAGCGGGATCAGTTCATCCGTGCGTTTGGCTGCCTGAATTCCGGCAACTTGGGCCACAGTCAAGACATCTCCTTTGGGCAAAGCATGCTGGCGGAGTTTCCTAATTGTCTGCGGAGAACATACAAGGTAGCCTTCGGCTACTGCACGCCGGTGTTGCACGACCTTACCGCTGACATCGACCATATGCGCACTGCCTTGAGGATCAATGTGGCTTAAAGCAGGTTGTGTCGGTTTGATTGGTCTTTTGCTCATATCAAACCTGCGTATTGCAATCAAAGTTCAACGGTATAAACCGAACCGTTGTGCCGCTCGCGGGAATATCAACATCGGCTTCGAGAAATAGTAAGGCGTTGGTTTTGGCAATTCCGATTAGATCGCCGGACGAGAGAAAACGGCACGCACACAAATGAAATGCGCCATTTTTGACAACAGCTCGGGCTGGCCAGAAGGTTGGACGCCGAGGGACACCTGTTGAAGGCGCTTCCCGAAGAATGCCTTCTACAAATTGGGACTCTACGCTCTTTTCACCTTCAAGACCGCGCAGAAGTGGAATCACAAAGAGGTGCAGAGCGACGAGATGAGAAACCGGATTGCCCGGCAACGCGAATGCCCATTGATTTTGACGACGGGCAATGCCAAGGGGCTTTCCCGGACGCAGATGGACACCATGTATTTCGAAATGAAAGCCAACAGATTCAAGCGCGACACGTGTGTAGTCATGATCGCCTACGCTTGCGCCGCCGGATACAAGCAAAAGGTCGCACTCTTTGGCTGCTTCTTCTATAGCAGCGGTCAAAATATTTTGGTCGTCGTCAATTCGACGGTGGTGCGCAACAGCGTAACCTGCCCGGTGAAGAGTGGCATCTACCAGGTCAGTATTGGAATCGCGTATCAGCGAACCAATTAACGAGGTAGAATCCGGATCAATCAACTCGTCACCTGTAACAATGTGGACTATGCGTGGCCGCTTTGCAACGCAAATGCTGGTTGTGCCCACAGTTGCAAGAATGGCCAGCGTCACCGGGCTGATGCGAGTCCCAGGACATAGAACCACGTCGTCTTTCTTCCCTTCGCTGCCTGCGGGGCGAACATAGGTTGCTGCAGGATGGGAATTAACTTTTAAAGATACTTCATTGCGGCTCGTCATCTCCTGAGGAATCACGCGGGTTGCATGCAGGGGCAGCTCCGCTCCTGTAAAGATGCGACGGGCCGTTCCCTGCTCCAGCGGTTGGCCCGAGCCACTTCCTGGGCGGTTTTCTCCAGCAACCTGATAGGTGTCACGCTGCTCATCAGAGACTGCATAGCCATCCATGGTGCTTAGGTTGCCGGAAGGATAATCTCTGTCCGCTACAACCGTCTCAAGAAGGAGACGGCCCAGTGCCTCCCTGCGCGCGACTCGTTCCTCTCTAGGAGGAGATAGCAGCGCGAGACAAGTGTCTAGAACGGAAGACCACCGTATGTCATTCATTGCGTCTTGACCACAGAATCTACTTTCCAGATGGGGACGTCCTGCTTCAGGCGATCCATAAAAGCTGAAGCGAGTGCAAAGGCTTCGGCCCGATGCTTTGAAAAAACTTCGATAACAATTGCGGCGTCTCCGACAGGCACACGTCCTATGCGATGTCTAACCCGCGCGAGCAAGCATGGCCACGTCTGTGCGAGTTCCTTAACGATATTCTCCATTTGATTTTGGGCCATTGGTACATAAGCCTCGTAGATGAGAGCGTCGATGAGCACCCCCTCCTCCTCCGGGCGGACGAGGCCTTCAAACCGCACCAGGGCCCCGCTGCCTGCGGGAACATTTTCATCGTGCTGAAGAGCCGTTGATTGCAGAGCAACATCAATGATCATGGGAATCGATCCGCTATCCGCCCGACACTGGTGGAATAAGTGCCACCTCATCTCCGGGTTGCAGCTTCTCTTCTGGGAGCAGGAACTGGTAATTGCGTGCGATCCTTATTGCGCTCCGGCTTGCTTGTAGAGCGGGAAACCGCTCAATCAGCAATTTCCATAAAGCTTCCTGAGAGCCGTCGGGAGGGCAAGGAAGGCGATGTTCTTCCGCCTGGAGGGCCAGCCGCAAAGGCCCCAGCAGCAGGACCCGCAAGTCGAGAGGCTGCGATAGGTCCTCGATCGTTTGTTGAACGGAACTCATCGTCTAGGATTTCGGATCGCGCCTTAGTAGGTAGACCGGAGCATCCGTCTGAAGGAAATAATCAGAAGGCTTGCCTCGACCTGTGAGCCTACCCCTGTCCAAAAGTATAACCTCCTTGCAGAGAGCCATCACTTCGGACGGCGAGTGTGTCACATACAGCATCGGAATAGCAAACTCGTGCTTTATGTGAAGGAGAAAAGACAATACTTTCTCCTTCAGTTCATGTTCGAGGCCTCGGAGAGGTTCATCGAGCAAAAGAAATGATGGTCCGGCCATCAACGCGCGCGCAAAGGCAACGCGCTGTTTTTCGCCGCCCGAAAGCGAGCGTGGATATTGATAGAGGTTCTTCCGAATTTCAAGAATCTCGCAAATTATATCGAAGGAAGCGCGGGAAGAGGATGTGCTGGCATTTTTCTCTCCGTAGCGAATATTGCTTAATACATTTAGATGAGGAAAAAGAGCGAGATCCTGTGGAACATATCCTATCTTTCGCCATCGGGCAGGCACGAAGATCTTTTGACGAGTATCGAACAGGATTTGCCCGCTGGACGCGAGCTGTCCTTTGTCGGGTTTGCGAAGCCCGGCAATAACCTCCAGTAATGTTGTTTTACCTGCTCCCGATGCCCCAAAGAGTCCCGTGATGCCGTCTGAGAATGTGACATCTGCATAGAGATGGAATTGTCCGAGAGAGACTTCAACGCCGCGAAGTTGCATCGTTCCCCTTCAGGATGTGCGGTGTCGTACCATGATGTTGCTGATGAATGTCATGGAAAAGGCAAGTATGACTGAAATGAGAATCATGGTGTAAGCTTCGCTGTCTTTCCCCAGCATGATCTTGCTGTAGGTGGAAGTCGAGATTGTGGTGGTACTGCCAGGGATATTACCGGCCACCAGTATGGTCGCTCCAAACTCCCCTAGCGCGCGCGTGAAGGCCAATACGGCACCGGCAGCGATTCCACGGGCAGCCAGAGGCAGCGTGATGGTAAAAGCGATTCTAAATGGAGAGGAGCCCAAGGTAGATGCGACCTGCTCCAACCGACCGTC
>JBAVYX010000489.1:0-13595 GCA_049588475.1 Silvibacterium sp. | reverse complement strand
AGGCACGCACCCGCGAAGCACTCGAACAGGCCATCACACATCTACTCCCACAAATCACCGCTCAAGATGCTCAAGCTTGGTTCAGGCTCCGCTTTGGCACATTATAGTAACTATGATATCGCTTTAGGGAATGCTTGGTGGTGTTCGGGGTGGCCGCCTAAGCGGTGACCGTCGCCGGCCCCGTTGTTGTCGTGCTCAAGAATCGGACCAGGCGTTTGATGTTCTGGGCGGTGGCGGCTAGGAAGAACTGCTCCTGAACGAACTTCAGTCTGCGCAAACGGAGACGTTGTAGACCGATGCGCCCCTTAAGCTCGGCAAACAACGCTTCGACTTTCTTCCGCTGCCGTTGTGCCTGCTCGAATTCCGGAGTATTCCAGAGATCTCGCGCCCGTTGTCGAGCGGCTTCGTTCATATGAATGGCAAGGAAGCGAAATGCCCCTTTGGTGCACTGCGACTTCAGCGGGCAGGGTCCACACTTGAGGCGAGTTCCGATGTAAGCAAACGCGCGGTTCCTGTCATTGCGACCGCCGTAGTTCAGTTGCTGGCCTGCAGGACAGAGATAGCTGTTGCTTTCAGGCTGGTACGTGAAGCGCTCCGGGCCGAACAACGGACTCCTTGTCCGAGCCACAGCATCGCGGGTGGGCATATAGGGCGTGATCTGTCGGTCCATCAACCACTGCAACAACTCACCATTGCCATAGCTGGCATCGGCAGCGATGGACTGCGGGGTCTTACCTTGCCACTGAGTGAACCGAGCTATCATCTTCTCGGCAGCTCGGGATTCCTCGCTTAGACGGGCGCCCGTCGCTTGCGCGCCGACGATGATGCAACTGTGGTTGTCCACCAGGTAGTTGTTGTAGTAGCCCATCCGCGCTGGCGTGCCGCCCTTCGTTGCATAAGTGGAATCCGGATCGGTGGTGGACACCTTATCCTGGCTATGCGTTGGCTCCTCGACTGGGTTCTGCGCTTCCAGTTCAGTGAGCCACTCGCGAACCGTTCGATTCACTTGCGCGGCGTCCGCCAGTTGCTCTCTCGGGATGCGGCTCTCTTTCGAGGCATTCGCCTCAACGAACGTTCCGTCCACCGAGAGCTTGTCTCCGCGCACCAAGCCTACTTCTAGACACTGGGCCACGATGCGTTCGAACATCTGCTCGAACAACTTCGATTCCTGGAACCGCCCATGGCGATTCTTCGAAAACGTGGAGTGATGCGGAATCTCCTGATCGAAACCTAGCCCGGTAAACCAGCGCCACGCCAGATGCATGCGCAATTCTTCGACAAGCTTGCGCTCGCTGCTGATGCCATACAGATACCCGATCAGCACAATACGCAACAGCAGCTCCGGATCGATCGATGGACGGCCCGTATCGCTGTAGCTGTCCTCCAGGTGCTCGCGAACGAAGCTGAAGTCGATGTGCTCATCGACCAACCGCAACAAGTGGTTTTCCGAAACTTGATCTTCCAGACGGAAGTAGTAGAACAGCGATTCCGAGCGGGCGTGATGACCCATCATGAGCCTTAATCCTCCGTCAATGGCAATCCACAACAGCATGGGTGAACTATGCTGCTATCTCGCTCCCATTGCCATAGGAATCGCATCAAAATCCCTCAACCTGCACCGAGTTTTTCAACAACCACCACTGTTTGCAACAACTATTCCGAAGCTACTTTGATTTTCCGTCCGAGACGCTTCCCTTTGGCAGTTCAAGGTAAACGAGGCCAAAGTGGGTAGATCCTGTGTGAGACTCGTCAATACCCACGATGCGAAACTCATTGGGAGTGCCAGAGCGCATTTCGTGATCGTCGGAGGAATCCGCGCTGCCATTGACTCGCATATGATTAGCTTGCGGGTCAGAGCAGGTAAGTCCGCCGCGCGCGACGCCGAGGCCACCGACAGGTTTGCCGTGGTTACACTCGAGCACCTCTCCGTAATGTGAGAGTGGTTTGCGATAGAAAGCCAAAACTTGCGCAGGTGAGTCGCTGGTCATGTAATTAGCGGCCATCAACTTGAAGTGGACGTCGCCGAAGGTGAATCCGAGGTCAACTGCGGCGTCACTGTCCGGGTTCTTGTACAAGGTAGCGCCCGGATATGCGGGGAGGCCGATGTCTGCCGCGCTGGCGTGGGAGTTGGCATGGAGCGCGAGATTGACGCCCGAATCCTGCGCGAGGGATGTTGTGCTATCAGAAGACAGGATAGCCGCGAAGAGAACGATGGACGGAAAGGATGATAGAAGTCGGTTACGCAGGAACATAGAGCTCCTATCCAAGAATGAACTGTGGTTAGAGATACGCGGCGCGGGAGACCAAGGTTCCGCGAATTCCGTTCCGGCTGGGATGTCACATTTTGAGCAAGTCGAGGCCCCAGGCCTTCCTTGAACTTATCTGAAACGCCTTGTTTCAGGAACTACGCTCTCTCAGTTCATGAAAAGCCCTTGCTTCCGTCTACTGAGTATCGAACAGGACCAGAACCAGAGGACGCAGCGATGCTTCTCTACAGACCTGACATACGCTGGGCAGAAGACCGATCTTCACGCTTTTTCGGAACGGACCCGATGCTCTGCGACCGACCGGCGCGTCTGGCTTTTTCCGCCGTTGCGGACCGACGCCGTCAACCGCGGCTTCTGCATCTCCTTATTGACGCTGGAGATCGTTGTCCTTGCGGTCTCTATCGGATTTTTCCTTTTTTTCATTCCTTCCAAAATATTGACATGGATCGCCCACAAAATCTGTTCTCAACAGCTCACAACGTGGATTCGTTCAGTCATTTGCTGTGTCTGGTCCAGAGAGCGGCCCCTGTTTCGTCGCAACCCGTACTTCCAGCAGCGTGGCAGTGTTGCAAACGTTTACCGAGATCGTGAACAGAGCTTGTGAGAGAGGGGATGTTGTACCGCCGGCAAGTCAAGACTTTCACTCACGTGTGAAGTTTTTTGCTTTCTGCAGAATTGTCGTTGAAGGCGTTGAGTACCCGATGTCCTTAGAACCTAAGATGAAGAAAACTCAGGTGGCTGACTTAGTTCAGCGAGCTTGAAAGAGCGTTAACGGGTCTGTCTCCGGAGTCGAAGTTCACTCACGAATGCCGTGACTAGGATGATGCAACATGCTAACGCTTTCATCCAGCAGGTGAGCGGATTCTCGTGTGCTTTGTAGGGAGCTTACGTTTCACCTCTTTCCTGCCGACTTTTGCCCATCTCGCCGGATAAGAGCGACGTCGCTGAGTACAATGTTTGCAGGATTCCCGTTATTTACTCCAGAGCGAAAGCGGTCGTTCATTCGCCTGAATTGCCCCTCTGGCATGATCGCCTTCTGGAAGGAACATCAAGATGGCTACGCCCACGAGATCCGCATTCGATATCGCTGAATTCCTGACAAAAGCTGGCATTGGGCGAAAAATCATCCAATTGAAGCCAAAGAGCGTGTTCTTTTCTCAGGGAAATCCTGCTGAGTCGGTTTTCTATCTTCAGAAGGGGCGCGCAAAACTTACTGTAGTTTCAGCGGCTGGCAAAGAAGCCACCCTTGCACTTCTCTCGATCGGCGACTTCGTTGGAGAGGAGTCACTCGCAAGCGTGGGTGGACTGCATATGGCGACAGCCACTGCCATCACCGCCTGTACAGCACTCAAGATCGATCGGGAAGAGACGATCCGCGTGATGCACGAGGAGCATTCCTTCTCCGACCTGTTTGTAAGGTTCTTGTTAGCGCACAGCATGCGAATCCAGGCCGATCTTGTCGATCAGCTTTTCAACTCCGGTGAAAAGCGATTGGCGAGAATCCTCTTGTTGCTGGCGGAATTTGGCAAACCGGGAGAACAGGAAAATTTGATTCCTCCGATCACACAGGAGACCCTGGCAGAAATGATCGGTACAACCCGGTCCCGCGTCAGCTTCTTCATGAATCGCTTTCGCAAGCTCGGTTTTATTGAATACAACGGTCGCATCCGCGTTCATAAGTCACTGCTCAACGTCGTTCTGCACGACTGAGGCCCCTCCACAAGCCTCGAATGTGCTCACGGGCTGCAAGTGTGGGCAAGGTTGAGCAGTATAAGGTTTTTGCATGTCGCGAACCGTACTCGCCCCTACACGTTCGCAATATCCCCTGGCCGATCTCATTTAGCTCCAAAACGAAGATGGCCCCTTGCGAGGGCCATCTTGGTAGAGCGACCGCATAGGGCGAGTGCCCCGCCTAGTTCCTCTTGACTATTGGTGATTCGTTCCATTTCGGATCGCTTGAGATAATCTTGCTGTCGTCGCGAGCTGGTCCTTCTGGCATGGGCGATGGCTGCGTACTTGTCCTCGGTGGAAAGACCGTGCCCGGATGCCTTGTCGAGAGATGATTCTGTACATCGGATTTCTTAAAGAAACTCATACCGTCTCCAGTCATTGTGCAATGTGAAAAGCGCTCGTCTGGAGCGAAGGAAGGAACAGCCGGAGGCGAGGAAGGACTACATCTCTAAGGATACGCCACAAAGCACTCTAACGTGCGCTTGGCAGGCAGTTAGGCCTACTCTATCGTGGACCCTTTCCCACCCTAATTCGTAGGTGCGACCTTCAAGAGCCTAATCGTGCCGACATCTACGGTTGTCACTGGTTTTAATTTCCATAAAGAGTCGCGCCGCGAAACCATCCGTGGTTTGAGGTATCCAATCCCGTGCCGCCCGGCGACCTGGAACTAGGGCCGGCGCACTCGTGCTCCCACTGCCAGCGCACAGACGTTCGACAGGTTCGCGTCGGTCTGGAGTAGTAGGCCGTATTCTTTCAGCTTGGCGAACACAGACACTGATTCAGAAGACATGCGGGTAAGAACGCATACCAGCGAGAGGTTCCTCAGGGAGGCGTCGACTATGTCTTCAACGGTGCGCCCTGGCACGCTGCATGCTGGCACTGGCAGGTTAATTCCAACATGCCTTTTGCATCGGCACATGTTGCGCTGCAATACTTTTTTCCATCAATAGGCACACAACTGCAGGATGGATGTGCGCATTTGGACGCTGCATTCATGAAGGCTCCTCATCGGTACTGCACTCTGGGCGGACACGTACTCCCGCGCTGTAACAGGATTACACCGCCGAAGGCAACGAGTCTGTTCTGTTTTGCTCATCCCTGACAGACGGCTCGTTGTCAGGCAGCTGTTATTGACGACTGTGCTCGAGGACTCGTTGTGACGGTTGTGGCATCGCCTTCGTTCTAAATTGCACTCCCAGTGGCCGGCTTTATAAAACGAATCACAGAACGGCGCCTTCTTTATTCAGACTCGATCCAAGTGTCAACGATCTCAGCCCGCAGCTTTAGGATTTCGGTGGCGATCTTCTGGACTTTCGCACGCAAAGCTGCGTTCCGCTCGTCTTGGAGCGAGATGTACTTGAGCTTTTCAATTCGGCCCAGCCACGCTTGGTAGACAGGGTCTAGGTTCGCGGGCCGCACATCATCCAACCTGCCGCCGGCAAGTACAAAGAAATGACGGTTCTTGTCCCCAAATAGGCCCACAATACCGGGGTTCTGGCTGAACTGAGAGTATTCGTGAAAACACCAATTGCGCGGAGGCTGTCTTTCGAGTGCGAGAGGTTCGATAAGTTGCACCAGTGCAAACGCACGCCTGCAGTAACGATCGACTTCGTCCTGGATGTCCTCGCCAACTTTCAAATTGTCTTCGTCGAAAAACCCTGAAAGCCCCTGATATCGCCGCAGATGACGAGCAATCACTCGGGCCAGATAGTTTGACTGGTTTTCTTCGCCCCTAGGGGTACGGCCGAGGCTGCTTCGAATCAAGAAACGAAACTGATCATTAGTGGCAGGGGCGTCGCGGTTAGTGTAGGAAACGAAGAAATCTCGCCATTCCAGAATGTCTTTCTTCCTGTTATAGAGATCTCGGTGAGCCGGTGGCCACGCCTTATATAGCCTGCCTTCAACCAATCGACGAGTCGCATCAATCTTCTTAGAAGGCTCGCCATCGTCAATCATCCGTCGGAGCAGGCGGACGCTGGCGCGGGTCTGAGCTTCTGGATCTGGTTGTCGCGTCACGATGCCATCGACCAGTGCAGCACAGCCACTCACAAGCGAAAACGCCTCCTTGTATCCGTCGATGGCGAGAAGCCCGTCGGCATCGGGAACCTGAAAGCGATGGAGTAGGAGCGCACCATCCGCTTCGATCGCTTGCGTAGGGTGTTCGCAATACAGTTGCAGCAGTTCCTCTATCGGATCCATCGTAGAAGTCACCTTCTGCTTAGGCGATTTTGGCAGAAATCAAGACAACTAAAAAACGCCGCGAAAACTGCGGAAACTCGCTGAGGAATGACACAGCGAAAGCGCACAAGGATGTCATTCACATCGAATTTAAGCCCAAACGCCTGAGATTGTCCCTTGCCCGCTGGTCTCCGAGTTGAGCGGCTTTGCGGTACCAGTTTATGGCGTTTCCTTGGTTTTTCTCGACTCCTAGGCCGTTTTCATACATAATGCCGAGGTTGTTCATCGCGGCCGCGTAGCCCTGCTCGGCGGCTATGCGATACCAACTGACGGCCTTCGTGTAATCCCTATCTACTCGTCTTCCGAGGAAATAGTCGTCGCCCTTCTCGTTCATCTCCGCAGCTTTCTCAGATGAGACATCGGCCGAGGGCGGAGAACTTAACGGCTGGGTTTGGACTGCCGGCTTCGGAGTCTCTCCTTGCTGTTGTTTCAGGCGGATTGCAGTGTACAAAATTGAACCGCCGACACACAGAATTACCGCGACGGCAGCCAGTATCAGGGTTCGTCGGCGGTTGAGTTCGCTCTTGTACAAAACGGCTTTACTTTCGCTAAGCTCGGCTTTGACCCGGTCGAGATCACGTTGCTTCTCGGCGGCCGACTGGTGTGCCGATTCCAAGCCCAGCACACGGTCGTGGAGAGTGCGGTTTTCGCGCTCCAGTTCCTCCTGAGTCAGTCGATGGGACCGCGTCTCTTCCGCTCGTTCGATGTAGAGGATTTTGTCCTCGATTTCGCCAAGAGACCGGTCTTCATCCGGGTCGCGGGTCGACTTACTCGCCAGCCCAGCGGCCTGTTGCTCTAGCTGCGCCTTGAACGGACGCATGGCGTCATAGGTTGCGAAGCTAGCGTCGGGGTCTTCGATGCCAAACACCTTCCGATAGATCTCTTCGGTTTGCCAGCCAACGAAATCGTTAGGAAACTGAAACAAGGTAAAACCGCGATTAGAGCTCTTGCGCAGGACCGTAACCTCGTCCTCCAGGCACCCTGCCACTGCGATGGGGTTATGCGCCGTGATGATGAACTGGACGCGTGGGAAGCGATTCCGTAACAGATTCACGATCTTCTGCTGCCACATCGGGTGGAGGTGTGCGTCGACTTCATCGATAAGGATAATACCGGAACGCTTGCAAACCTCGGGCGCAGTTTCCTGACGTAGAGACCTCAAGAACTCGTAGATCAGCCCAAACATGGCAATAACCGACAGGGTTCCCTGAGAGGCTTTCTGGATTGGCAGGGAGTTATACTCCCTGCCCTCGGTCCGCACATAAAGAGTGAAGCGGTCGCGACCTTCACGGGCCACCCGATCGAAAGCGAAGCTCTGGTCCGCCAGCTCGCGGACCACGTCGCGGACCAAGTCGAATTGCTCGCCTTCAAACTGCTGGCGTTCAAAATAGTCCAAGCACAGACCGTAGAGAAAACTCTGGAGCATGCTCTCGTAGGGCCGTTCCTCGAGGAAATGCCATGCGCCGTAAGCTGCCAGATCAGCGCGGTCACCCTTGCCGCTGGTTTCGTCCGAGACAGCACTGAGCGTGGTCACGGATCGGTTTACGAAGCGCATATCGGGAATTGCTAATACAGGGAGCTTACCGACGGCTTTGTCTTCATCGAAGAAGTGATCTGCAAAGTGGATCAAGCGCTCTTCGCCATCTTGCATGAGTGAGATTGACCCGCTGCCGTCGCCAAGGGAATTGACTGCCGCGTCGTCGTGATACTGGAGCAGTGCCAGCATACTTCGGAGGAGGTAGGTCTTACCATAGCCGTTACGGCCCAGCAGAATGTTGACGCCAGGATTGAGGTTCCAGCTTAGTTCGTCGTAAAAAGAAGTGTCGCTCAATTCGAAGTGTTCAATCGTTGATTCGGTGTGAAGATTCCGTTGGAAGAGTTCTTGGGCGCGTCGTTCTGCCGAGCGTTGAGACTGTTTGAAGATTCTTGTTTCCTCAAGCATGGAAGGGGCTGTTCGGATGAAGTTTCGAACCCCAGCTAAAACTCGCAAGAACCCTGGATCGCTAGGATTGCCATCCCAGTTCGTCAGAGTTGCCGCTTGAATTCGGGAAAACTGCTCCGGAATCGGAACATCCTCGATGAGCACCGGTATTAGAACTCGTCGCTGAAGCGCGATTTCGGATTCGCGGAGAACCCACTTGCTCCTGATGGATTGGTTGGACCACAGAACAGTCGTGCAAAACGACTCAAGCACCATGTTCGTAAGAAAGTCCCCCCAGTCGGCGCCCAGTGGAATCGTGTCGAGATTCCACCAGACCGGAATGTCGTTCTTCTCAAGAGCGTGCGCGAACCATTCCGCGATTTTGCGATCGCGGGTGCTGTACGCAATAAATACGCTGCGGGACTGGCTGGGCACTGCCATGGATCGATTGGGGCTATTATCTCGCACAATTCGGGTGGACACGAGGCGCTCTGGCCGCTCCTTTGCTTCCGTAGGTGGGACTATAGGGAACTAAAGAGCGCTAGAAACTCGCCGGATTGTCGGACAACGGTGTCGGGCTCACAAACGGTTCACGTGAGTTTTTTGTCAAGATTCTGAACGTGTAGTGGCCACCCATAAGTCATCGAAACGGACTCCGCCGATGCTGATGGCACCTCTGATTTCATTTGTCTCCGTTGTTTTCGGACGGTGGCTTCGTGTGACAGAAGCACAGACCTATCCGAAATGGAATTGCAACATCAGTGCCGCGCAGAAGATGTCGAATGTTTTCGCGATCTCAGCGGCTTGTCCAGCCAGCTTCTCCAAGCAGTTAGATGATAATGACAGCACCGCACGCAATCGTGGGCGTCCTGGGCCTGTTGGGGCTAGTTTTCGGTATGTTGCCTGTTTTGTCCCTCACTTGCGCTTCGCGGGATTGGAGCGCATCGTTAGACACGCTCGGAGATTGAGTTTGCAGAGGGGGTTTGGCCTTGCGTGAGGAGTGCTTTGAAAAACTGCGAGCGAGTGAGACTAGCATCAGCTTACGCGCTCCCATTTTGGGAAACAACATTACCTGCGTGCCGTTGACAGGTTCATGCGGCCCGTGAGCCAAGGCTTACGCATCTCGTGTAGGCGGCACAGCGAAACCATTCTTGAGTTGCTTGGCACGCTTTGCGGCTTCTTTCTGCTTCGTCTCGTTCGCATCTGTCTCCGCAACCTGACAGGCGCGGATCGTCATGATCCGCCGCTTGGCTTGTGGAATCGTCAGCGTGCCTTGTTTTAGCTGCTCAAACATTTCGGGACTAGACTCCCTGATCGCTTGCACTTCGCGAACGTATCGTTTGAGTTTGGAATCGGCGTCTTTGTCCTGGTCTATCGGTTGTCGTTTCCTCATTCCGACAACCTACTACTGAATTGAGCCTTCTGCCTCTGGCCCGAAAGGGGCAGACTAGGCCCCAGACGGCATTCATTTTTTCCGGCGGCAATGCGCGGGCTGGGGCCGGATAGGGTCCTCCGATCCTCCCCGGAATCGTGGCCTGCACGGGAAGGCATGCGCGTAGTTACCGCAAACTGGGGATGAGACGGTCGCTCTGAGAAGAGAGAGACTAAGCGGATGAAAAAGCATACGCAGGACCTCATCGCGGAAGTACCACGGGGCTGCTCTCAGGTTGGGATAACGATCGGCATCGACCTTGGGATGTCCGGAGCCATTACTGCACGCTCAACGAAGATGGTGAAGTTGTCGACCGGGGCAGGTTCCGAACGAACCCGTCCAGCGTCGACAGGTGACTTACCGACCTGCCTCGAGTGCGGATCGCCATCTGGAGGCAGGGACACACTCGATATGGATCAGCGAGCAGCTTCGGGAGTCGGGCCATGAATTAATCGTGGTCAACGTGCGCGAGCTTCGGGCGATCTCGCACAGTGATCGAAAGAGCGACCAAGTGGATGCCGAGAAGTTGGTCCGTTTTGCGCGGCTCGATCCGAAAATCCTCAGGCCCATTGCGCACCGCACAGTCGCCCAGCAGGAAGCCCTCACTCTGATTCGCGCTCGCAACCTCATCGTTCGCCTGCGGACCGCTGCGGTGAACGCAGTGCGCGGGTTGGCAAAACCCTGCGGATATCGGCTTCCAGCTTCTTCTACGCTCTGCTTCGCCAAGCGGTGCGGGGCCGTTCTGCCGCCAGGTCTTGCCCGAGCGCTCGAACCGTTACTCCATCAGATTGCCGATATGACGGTGAAGATCAAAGAGTACGATCGGGCGATCCAGCAATTGATCGAGACGGAATATCCCGAAACACAGGCGCTCCTCAAGGTTTATGGAGTGGGCCAGCTTACGGCGCGAACGTATGTCCTGACTCTGGGAAGCAAAGAACGTTTCCAACGAAGTCGGGATGTGGGTTGCTATTTCGGCCTGCGGCCGAAACGGAGTCAGTCCGGAGAGCGCGATCCACAGCTCGGTATCACCAAGGCTGGCAACGTCTACCTCCGCAGCCTGCTGGTGGAGTGTCCAAAATACTGCCGGTGCGGAGCACCGCGTTCGTTCCTCCACTGCATTTGGGTCTCAGTCATGGCTTCACTCCCCGGGCTGACTCTATTGACTCCACCCCTGCTAACGGCTTCGTCACGGGCTTACTCCTGGGCTCTCCTGGCACGCCGGTCCTGCGTATGCGCAGGGTAGGTATCACGTAGCGGGAATCGGAGCTCTTGAGGTAGTCCTGGAAGTCGCGGTCCTTGGCAAAGACGTAGTTGAGAGCCTTGTTCACGACGTCGTCGGCGGTGGCATGGATAAAGGCCGCATACTGATCGACCAGCGTGGCGGTGGTTTCGTCGAAGCGGACCATTGCGGTGATCTGGCGGCTTTGGATGACTTCAAGCAGTGGCATCATAATTCTCCTTGGGGTATGTATTCAGGCGATCTTTTGCCTGGTAATCATGTGTTGCGCAGTGCGGGCGATCTCATGCGCCCGCGCCAGGTTCAACGGGCTCGGAATCTCGAAGCGACGGCGCGCTTCGAGCATCGTGACAACATCGCACAGAGGAATGCCGTCGAGCAGCCAGAGGCGGGCTGAAGCGATGTCCACGGTTCTCTGGGCGTAGTACGACGGATTCGACTTGTCGGAGCGGCGCTCAGCCAGCATCCGGGTAAGCTTCACGGGGTCGGTTCCCGACATGAGTTCACTTAAGATCCAAGCCCAATCGTTCTCCGAATTGGTCTTGTGATCGGGGGCGATTCGCACCTGATTTCCCTCGCGGATCGGTATCGATCCAATGAGGGCATCGTCCAGGTGAAAGTCACCCGGTTTCGAGAAAGAATTGTCCGGATATTCCGCAGTGACAAGATGGGCGGGATCGTACTTGTGATTCAGGAAACCCGGCAGTCTGAGAACCCGGTTGCAGTCGGTGCACGCAGGGTCCCCGCCGAAGGCAATCGCCAGCAGTTTAAGCAGGCGTTCCTGCTCTGCGAACCGGAAGTCATCGACCTGCCATAGCACCTGGTATTTACCCGGCGATGTGGACAGGATGACGCTCGGTTTGGGGACTGCATTAGACTCCTGAACCGCGGCTAATCGCGCATCGCCATCCGAGTCGATATCTATATATAGGTGGTGTACCTCATATAGGTGGTGTACCTCATCGATGCACTCTTTGGTGCGCTTCCGGCTGCCAAAACGCAGCGGATTCGCGGCGACATAGACGTTGGCTCCCCGGGCATTTTCATAAGCCAGCCAGCGCAGATAACGAGGCGCAACGGCGCACTCAAACCTCACGATTCGCTGCTGGGTTTTGACCGGGAATTCACCCCGCAAGAGAACCGCCAACGTCTCGCCTGGAGTGAAGCTTCGAGTGAGGAATTCATAGGCCAAACGGATCTGGATTGCATGGCTAAGTTGCGGCATGTTGCACCTCGAATACGGGTTCGATAAGGAAGCGTTTCGTGTCCCGGTCATAGCCGATCATCCGTAGCACTTCGCGGATCACTCGGCCACCCGGCTGGCGTTCGATATGGACAATGAAGTCGACCGATTCTCCGATCTCCGCTTCGGTATCAACGAACGTCGTCTGCGTATGGCTTCGCATGACCAGATTTGCGAAGCGATGGAGAGCCTTTTCAGCCGAATTGGCGTGGATCGTAGCCAGCGATCCTGCGTGTCCGGTGTTAAAGGAATCGAGCAGCGTTCGCGCTTCGATTCCGCGAACTTCGCCGAGGATGATCCGGTCTGGTCGCCATCGCAAAGCCGACTTCAGAAGGTCATCAAAGGTGATCCTGGCCTTGAAGGTATCGGTCTGGCATTCGACGGCCAGGACATTCGGCTTCTGGATACGAAGCTCGGACGTATCCTCGATCACGACTATGCGCTCATCATCAGGAATCGCCTGGGCCAGGATGTTCAGAAGCGTAGTCTTGCCGGAGCCCGTTCCGCCGCTGATCAGCAGCGTCTTTCCGCATAGGATCTGTTCCTCAAGAAACTGCGCCAGAGCTTCCGTCATCGTGCCGCGAGCGATCAAGTCATCCACCGTGAATCGTCGGCTCGTGAACTTGCGGATGGTCAGCGCTGGGGCGGGTCGAACAACAGGAGGGATCACGGCCGCCAAACGGCTGCCATCGGGGAGCTGCGCATGCAGAATAGGATTGTCTTCGTCCAGTTTCTTGCCGAGGTGATTGGCAATGACTTCAAGTCCTGTTCGAAGCCGGCCCGAGTCGAACTCAATCGTCGCTTCGCGAAAGATCATTCCGTCGCGCTCATACCACCAGGACGCGTCGGGATTGCCCATAATCTCGCTGACGCTCTCGTCGAGCAGCAGCGGTTCAATAGGTCGAAGAAATGGCAGGATCAATTCGAAGCTCATAACGGCACCTCGTGCTGGTGGAAGCCCAGCGTCATCACTAGGCTTCCGCAGGTAAAGGAGCAGGGGCCTAGGCCGCCGGCTCCTCTTTGGATTGCTCATCGATCTCGTCATCTTCCGGGCTGGCCTTTTCAGCGCGGTCGAGCTTGAGGATCGAGCCCACCCGAATCTCGGTGACGGCTTCTTTCTCGCCGGACTTCTTGCTGTCGTACTCCCGGCTGCGGATCTCGCCTTCGACCTGCACGTGCTCGCCTTTTGTGAGCGTGGCTGCGAACTCGGCGAGCTTCCCGAAAACGACGCAACGGTGCCACTCGGTGTGCGAGACATACTCGCCCTTCTTCTTATCCTTGTAGGAGGACTTGGTGGCCAGCGAGAAGGTGGTAAAGCTGCGGTTGTTGGCGTTGCGGACTTCTGCATCTTTGCCGAGGAAGCCGATGAGGATAGCTTTGTTCTGATACATGACTGTGTCTCCGTTTGTTGAATTTCCCGATCTGTTCGGGTCACACCAGGCGGAGCCAAGCGAGGGGCCCGGCTCCCAAGGCCGAAGCTCTGCATTTACGGAGGGTCCGGAGAAATCTTTTCGGCGTACTTT
>JBAVYX010000488.1:0-6112 GCA_049588475.1 Silvibacterium sp. | reverse complement strand
ACACCTACAAGGTGAAAAATGGTCTTGGCTAAATCAATGCCGATCGTGTGAATCTCCATGGGACGCCTCCTGTCTACACCTTTACACCCTCCAGGGGTCTAGGCGGCGGACCATGCCAGTAGTTTCGCGTTGAAATGTCCGGAATGCCGACCATCCGTCCACATGCACTTGGTAATATGAACCGCTATGGAGAAAGGACGGCTGACGCTTCTCCTATTGCCGGGAATGGATGGAACCGGAGAGCTGTTCGCCGACTTCGTAACGCTGCTTCCCAGCTGGATTGAACCACGCAGGGTGATCTACCACGCGACCGAAGACTCTCATACGACCAGCTCTGCGTCTGTTAAATAAAAATGAAGAGATCGCCCCACTGGCACACCATTGGAGAAACCATGACCACACGCACTTTGCTCAAGTTCAGCCTAGCAGCGGCCTTCATGGGCTTGTCAGGCCTCAGTTTTGCTACCCAGGAGCACCCGCAGCCGCGACAGGGCAACGACCTCTCCGGCCTCCACGCCTTTGACCTGCGCGCCGGATGCTGGATCTACCACAACCACGTGCTGAAGGAGCGGCTGGCCAACAACCACGATTGGTTCCATTACGAGAGCATCCAGCATCTGTGGATCACCATGGGTGGCTACGGCAACATGGACGACAACGAGATGCGCACGCCGGCTGGCACCTATTATGGTGTGACGGTGCGCACCTACGATCCCAAGACCGGCACCTGGTCCATCTGGTGGTATGACGGCCGCAATCCTTCCGACCTTGACCCACCGGTGAAGGGGCGCTTCAAGGACGGCGTGGGCACCTTCTATTCCGATGACACCCTGCGCGGCAAGCCCATCAAGGTGCGCTTCACCTGGTCAGGCATCACCGCCACCGCCGCCCACTGGGAGCAGGCTTTCTCCGGCGACGGCGGCAAGACCTGGGAGACCAACTGGATCGCCGAGTTCAGCAAGATCGATTGCACAGCCAACTGAGCGAGTCGCCCGCAACGAGGGACGGGGCGAGGGACTTGCCAGTCTCGATGTAGCTCTTCACGCTGGAGAGGAAAAGCATCCAGCCCCGTCGCAAAGAATCCAGCACAGCGCTTCCAGTCCGCTTCGGATCTCGCGTTTGCCCTGGAGGGGCCTTCGGGGAAATGGCAGCTCGGCTGCACGAGGATCAACGAGAGCGATCCGACACTGGGCCATTGGCGGACTGATCGGTTAGCGACCGTGGCGCTTGGGACTATCGTAGCGTGGTGAACTCGTCCACCGGAAGTTCCTGTGTTGGAAGTCCAACTTACCAACGACGGAGAGCCAAAAGCGCCAGGCTCACTGGTCACAGATGGGGCAAGGGTCTACTTCAGTGAAGGTCCAACAGGCAGCTTCAAAATTGCATAGGTTTCCGTCACGGGCGGGCAGACAGCCCGCATTGACACAGGTCTCCAGAATCCGCAGGTAGTTGCCCTATCGGACGATGGATCCAGCTTGCTTACCGTGGCGGGCGGGTCAAACGACCCTCGTTATCACGTGTGGTCCGTTCCCGCCTCATCCGGGTTTACTCACGAGTGCCAATGACGACCTAGGGTGAAGGGGCCGAAACAGCTTCAGGATGCCGGCAAAGGTGATTGTTCTGGTTGCGATCGCGGCTTTCGCCTCAGGACCAACGCGGAGATCAGCGTAATAACGAGCCCAATCGGAAAGGGATCAATGAACGTCAGCGCTGCGTTGAAGAGTGGGTTTTTGTACAGCTCTTTGTACTTTCTCACCTGCTCAAGTTTTGCCTGGATGGCTGCCGGGCTCGCGCCCGAGGCCGTGAGCTTCTCAACCAAGTGAGCGCCGTATGCGTCCCAGAAACCAGGGATGAAGTTGTAGTAGATCACTTCCCACGTTACGACATAGAAGATGCAGGAAATCAGAGTAATGGAGAGGCCGACGGCAAAAGCTTTCAAGAAGGTAATCTGGCCATTGCCGATGTTGTCGCGGTAGGTTCGGATGCCGAAAAACACCATCAGGAACGAGAGCACGATGGACGTGTTGCCGATGACCGCGCCCCGGTCAACGCCAATCCTGTCGCCGAACGTCACCAGCGCTATCATTAT
The DNA here is from genome assembly GCA_049588475.1 of Silvibacterium sp. Lineage (GTDB taxonomy): Bacteria > Acidobacteriota > Terriglobia > Terriglobales > Acidobacteriaceae > Silvibacterium. The sequence goes on along the minus strand of JBAVYX010000488.1, from coordinate 4,023 downwards.
CAGCGAGGAGATAGCGCCAGAAATCAGCCCGAAGGTGACTACGATCTTTCTCATATTCTCGTAATGTCTTTTATCCGATATTGACCTTTTTCACGTACGATATCGGTCCCGTGCTCATACGATTTCAGCGACCGCCTGGGCTAGCCGGCGTCGTCGATGCCATTGGGATTACCACGATAAGATTATCCCCCGCTCCGGGGTGCGTCATCCCCAGATAGTCCATCTTCGGTTGGGTGTCGAACCCGATGTCTTTCGTCGTCATGTTCGGAGCATAAAACATCAAGTGCGGCGGGAAAATGCCGGTACCGTGTTCAGGGATGGCGCTCAGGCGGTTCTGGCTCGACATCATGTAGAGGAATCCCGGCTTGCTGGGGTATTTGTAGCGGCCTTCCTTATACCCGTTGGCGACGTCTGCCTTGATGTCTGCCTCTGACTTCCCGCTTATGCGCAGCTCTTCACCGTGCAGGTAAACAGGCAAAAGAGTGCGGCTGCCTTCGGCGTCGAAGCACTGCGGCTCAATCGTCGTTTCTGTGGGCTTTACGAAATGCCGGCTAACAAAGCAGTTGAAGCCGTTGGTGCCTTCGCGTGCTTTTTCGTAGCCTTTGGGGCCCAGAACATAAACTGTAGCCTTACTCGATACCTCGGCCGGGGCTGCACTCTCGGCTAGTGTGATCTGTTGCTCACGTGGCATGGAGGCGTCGTAGACCTTGGGAAGCTCCTGGGCCATTGCCTGATTTGCCGCAGTGCTCGAAGGCACACCGATCGACAGGGCACCCACCACAAAAACCTTCATCCAATTCATGGACTTCATGTTCGCTCCTTTTCAGCGGCAACATACCGCATCAGGCGGGGTCACTGTCATCATCCTTTCAGGTGATTTTGGCTGCAGAGAGAAAAATCATTCGTTTGAGTGAGTGGTTCTTGGGATGAGTAGTACTTGTACGAGTAAATCAGGGGAGGAGGCCCAACTCCTTGCCGAGTTGCACCGCTTGCGTCCTTCGTCTAGCCCCCAGTTTGTCGAAAACACGGCTGGAATGGGTCTTGACTGTGTTCTCGCTCACAAAAAGCTTCTCGGCGATCTCGCGGTTGCTCAGGCCTTGGGCTATGAGTTCAAGGATCTCAAGCTCGCGGCGAGTGATATGGAGGTCCTCTCGTTTTCTTTCGTCCGGGATGAACGGTCCCCCGGCAAGGACAGGGACCTCCTTCACAACAATTGTCTGCCGTTTAGCTGTTAGCTTGAGGCCAAGCCAGATGCCAAGAACGGCGAAGGTCGCCGCGATCAGTCCGCCGTAGATTTCGATCGAATGTTCGACCACCAGGAAGCGATACTCAGTCCACCTGAGCAGTGCAATCAGGATTCCGCCGATCAACCCGTACACGAGCACGTGGCGCTTCATACGTTCCAGTAGAATTCGTTACCGAAATTATCGCACCCAGGGTGGTGTAGGTTCTACTGCTTGCGGAACAAGATCAACGCTTGACCGGCCTTGCCTGAGTCACGGGCAATCCGGACGTTGTTCCGGGGCCAGAAGCCGGGTTCTGGGAAGTTGCGATCCTCATAGCCATATTGGATCATTTGGAGAAATGCCCAAACCTCCTTCAGGGTGTGAACCCCGGAAGTGAATGATAAAGGAGGTTGATATGGAGCGACCCTGTCAATAGGCACCGATTCGGGGGTTTGTTTTTGTCGTTGTCTTTCGAGGACAGGGTCAGCAGCAGCCGAGGCAGGTAATGGACGATTGATCAAGCTGATATTCGCGGGTCGAAACCGCATAATCATGATCCGCCGGGAGCTGCCTCTGACTATCAGCGCGAGTCAGGCCGAGCCTGTCGCAAACGTCCTGCGAGGATAGGGCAAACCGGACCTGGTGCTTCTTGCAGAACAGCCCGTTTGCACGAAGCCGCTGCTGCGCGGCGGACGCTACCACAACTCAATCAGTCCAAATCTCTGAACCTCGGCGCCCCGAACAGCTGTACCGAAGCCCTCCGATTGCCCCAGTGACGGCCTGACTGGAGCATCGCCATCCCGTCATCCCCAAATTGGGCGAGGCTGACCGCAGCAGTCCGCGCCACCAAACGGTATTCGTGCTGCGCTAGAGCTTGCTCCATTCGTCGATCAGGTATATACCCATGTCGCGATCGCCGATCCGTCGCTCTCGGGCCGGTGGCCCGCTCCACGCGAATCTGCTCGCCCTTGAATCGGGCGAAGAGCTGACCTCCTGCCTCTGATGAATTCCCGCCACTCTGGTCCTAGTCTTTCCCTTTTTCCTGCTGGTCTTTGATCAGCACCACGTCGGAGCTGGACTTCTGTCCCACTATCGCCAGGTGCTTGCCCGAAGGCGACCAACCAAAGTCGGGAATGACCTGGTGCGCCGGATCGAGCAGCGGGTGTGGTGCCGACCCGTCCAACGGTTGATACAGCAGCGTCCTACCGCCGTTCCGGAGAATGGAGTACACCGCGGCGCGGTTGTCCGGTGAAAAGCGCACCCAGCTGGCCTCGTCGCTGCCTATGTCGCTGGTGTCCAAAGGAATCTGAGAAACCGAGCGCCCTGAGGCCAGATCGAAGATATTCCACCGAGCTTTCGCCATGTCAAGGATGGTCCAGGCGGCCAGCCTACCGTCAACGGAGATTGCGTAATCCCCATTACCTTCCGGCGTGAATATCTGTCGTGGTGTCCCTCCACTCAGCGGCACCGACCACAACGATGCCTTGGACATCTCATTCTCCTCCACGAAATAGAAGACCTCCCGCATGTCGGAAGAGCATCCGGGAGCCGCCGCGATTCCACCGGTGGCCAACTGGACGATGTTTCCTCCATCCGCGTCCATACGAAAGACCCATGCCTCCGTCGTTCCCTTGGGGAAACCGGTGAAAAGGATGTGGTCATCGCCGCAGGCCGCGATGTAATCCCCCGGTGCGACCTCCCCGAGGTCGAAGGTGTGCACCTCGCCGCTCGCGCGGTCGATCCAGCCCATATCGATGTGCGGAACAGTAAAGAGCAGACGGTCTTCGTTTGCCCAGGCGATGCGGACCGGGGTAATTCGCAACGGGGTAGTCGAAAGCGGAACTCCGCCCTCGGGCTTATACCAGGCAACGCTCGAATCGATGTTGGTGAGTACCGTTGCCAGGGTGCGTCCATCCGCGGAGAGCGCCAACTCGCCATAAGCGCTGACGTCATTGGTCACCGGATGAAAATCGCCCGAGGGCAGCGTAACTATCCCGATCTGGGCGTGATCGCTGTGTGATTTGACGTAAAAGGCCAGCAAGTGCAGGCCGTCGGGCGTCCACGCCACGTTAGATGGACCCCAGAAAGAGATGTCCGGCGCGGTCGCGACTTTCGTCAATTTTTTCGACGCGATCTCGAAGATCTGGAGCGCGTACTTCGCAGGCCCGACCGTGCTAATCCATGCGATCCTGTCCCCTTTGGGCGACCACACCGGCGGACCGATCTCTTCCCGGGTCGCATAGACCATCTGGTTATCGCTTCCGTCTTTGTTAGCGATGTGGATCTCGGAGGACTGGTCCTTCCGTTGAGGAGTAAATCGCACGAAGGTAAAGCGTTTGCCGTCCGGTGAAAAACTAACAATGCTGTCGATGTCATTGACTAGCTGCCTCGGCGTACCGCCGAAGACCGGCATGACATACAGTGTGTTCATGATGACATTTTCCGTAGTTCCCCGCACAGAGTAGAGATAATTGCCATCCGGCGAGAAGGCGATCCCCATATACTCGTTGCCAAACGCGCCCAGAATTTGGGTATCGGTGTTGGTCGCGATGTTTCTCACCCAGAGCGTCCGTTGGCCTTTATCGTTCTTTACTTCGGCCAGAAAGCGGCCATCGCCTGAGAGCGCTATCTTTTCGATCGTCCCTACATTGGTGATCTGACTCACAGAATTCGTTGCGAACGGCCGGGCCCGAGGCCAGAAGCGCCACGCGCCAAATCCGGCCGCCGCAAGAATGACCAGGCATGCCGCAATGACAGCGAGTCGACGTGAGCCGGGGGAAGGCGTTCGCGACGCCTG
>JBAVYX010000487.1:0-26042 GCA_049588475.1 Silvibacterium sp. | reverse complement strand
CACCTGCTTCGAGCAGCTCCTTCATAGTGATCGTGGCCAAACAGCCTCCTCTGTGGATTGCATCCCGGCGGTATGAGTGCCGGGATTGATTCCCTCTTGGGAAAATTTAACTACCTAACAACAAGTTGCGAAAACGGGTGCCCACGTCTCGATTCTGAGACGTGGGAGACCAAAACTATCGCTTGCTGAACTGGAACCGCTTGCGGGCGCCCTTCTGCCCGTATTTCTTGCGCTCCTTAGCGCGAGCATCGCGCGAGAGCAACCCTTCGGTCTTCAGCGTCTTGCGCAGCTCGGCGTTGAACTCGATCAGTGCACGGGAGATACCCATCTTCACCGCATCTGCCTGCGCGCTTACGCCGCCGCCTTTGACCGTGGTGACCACATCGAAGGTCGCCGTCAGCTCGGTGAGCACCAGCGGACGAACCGCCGAAACCCGCTGCTGCTCGGTCACGAAGTAAGCCTCAAGAGCCTTCTCGTTGACCTTGAAGTTACCGCTCCCTGGGCGCAAAAACACGCGAGCGATCGCCGACTTGCGCCGTCCCGTTCCATAGTACTGAACCAAATCTGCCATTCTCTGTCCTGGTCTCTCTTCTCGCTTTTATGCGTTGATCTCTAACGGTTGCGGATTCTGTGCGGCGTGCGGATGCTTATCGCCGCGATAGACCTGCAGCTTCGACACCATCTTGCGGCCCAGCTTGGTCTTGGGAAGCATGCCCTTTACGGCTTCCTCGACAATCTTCTCCGGCTTGCGCTCGAGCAGCCGAACAAACGACTCCTCACGCAGCCCGCCCGGAAATCCGGTGTAGCGGCGATAGGTCTTCTGCTGGCTCTTCAGCCCGGTCAGCCGCACCTTCTCGGCATTCACCACGACAACGTGGTCGCCCATATCCATGAAGGGCACGTACTTGGGATTCCTCTTGCCAGCCAACACGCTTGCCACTTCGGTAGCCAGGCGGCCCAGTGTCTTACCACTGGCGTCCACCAGAAACCATTTGCGGTCAATCTCGTGCGCGCTCGGAATATATGTAGACATCGTTCTTTCCTTCTCCTCAGCCCTGCTCGCGAGACTCATGCTCGCCCAAACGTAACTTGCCCGCGCAAATAGCAGCCGCGGACTCAAAACTCCCCGCAGCTTACAGAATGCTGTTCGCGTGAGGCTGGCGCAGATTCAAACCTGTTGGTTTTCCGCGTTCACAGCCCAGTCAGACAGACGGGCACACGCAGACTGCGCAACCAGTTTAGATTACGTGAATTTGGGGTTGGAGTCAATGATTCCGTCACGCTGAGCTAAGCCGCCGCGTCCCTACTGCCCTGGGCACTTATCGCTGAGAGAATCATTCAGCCCCTGGTATTCCACGCTGAATGTCAGCTCCCGTCTTCCGTCCACTTCTTTGATCCTGAAGACATAAATTCTGTCGTATTCGTTGTCCGGCCAGTCAGGAACGGCCGAGGGTTCCTTGCCGTAAGCCTTCAGCATCCGTTTCGCAAATTCGTTCAGATAGTTATGCTCCCACGCGAGATAGATCACTGAGTTCGCGTTTTCCGGAGCCAGCAGCTCCTTTCTCAGCTGGCCAACATTCTTGAAGCCGATCAGCGCATTCACCGGCATCTCCAATTGGATGGCTATCGGCTCAATGGTCATCAGCGGCCGCACATAGGAGTAGCTCAAGTTGCCCAGTTGCCCGATCCGCGTGCCGGGATCTGGCGCGTAAATCCGGTCGGGCTTTCCATAGCGCGGAATCAACACCTTCGGCAGCGCCAGAGCTCGATTCAACCCCCTGCAGGTCAGTTGTCCGAGGCTCGATGCGGGCTTTTCTGCATGCCGGATGGCGACAATCGTCTGTTGCGCTCCCGCCACGACGGTTGCGCACCAAAGGACAAGAAAAAGCAGGCAAACGAAGCTCAGAAAAGACCGCTGTGGCTTCATAAATATTCTTCTCCGCGAAAGTTATCGTCTCCCTGCCGTATAAGCTCGATCGATCGCTATCGCAATCTTATTCATACCGGCGCAATACCCAAAGCGAACGCCTGCTGAACATCCGCCACGAATGCCAGCGCCTTCTCACCCTTCAGCGAAATGTGTTGTGTGACTGGACTGCGTGCAAACGCCCTTTGGATCCTGCTCGCGGTTCTGTCTTGCTCATCGGGGATTACGATCTAGGCGCCGCGAATGGTGAAAAGCTTGAAAGCAATCGGAGGGACGGTGAGGGCTATAGGAAGATCGCCTTGTGGCCGGGACACTCCTGCGATGCCTGCTCGATGAGCTGTGGAATGAGCGAGTCACCATAGCGAGCCAGATAAGCAACCGCGCCGATGATGCGCTCCTGGGGATGATGGTCCGGGAATAGGTTGAGATAGAGCCCGTCTATATGACGTCGAAGGCTGGCCTCCGTCTGGAGCTGATAATTCGCGGCAAGGCGGCGGAGACGGTTCATCTGGTAGCGCATTTTCGACGCTGACACATCTGCGGACCGACCGAGGCCCGGGTCGAGGGCGTGCATCCACTGGGTGAGGCTGGTGAGCTCCTCATCGAGCGCGTTGCCTGCTGCGGCCAGCTTGCGCTTTCCTTCGATGGGCATGGAACGCGCTCCGAGGCGCTGGGCCAGATCGTCAGGATGCGAGCGGAGGATGTCGTCGAGCGATAGCTCGTGTCGCGCGAGGATGGTGGCAACGGAAGGCTCGATGAGCGTGGAGCTGAGGCGCGGGATAACGGGCGTGGTGCGGCCGAGGATCGCGTCGTAGAGCACCTGAGATTGGGCAAAATAGGCGATCTCGGCGGGGCCTCCAATGTAGGCGGCCGTAGGCAGGAGAAAATCCTGAAAAACGGGGCGCAACAAGGCGTTAGGACTGATGCGCTCGGGGGCGGAATCGAGGATGGCAAGCAGATCTGGCGTGGAAAAAGACTTTTTGCCGGTAGTCCAATACTCGTTCTTGCGTTTCAGGGCGAGGCGCGCGCCAGTTTCGTCGTCGATGAGAAAAAGGAGGCTCGACGAAGGGGCGACCAGCACCTGGGCGTGGTAGCCCCGAGCTTCGAGTAATTTGTTGCGCTCGAAAAGGGCGGATTCGAGTTTCGCGGCGTGCTCGATGGCGTGGCGCAGGACGGGCGCTCCGAGTGCGTGGTAGCGGCGATCGGCGGCGTCGATGAGGATGAGGCCATCGTCGGCGAAGATGGAAGCTAGCAGCTTTCCGAAGGCCTCGGCGAAGGTCGCGCCGGGGGTGTAAGTCGCCTCAAGGGCGTCGAGGATCGGGCTAGGGCCGAGCAGGTCGGTTGCCTGATCAAGCAGCACGCGAATATTTGTACCGAGGGGGATTTTCCCGACAGCACGGTTGCTCTCCGCGTGAACCAGGCGCAGCGTGTGCAGCTCATGGCGCGAAGGCAAAGTGACGTGGTCGGCTTCATCGAGGTCGTGGTCCTCGGTCGCGAGCCAAAAAATTGGGACTGCGCCGGTATCTTTGGCTTTGCGAATCGCCGTTGCGGCTTTGAAGAGAGTGAAGAGGGGTCCGCCGAAGAGGGTTACCTGCTGGCCGGTTACGACGGCCGGGGCTCCCTGACGCAGGCGGTCGATATTGTCTAACGTTGCCGCGCTTGCGCCGAAGCCGCGGTTCTGCTCATCGAGCAGATCGGCGATATGGGAGCGTAAGGCTGGGGCGTGTGTGGGAGTTTGCTTTGTCCATTGCTGCGGATAGGGGCTGTAAGGGAAAAACGGCGCGAGGGGCTCGCGGCTATCCGCATAATCGAGGAAGAGGCGGCTGAGCCGGGGGAGGATCGAGATGGGGTAACACTCGGTCTGCAAGGCCTGGCCTCTCTCCTCAGGAACGCTGCTTCAGTTTCTCATGCGGGAGCCGCGTTTCGGCTGCTTCCCGGGTACTGTGTCCGGCTTCAACGCTGCCGGTGTGCGCAGCGCATCGACAAGCGCCTGTGCGTTCTCAACGGGCAGAGCGCCGAGAGCGTATGCGGCCAGGGAACGGTAAAGGTCCGCAAGCATCGGATGCGCTTGGAGGGCCTGAAGATGCAGCCGAATTGTCCCGACGTCTCCCCGGGCAAATGGACCACTGAAACTGCGGGCAGGACCGTGGGCGAAAACGTTGTTCGAGGTGGTCTGGGCGAGAGACCGCACCCACCGGGCGGCGGTCTTGCGGTCGAGTCCGGCGAGGCGAGCTGTTTCGATAGCTGCGGTTAGCGCCGAGACGAGGAGCGGCGAGGCGAGCGTTCCGGCGGCGTGATAAAGGGCCTTGTCTTTCGATGCGATATCGAAGGGCGTGCCGCCGAGCCTGCAAATGACGGAGTACAGCGAGCGCCGCGTAGTATGGTCGGACGTCTCGACTCCGAAGAGCACGCCATCAAGCGGGACGACGGCGCGCGTGGGGAAAGTCATGACGGGATGCACGGAAGCGACGGTGGCTCCAGCGCGGAGGGCTGGTTCGAGAGCGTTGACGGTGAGAGCGCCGCTGGAGTGGACAACGATCTGACCCTTGAGATTGTCCCGCCGGCTCACGATGTGCGCTGCGGCTTCAGAGATGACAGAGTCGGGGACGCAGAGCCACAGAATATGGGCATCGAGAGCAGCCTTTGCCCAGGAGACTGTTGGATATGGAGACGACCGCTCTTGTCTGAGCACGACGACCTCGCGCAGAGGCACACCGGCGTTGGTGAGCGCGGACGCGAGCGAGGCGCCCCAGTTGCCGAGGCCGATCGCGGCGACGTCCGTCTTGCGGGCGGGCTTCATTCTTATGCTCTTATCCGGATGGTACCGTAAAGAAAACCCGGGTAAGGAGCAAGCATGGCGAAGAAGAAAGAGAAGAAGGGAGCACAGGGTCTGAAGGTAGTAAAGGGAAAACTCAAGATCGAACCGGGCAAACCGGCCAAGGTCATCTCATCCACGCAGGCCTTTGAGGTGCCGCTGTTTCGCGTCTTCACAGACGAAGTGCAGGAAGCCGGCGAAGAAAAGCCAGTGAGGCGCGACATCATCCGGCACAACGGATCGGTGGTGATCCTGGCCGTGGATGACTCGAAGAGCAAGAAGGACCCTCTGATTGTGATCGAGCGGCAGTACCGTCATGCGGCGGGGCAGTTTCTGTACGAGGTTCCGGCGGGCAAGGTGGACGAAGGCGAGGATCGGCTGGCGGCGGCCAAGCGGGAGTTGATTGAGGAGACCGGTTTTCGAGCGAAGAAGTGGACAAGGCTGACGCGTTACTTCGCGAGTCCCGGCTTTCTGGGCGAGTGGATGCAGGTGTTTCTGGCCGAAGGGCTCACGGCTGGAGACGCGGAACCGGAGGCTGACGAGAAGCTGGAGATCTATCAGGTGCCGCTGTCGGAGGTTCTGAGATTGATTGACGCAGGAAAGATTCGGGATGGAAAAACACTCGTTTCTGTAATGCTTTACGCGCGATTGAGAAAGAAGAAGAAGAGAGATTAGAGCAGTCTTGCCTCGGCCGGTTTGGGGGTGGAACAAACTTTAGAAAACCAAAGCGGGCTGTGCCGCGTCTTTACTGTAGGCAGGTTGGTAACCCCCCAACCTCAATCTGCTTTCAGAAAGGCAAGCGCACGTGGCTCAATACAAAGGCAAGGTGAAATGGTTCAACAACGCTAAGGGATACGGGTTTATCGGGCGCGACGATGGGCCAGATGTTTTTGTGCATTACAGCGCGATCCAGATCGACGGATACAAGAGCCTGAAAGAAGGCGACGACGTTGAATTCGACATCGTGGAAGGACAGAAAGGACCGCAGGCAGACCAGGTGACTCGCCTGAAAGAAATCGCCTAACCCACGAAACACTGAAATAACCGAGGTACGCACTGCTTTCCCGCAGAAAGCCGCATGATATGTGCGCGTTTTCGGGTGACCGCAGAGCCCAGCCCGCATGCCCAGGCTGGGTTTTCTATTTCTATTTGGAATAGCCCATAATCAGAATCGCGATGGATAACCGCACGATTGCACAACTGCTGGGTGAAACCGCCGATTTGCTGGAAATCGACAATGGCGATTCCTTCCGCATCCGTTCCTACCGGCGCGCGGCTGAGGCAGTGGAGTCGAGCACGATCCAACTTAGCGTGATCGCGAACGATCCGAAGCAGCTCCTGGAGATTCCGGGCATTGGAAAGGGCATGGCGGCGAATATTCGCGAGATGGAAGAGACCGGCACTCTGCCTTTGCGCGAGCAGCTGCTGGCGAAATACCGGCCCGGCATGCTGCAGATGATGAAGCTGCCAGGAATGGGTCCGAAGACGGTTGCGTTTTTGTGGGAATCGCTCCAGGTGGGGTCGGTGGATGAGCTGGAGGCGGCGATTGCGGCGGAGAAACTGAACGATCTGCCGCGCTTCGGGAAGAAGCAGATCGAAAAGCTGCGCAAAGGGATCGAAGACTACAAGAAGAACAGCGGGCGCTTCCTGATCGATGATGCGGAGACGGCGGCGGAGAAGCTGATCGCGTACCTGCGGGCGTTCCCTGGCCTGGACGTTATCGAGCCGGCGGGCTCGCTGCGACGCGGGCGCGAGACGGTGGGTGATCTCGACATTCTTGTAACCGGGCCGGCCTGCGCCGAAGATAACGTCGACGCGGCGGTCGAATACACCGCGGCGTATCCTCCGATTGCCGACCTGATCGCAAAGGGACAGAACAAGGTCAGCTTCCGGCTGCGCGACGGCCTGCAGGTGGATGTGCGGTTGTTGCCGGAAGCCTCATATGGTGCGGCGCTGCAGTATTTCTCGGGCTCGAAGATGCATAATGTGACGCTGCGGCAACGGGCGCTGAAGCGCGGATACACGCTTAACGAATATGCGCTCGCGCGCATCGACGACGGATCGGTCGTCGCCGGCCGCACCGAGGAAGAGATTTATGCGGCGCTGGGAATGGACTGGATTCCGCCCGAAATGCGGGAGAATAACGGCGAAATTGAGGCAGCGGAGGCGCACCGGCTACCAGCGCTGATCGAGCTCGGCGACATACGCGGCGATGTGCACATGCACACGACAGTGACGGACGGACGCAACACGATTCTTGAGATGGCTGAGGCAGCGATCGCGCACGGATACGAGTACATCGCCATCACCGACCATACGAAAAATCTGGCGATGACGTTTGGGCTGGATGATGAGCGGGCGCTTGAACATATTGAGAGGATTCGCGAGGCAGATGCCGCATTAAATGGGCGGATTCGCGTCTTTCCTGGGATCGAGGTGGATATTCTCAGCGACGGTGCACTCGACTTGTCGGATGAAGTGCTGGCCCAGATTGATGTGGTCATCGCTAGCGTGCACAGCCTCTTCAATCAGCCGGAGCAGGAGATGACGGAGCGCGTGCTGCGCGCAATCGAGAACCCGTACGTGCGTATTCTCGGGCATCCAACCGGACGGCTTCTACTGCGGCGCGAGGGCTTCCAGATCAACCTGCCGGCGGTGCTGCGGCGCGCGGCGGAGCTGGGAGTTGCGGTCGAGCACAATGCGTATCCTGACCGGCTGGACCTGTGTGATCGCGACCTGCGTCTGGCGAAGGAGCAGGGCTGCAAGATCGTGATCAATACGGACTCGCACCACACGAGCCACATGGAGACGATGCGGTACGGCGTCCAGCAGCTTCGCCGTGCATGGTTACAAAGGGAAGATGTGGTGAACACTCGGCCGGCGAAGGAATTCCTGGGAGCGTTAAGACCAAAACCGTGAGGTTCGAGAACCCATGTCCGAAACTCCGGGCATGGGGCACCCGGCACCTGATGGCGTTGACAATTAGAATCGAAGATTGTGAGTATCCGCAAAAGATGAGTGAAGAGACGAAATCCGACAATGCGTGGCTCTCGGTGGGAGGCGCATTTGTACTTGTCGTGCTGGCGATTGGCGCGTATGTGTACTTCAACACCAAGCCGCCGGTGCATGCCGGCGAAGTGCTCAGTGTCAACATCTACCCCATCCATCGCGACCTGAGCAAGGGACCGAACCACGGGGCAGCCACAGAAGGTATCGCCGGACAAAGCGACACCTTCGATGAGGTACTGGTGTTGACCGATGTGCGCATCCGAAACCAGACCGACATCCCGCTATTTCTGCACGACATGTGGGGAGTGGTGGATTTGCCCGACGAAGAGCAGCGCAGCCTCGCGGCTACGCAGACGGATTTTGCCAAGGTCTTCATGGCGTATCCCGACCTCAAATCGATGCGCAAGGATCCCTTGCCGCGCGACCTGACGATACCACCGGGCCAGCAGGTGGAAGGCATGATGATCTTTAGTTACCCGATCAGCAAAGCCCAATGGGACTCGCGGAACGGCCTGGATATCACGATGACCTTCCAGCATCAGAAGCCACTGCTGCTACACGTGGCAAAATCGTAGCGCCAGCGGCTTCGACCGCTGAGGGAGTATCTCCCGGCTAAAGGCCGGGCCTGTCCAAGCCGCCTGAGTTTTCAGCGGCAACTACTGCCCAGAAGTACTGACAGGCACGGGGGCGTTCTTGGGGGTCGCGATGTAGCCCTTGACAGTATTCTTGTCGACGCTGTTGACAACGAGCTCATAGAGCAGGTTGTCCTTGCCAGTGTAGAACTGCACGGGCTCATTCAGGCCGCGGTCCTTCTTCTCGATTTGCTTATCATCCGCGTACACCTCAAGCGTGTAGCGGCTGTGTTTCACGTCGGCCTTCTTCAGTTCGAGACTCACGGTGGAGACCGGCTTTTTCTGGCCCTTGGTGAGCGTGAATTCGTAGTAGTTGCGGTCGCCCTTGTGCTTCAGGATCTCCAGCTCATTATGATTTGTCGCGATCAGCCCGCTCTGTACGCCCATATCACCCTTCATGCTCTGCAATTGCGACTCGGCATTCTGGAGTTCGGTCTTGGTCTGAGTCAGGTCGGTCTTCACGCCACCCACATCGGTCTTTACGCCCGATACATCGCTTGAAACCGAACTGACGTGTTGCTCCGTGGCTGCCTGCTGGGTCTCCAGCCTCTTGGTATCGGCCTGCTGGCGACGCAACAGCTCCTGAGCTTTGGTTTCGAGCTGCTGCTGCGTCAGCCCCAGCGAGTGTCCCAGTGTTTCGGTGGTCACCTTGAGGCGGGCATTGGTGTCATCGAGTGCGGTGGCAAGCTTTTCATTGCGTTGCTGCGCCTGGGAAAGCTGTGCCTCGGCATTGGTCACTCGTCCGGAAAGATGGTAGCTCCATGCCAGACCGGCTATGGCGGCGATGACGGCGACGGCCAACAACGCGAGGAAAAGCCCCGAAAAACTGCGCTGCTCAGGAACCACAGGTGTTTCACTCATTTCTTTCTTCCCTTTCGTTCGTGTGAGCTGATGAGCCGAAGATTAGAGCATTTCGTATAGACGTGTCAGCAGCAAACTGTGTTGCGATCTCATCTTGATGGAATGAAACAGCGCTATCAGATGAAAACTGAGCAACCGAGGCTTGCTGAACTGCCTGAACTTTGGCTCCCTCAAAAATCGCGGGCCCCATGTATCACACCATAAAATAGACGTGTGAACCACACCGAAGTAGCCATCGCGGGCGGAGGCATCATCGGGCTCTCCACGGCGCTCGAACTCGCGGCCGCCGGCCTGCAAGTAACGGTCTTTGAGCGTGGACGCGCAATGGCGGAGTGCTCCTGGGCCGCGGCCGGCATGCTTGCCGCAGGCGATCCTGAGAACCCTCCGGCGCTGCGGCCGCTGGCGGAGTTGAGTCTGCGGCTCTATCCCCGGTTTCTGGAAGATGTAGAGCGGCTCTCGGGCATTTCTATACACATGCGAACCACGCAGGCGATTCAGGGCGCGCGGCGTCTGTCGAAGGGTTTTCGCGAACTGGACGCTGCCGTGCTGGACGCGTTCGCGCCGGGACTGGTGGCCGGTGGCCTGCGTTTCTTCTCCCTCGACGAGCAGAGTTTTGATCCGCGCGACCTCGCCTGGGCGCTGCCCAGGGCAGTGCGGGTCGCAGGCGTGACGCTGCTTGAGGAGACGCCTGTAACAAGCGTTGCTGCGCAAACCGACCGGGTGATCGTCGAAACCAGTGCTGGACGGTGGAGTGCGGACAGCTTCATTCATTGCAGCGGCGCATGGACTGAGACTCTTACAGGCATCCCGATCGCTCCGCGCAAGGGGCAGATGGTAGTGGTGGAAGCTCATGGGCAGCGACTCAAGGTGGTCCTGCGAACCCCCGAAATCTATCTGGTGCCTCGCGGCAATGGCCGTATCGTGATCGGAGCTACGGTCGAGGAGGCGGGCTTCGACAAGCAGGTGGACCCGGCAGCGATTGCCCAATTGTTGGACAGGGCGGCGGCGCTCTGGCCGCCGATACGGACAGCGCAGGTCATTGAATCGTGGGCCGGGTTGCGACCAGCCGCGCCAGACGAGCTGCCGGTGGTCGATGCCTGCAGTCCGCGTTGTTGGCTGGCAACCGGACACTTCCGCAACGGCATTCTGTTGGCGCCGGGTACGGCGCGACTGATGCGGGAGATGATCCTCAGTGAACCGTTCAGTATCGATGCGGCATACCTCCGAAGCGACCGCTTCGCGGCCTCCGCTGTGCGTTCGTAAAGAAACAGCAGGCATCAATCAAGGTGAGCGTAATTTGGCGTCCCGTGATTTACGCCATTTCTGAGTCAGCACAAGGATCGGCACGGCCAATGGAACGAGTAAGACCAGGGACTGCGAACGGTATTTCGACATGGTTTTTCGCGAATCATCCAATTCGGCGGCCATTTCCTTCCGGGCATTCACTTTGTTGCTAACCGCAATCGCGTAGACCAACATGGGCACATAGTTGATCCCCAGACATAGGAAGTAAGTGCCCAGCAGGAGCTGCCAGAATGTGTGTCCCCGGACGAGGACGAACAGGCCGAGCGCAACTGAAAAGAGCACGCCAAAGGCGAATTCGGCGACTATCAGCCTTGGACCGAGAAAGAGAATATCGAGCGCGGCGAGTTTCCGAAGATTGATCCTGTCCGGGATTGCCATCGGTCCAGGGATTCTAACACTGCATAGCGATTGGCGGAATAAACCCGTTTTGATGCAGACGAGCGTAGGGCATCACAGACGGGCGCGGCGAATGACAACGCTGGCTGCACTACGTTATAAACAATCTTTAGCCCTTCCTCGACCGCGAGCCAGCCGTCTGGCCCTGCATCCCTTGCCGACGTTGAGGCGTCTGTAATAGAAGAGAGGGGCGCGGCGAAGCATCGGATATCGCATCGGCGTATAAAGATCGGTGCACGATAAAGCTTTCAAGTCGATGCTGGAGGAAGAAAAGGACGTATGGCGACTGCGGTAGCGGCAAAAGGGCTTGAGGGAATTGTTGCAGCCAACTCCGGCATCTGCTGGATCGACGGCGATGCGGGTGTGCTGGCCTACCGCGGCATCGATATTCACGATCTCGCCGAGCACTCGACATTCGAGGAGACCACCTACCTGCTTTGGCACGGGACGCTGCCCACAAAGGCCGAGCTGGAGGCTTTTTCAAAGCAGCTCGCTGCGGCACGCCAGCTTCCACCTCAGATTCTCGACTTGCTGCGCTCTTTCCCCAAAACGGCCACGCCAATGGAAGTGCTGCGCACGGCGGTTTCCGCATTGAGCTTCTATGACGCCGACGAAAAGGCAGTCGATCACGATTCGAACGTTCGCAAGGCCTTCGACCTCACTGCGCAGATTGCCATGCTGGTCGCCGCTTTCGACCGTATCCGCAAGGGCAAGGATCTGGTTGCCGCCGACCCGGCCCTGTCGCATGCGGGTAATTTTCTGTGGATGCTTACCGGCGAGAAGCCCACGGAAACCGAAACGCGAGCGTTCGATGTGGCGCTCATTCTGCATGCCGACCATGAGCTGAATGCCTCCACCTTTGCTGCGCGCGTAATTGCCGCCACGCTCGCCGACATTCACTCGGCGATCACCGGCGCCATCGGAGCGCTGAAGGGTCCGCTGCACGGCGGCGCGAATGAAGCGGTGATGCGCATGCTCTTCGAGATCGATAAGGAAGGCGCCGACCCGGTTGAATATGTGAAAACGATGTTGGCGAAAAAGAAGAAGATCTCGGGCTTTGGCCACCGCGTGTATCACACCGAGGACCCACGCGCGACGCACTTGCGAAAGATGTCAGAAGATCTGGGACGCTCGGCCAGCAGCGCCAAATGGTTTGAGATGTCCCGCAAGATCGAGCTCTTCATCGGGGCGGAAAAGAAGCTCAATGCTAACGTCGATTTTTACTCCGCTTCGACGTACACGACGCTGGGAATTGACCTCGACCTCTTCACGCCGATTTTTGCCGTCAGCCGCATCGCGGGCTGGGCCGCGCATGTGATCGAACAGCTCGAAGACAATCGCCTGATCCGTCCGCGTGCCGAATACATCGGGCCGGAATATCCGGCGAAGTACATACCGGTCGGCGAGCGATAGGCTTCTCGAAGTGGCAACAGCAAAGGCGTCCGTGTGTGGACGCCTTTTGGATTTGCAGGAGAGCTACATGGCGCCCTGGCGGCTTGCAGGCGGAATGATTCCGTTCATGCGCAGGTAGACGACCATCTGGCCGTAGTGGTCCATCGAGTGAGCCATGGCCAAGGCCGCCATGGAGGCGCGCGTCGCCTTGTAGGCCTCTGGACCCTTGACCGCAGTAAAAGCGTTCTGTGGCGTAATGGACCCAATGGCGGCGTTGGCGAACTTGAAGCTGTCGTTCAGGGCCTTCATGATGTCGTCCTTGGTCTTTAGAGAGTCCAACGTTTTAGGATCGATCTCCCCGGGGATGCCCCACCCGCGAAAAAAGTAGTAATTCGCCTGAGCCACATGCTTCACCTGCTCTCCGAAGGTGCGCACTCCCTTGAAGTCGCCTGGGGTGGTGGGAGCAAAGTCGTATTTATCGGCGGGCATAGCATCGGCTGCGCCCACAAACTCCTTCTCAAATTGGGCCATCATTGCGTTCAGGCTCTCGCCCGGCGCAATTGGCGTGCCCTCGACGGCCATCTTCGGCTTTTCCTTTTCCGCCTGCGCCCAGGCGCCCAGCGGCGACATCAGAGCCGCGCTACAAGCCGCTACTGCTATCCATCGTTTCATGTTCATGGGATTTTTCTCCTCCAGGAGACTGCGCAGACAGGCTACCAGAGACATCGCTCTTTTGACTTCCTCTCAGTGACGAATCGCCGCATTTCCGGGCCCGCAGTCACGACCCTCAGCTTGTAAGATAGGCCTTGCATACTCTATGGATACCCAGCCTCGTTTCGACCTCAACGGGCAAATCGCTCTTGTCACCGCAGCAGGCCGCGGACTTGGGCGCGCCATCGCGCTTGCCCTCGCTCATGCCGGAGCCGATATCGCCCTCGGACTCCGCAACGTCGAACGCCACGGCAACCTGCCGGAGGAAATCACCGCTCTTGGCCGCCGTTGTCTGCCGCTGCAGATGGAGATGACCGACCTCACCCAGGTGCGTGGCGCAATCGGCGCAGCCGTCGACCATTATGGCCGCCTTGACATCCTCGTCAACAATGCCGGAATCGCCCCCAGCAATCTTGCTGAGGATGTCACGGAGCGCGACTTCGATCACACCCTCGCTGTCAACCTGAAGGGAACCTTCTTCGCATGCCAGTCGGCCGGACGGCAGATGATCCGCCAGTACCAAAATGGCCAGGGCGGAGGCCGCATCATCAACGTGGGTTCGCAGGCAGGATTCGCCGCGTTGCCGACCGAATCCATCTACTGCATGACCAAGGCGGGAATCGCGCATCTCACCAAATGCCTCGCCGTCGAGTGGGGCCGATATGGAATCAACGTCAACGCGGTAGCGCCCACCTTCATCTATACCGACGGGACCCGACCCGTGCTCTCCGACCCGGCCTTTCACGCGGAAGTAGTCGAACGTATCGCGGGCCTGCACCGCATCGGAGTACCGGTCGAGGTGGCTGGAGCCGTCGTCTTTCTCGCCTCACCGGCAGCCTCGCTCATCACAGGGCACACCATCCTGATCGATGGTGGGTGGACGGCACGATAGTCGCTCCATCAATGGCCACGCGGGTCGGACTAACCCTTTCTCGCCAGCCTCGGTAAAATAGAAGGATGCGCCGCATCTACATGGACGCCAACGCCACGACGCCTCTGCTTCCCGAGGTGTTGGAGGCGATGCGTCCGTGGCTGCTGGAAAATTTCGGCAATGCGTCCTCGATCCACCAGCATGGCCAGCAGGCGCGCGCTGCTGTCGAACATGCGCGGGAGAGCGTGGCCAGGTTGCTGAGCTGCCGCGAGTCGGAGATTGTGTTCACTTCGGGCGGCACGGAGAGCGACAATCTCGCGGTGTTTGGCCTGGTGAAGCCGGGCGACCACGTCATCACTTCGTCAATCGAGCACCATGCCGTGCTCCATGCGGTCGAACGGCTTCAAGAGCGCGGCGTCGATGTGACGTTTTTGCCCGTGTCGCGCGAGGGGCGTATCGATCCCGAGGATGTGCGGCGCGAACTGCGCTCCAATACCAGGCTGATCAGCGTGATGATGGCGAACAATGAGACCGGCGTCATCCAGCCGATACAAGAAATCGGTCGCATCGCACAGGAGGCCGACATCTGGTTCCACACCGACGCGGTGCAGGCGGCCGGCAAGCTCGAGATCGACGTCAAGGCCATCGGCTGCGATCTGTTGAGCATCTCGGGACACAAGATGCACGCGCCGCAGGGGACTGGCGTCTTGTATGTTCGACGAGGAACGCGGATCGAGCCCCTCTTCTTCGGGGGCACGCATGAGCGTCAGCGTCGCGCCGGGACGGAGAACGTTGCCGGCATTGTCGGTCTGGGCAAAGCGGCTGAATTGTCAGTCGAGGCTCTGCGCGACGGGACCATGGATCGCGTCGCCAGTCTTCGCGCTCGTCTGGAGCAGGGTATTGTCGCCCGAGTTGAAGATTGCGCAGTGAATGGGGGCGAGGCTCCTCGCGTGCCCAACACGACCAACCTTCAATTCGACAATCTCGAAGGAGAAGCGCTGGTCATCGCCCTCGATCTCAAGGGACTCGCCGTTTCCGGGGGATCAGCATGCATGTCGGGAGCCACCGAGCCGTCGCACGTGCTCACGGCCATGGGGCTCGTTTCGACCCGCGCCCGCGCCAGCCTGCGCTTCAGCCTGACCAAGCTGAACACCGAGGACGAAGTAAACGCGGCGCTCGAACTCGTACCTGCCGCGGTCACACGTCTGCGCGAATTGGCCCCGGTGAACGCGGGCACGCTGGGATAAAGCCGGCTTCTACTGTCATACTGAATAGAGAGTGAACTACAGACACAACAATACGATTGCCATCGCTATGTCCGGGGGAGTGGACTCCTCGACGGTTGCGGCGATGCTCAAGGATGAGGGCTACGAGCTTGTCGGCCTGACCCTGCAGCTCTGGAATCAGCGCCGTCTGGCTGGTCACGAAGGCATGCCCGAACAGGTTCAGGGTCGCTGCTGCTCGATCGATGACGTATACGACGCGCGCCGCGTCGCCGAGACGCTGGGAATTCCCTATTACGTGATCAACGAGCAGGAGCGCTTCGAGCGCGACGTGGTGCGGCCGTTTGTTTCGGAGTATCTTGCAGGACGGACTCCGATTCCCTGCTCACTCTGCAACAACCATTTGAAGTTTGATCAGCTTTTGGTACGCGCGCGGCAGATTGGTGCGGATCGCATCGCTACGGGTCACTATGCGCGCAATGAGTACGACCCGGTGCGCAACCGGTGGATCCTGAAGCGGCCGGCGGACCTGAGCAAGGACCAGACCTACTTCCTTTTTGGGCTGACACAGGAGCAGCTTTCGCGGACCCTCTTTCCGTTGGGCAGCTATCAGAAGCCGCAGGTACGCGAGATTGCCGCACAGCACGGACTGGCACTGGCGGCGAAGCCCGATTCGCAGGAGATCTGCTTCATACCGGGTGGGGACTACAAGCAGTTCATCGACGCGTATCTTGACGAGCAGGGCGAGGAAATTCCGGACACGGCCGGCGAACTCGTCACCACGTCGGGCGAGGTAATTGGACACCATAGCGGCATTCATAACTTCACCGTTGGTCAGCGCAAGGGGTTGGGCGTCTCCTCGCCGAATCCCCTCTATGTGTTGCAGATCGACAATGCCGCTCACCGCGTGACCGTTGGCGGCGGCGATGAAGCGACTTCGCGAACCGTGCGTGCGCGACAGTTGAACTGGATCTCAATCCCTGAACTTCTAGGCGAGATGCGCGTGCGGGTGAAGATTCGCCATCGGCATGAACCGGCATGGGCGACCATATGCATGACCGGACCGGATGAGGCGGAAGCCTCATTCGACGAGCCGCAGCGCGCGGTTACACCGGGCCAGGCAGCGGTGTTTTTCCATGGGGATGAAGTGGTGGGCGGCGGCTGGATCGCTTAAACGCTACGTCACAGGCCTCTATTATTCGCCAAAATCGTCCGTGACCGTGCGCGGTTCCGGCTCCTTCCCGCGCAGCACATCGAAGCCAGCTTTGAGTCCGGCAAACAGCGCGGAAGCCCATTGGATTGGCACGGCAACCGCCTGCTGCACGGAGCGGGTGGCGTGTATGACGGTATCCAGACTGGCGGTCACTATTTCGTCGACGCGGGCAGTCTGGACAGTGGTTTTGTCGAGCAGATCATCGACCGTGGTGCTGACATGCTTGGCCTGATGACGCAGGGAATGGCTGGCTTCAACGAGATTCGTCGCGGCGATTTTCAACTTCGGAGAAACGTCTTCGAGCAGCTGGCGGCCCAGGATGATCGTGGGGATAGCGTGCTTTTTGATCTCATCGGTTGTGCTTTGCAGTTTTAGTGCGATCCGTCGGACGGCCAGGAATGCAGCAAGCAGAATTAGGGTCTGCAGAAGAACGGCAGCCGCAGTCACACCCGTGAAAATGATGTAGTAAATCGGTGGTAGTTGCGATGACATGGCGGCTCCCGGTTGGCGTCTCCGCCGTCCTGCCCGGATCTGAGATTGAAACTTCGTGGATTAAGGCTGCGTGGGTTCGTTGCTGCCGGCGGTCGCGTTCTGGTGATAGGCTTCCTTGCCTGCGTCTACGGCGGCTGCAACCTTTCCCGTCTGCTCATTGACGAACTGGCGGCCCTGGCTGACAAAATCGTCCCATTGCGCGCGGCCGCGGTCGACGTATTCTTTGCCGCGGTCAACATATTCGGTAACTTGGGCCTTGCTGCGATCGACAAATTGGTTCATCTGATCGGCGGCTTCGCGCGAGCGCTGGCGCAGATATTCGCTTCCTTCACGAGCACTGCTCGCGAGATTTTCGCGCGTCTCTTTGCCGGCTTTGGGCGCGAAGAGGACGCCAACGAGAGCGCCAATGCCGAGCCCGGCCAGAAACCAACTGAATCCGCTTGATTGATTTTCTTCTGACATATTGTTCTTCTCCTTGAAGTTACCGCGAGATTGCTGGAGCTTTGCGGGAAGACCGGATGGTACCAGATGGAATCCTGCGCAGCAACTCTTTGATCTTACTGGTTGGATGCGGCGCGGAGGCCCAATGCCATCATAAAAGTGCGCTTTCAGTCACGAACAACGCGTGACGTTCGTATTCAGCTTTGCCTCTTCGCCCAGAGTGCGGGGTCGATGTCCGCGAAGATGCGGTCGCGCTCTTCGATCTCTTTGAGTTGCTCCTCGATCTCCGATTCGAGTGCGCCGGTGGCCGTGAACTGATCCCACGCGGCGCTTACGTCGTGAAACTGCTTCAGGTGCGTGTTGAAGCGCTTAATGGCGTAGTCCGCCGCGGCTTCCGTGGTGATCAAAAACGGCCAGTCGGAGGACTCGAGCAGGAGCAGTTCGCGGCAGAGTTGCTTGGCGATTCGCTCCCCCAGCCCATTATCTTTCCAGCGGCACCCGCTCGCAACCTCGCGGACCATGGCCTCGGCGGGGTAGATGTGAGTCCAGATCCAGGCAGTGTCCGGGTTGAGCCAGACCTCGTTGGTGCCGTTCTTGCCCCAGGAGCCTTCCTCCAGACATAAGTAATCGGGAGAAGGGTGCTTCTCGAGGTAGGCCCCGCAAGTGGTCAGGCTGATCGGCATGTCCTCCCGTGCCAAGGCGCGGGCGACGTGCTCAAGCCATTGGGGTCCCTCATACCACCAATGCCCGAAGAGCTCGGCGTCGAAGGGCGAGGTAAGGATGGGCGGCTGCTCCTCGTTCAGGCTGTCCTTGAGGGCGGCGTGGGCGACGGAGACGAAATGCTCGGCGTGGTCGCGGGTGCGGGCGGCGGCACGCTCCGGGTAGTACGGAGTTTTGTGGGCGAGATCGGCCTTGGCGTCGGTCACCTGCCAGTAGCGATGGCCACCGGGCCAGCGCTTCTTGTGGAAGTCGAGGTAGTCACCGTCGCCGGGATAGCCGGTGTCGCCGCTCCAGACCTGGACTCCGGTCCTAGGATCGCGCGGGAAGGCGGAGACGGGATGCTGGTGGGCCAGTGGTCCATCGACATAGTAGGAGCGGTAGAAAGCACGGCTATCGGTAAGAGGCACTTCGATGGCGGCTGCGGCTCCGACGGGGCCCCCGGCAGTGTTGGGCTCGTAGGGGTTGAAGAGAACGGAGTCTTCGATCAGATGGGTATCGACGAAGAAGAACTCAATGCCGCTCTGGGCGAGCGCTTCCTCGACGCCGATCCGGTAGAAGGGAGGCCAGGGTTCTGTGCTGCCTTCGGGGATAACAGGAGCCTGCCAGAGGCCAGCAGGGCGGTAGCCGCATTCTGGAACCCAGATGCCACGGGGCTCGCGTCCGAGATGGTGCTTGTGCGTGACGGCTCCCATCTTCACCTGGGCAACAATGCTCTCATCGGTGCCCAGCAAAGGCATGTAGCCGTGGGTGGCGCAGCAGGTGATGATCTCGATAAGCCCGGCATCGTTGAAGTGGCGGAACCCCTTGACGATGTCGCCGTCGAGAGCCTCGAAATCATTGAGCGCCTGCTGGAAGAAATCGCGCCAGTAGACTGCGATCTCGGCGAAGTGCTGCTCGCCGCCCTGGCGGAAATAATTCTCGTCCTCAAGAGCGGAGAGGATTTTGCGCCTTACATATTTGGGGAATTCAGCTTTGAAGGTGGGGTGCGCGAGCTGTTCAAGCAGGACTGGGGAGAGATTGACGTTGGCATTCAGGGCGATGCCATCGCGCTCAAGATTGCCGAGCACCCGCAGCAGCGGCAGATAAGTTTCCGCGGCTGCTTCCAGCAGCCACTCCAGCCCGTGCGGCCATGTGCCGTGATGAATCACGTATGGCAGATGAGCATGCAGAGTAAAAGAGAGGTAGCCTTGCGAACGTCCATCCTTCATAGGAACGCACTTTCATCTCAAGTTTGCCCGGGAAGTCGAGACCTCGGAAGTTTTGCTCCCGTTCTTGTTCCGGGGGCTAGGGCCTAATTGGAATACTGATTCGGTTCGAGAGACGTGCAAGCTAAGCGGAGGGCTTGTCTTGCGAGGCTTTGGCCGCCCATCCGGTAGTTCTGGAGAATTCAGTTTACACGGAGTTTCTCGATTGAGGTCAGCTGCGCGGGTTGATGACCCCTTCCTGTGACGAAACGGTGCGGGGAAAAAAGCAGGAGATCGCTTCGATCTCCTGCTTTAGAAAGTGCGCGGTAGGCTACGGTCGCCGGTTAGAACTGGTAGCGGAGGGAAAACTGCTGGACGCGAGGGATGGTAAGCGTGGAGCTATAGACACCCAACTCGCCGCTACCTATCTGCTGATTGAGTCCGCCATACACGCTTACCGTGTTGGTGTCGAAGCGGACAGAGTTGGTCACATTGAAGATTTCCCAGGTGAAACCGAGTGACTGTTTTTCGTGGATCTGCCAGGTCTTATGAAGGCCTGAGTCGATATCGAAATAACCATCGCCGCGGAAGTTATTGCGCTGGCCCGCTTCACCGGGGTATGGATTGCGCAGAGGCGAGCCATTGGCTACACCATTGTTGAGGGCGGCCGGATTGTCAAAGACCTGCGGTGTGCCATCGATGTAATGCTTGCGGATTTTGATGGGCGCGGTCTGCACCATGCCGGATTCTATCTGATAGTTTGTGCCCCATCCGGCCGCAATGACACTGAAGGGCAGGCCACTGCTCCAACGGTTGAGTCCGCTCCACTGCCATCCCCCAATAATTGCATCGACAACCTGGCTGGTGCTGCTGGCGAACCGGCGCCCATGACCAACCGGAAGCTCGTAGACCCAATCTAGAGTGATCAGATGCCGAGTATCAAAGTCGGAGTGAGCGCGGTTCAGACCGGGATTGAAGCTGTTGATGATTGAACTGAAGCTGGAAGCTCCATTACCAGACGGGCTTGTCACACTGGGGTTTGTCGACGTACTCAATTCTGATGTGCGTTCGCTATCCGAGCCCATATCGATCGAAGAAGAGTAGCTGTAGCTGAGATCCATCTGCAATCCGTGAGACATCGGATGGCGAAGAATGAACTGTCCCGCGTTGTAGTAGCTCATCCCGATCGTGCTCCACGCGTATAGAGAGGAAAACTGCCGTTGGTAGAAGCGGAAGGGTTGACCTCCGCAGCCCGGGTAGCAAAAAGCATCCATATTGAGAAGAGCGGTGGTTTCATTACCGCGATTGAGAGCCCAAACGTCGGTGTAGATCGCCTGCGTGGCGCTTTCCCCCGGGTAGTCGACATTGGCGGCATCGGGAAAGAGATTCTCGAAATAGGGGATGGCAGGAACGCGTGCAAATTGATTTCCGCCGTTGGCATCCACCAATTTCGACATCTGGGTTGCTGCGGTGAAGTAGCCGGTCCCGCTTTTGTTATCGGCAAAGGGAACGGGTTCAGCAAGATCGAGCTGCTGAAGCAGGTGGCGACCAAGACGCCCGACATAGGCAGCCTCGAAGGTGAAGCCACCGGGCAGCTCACGTTGCACGGACAAGTTGAAGACCTGGGCATAGGGAGTCTTTATCTTGTTGTCGATTCCCCAGGTGATCGCCAAGCCGCAATTCACATCGGTCGGCGCAGTATAAGGATAGGCGATGTTCCTGGGCTGCGCACACGCATTGGGAGGCAGGTCGCTGATGCCGGTAAAGCGGGGCGAAGTATCCACGGAATACGAGCCGGCGGGGTTCGAGATGCTGGTGCTGAGGCCGAAGGAACCAAACTGGTCAAAGGAATTGACGATGCCCTGGCCATAGTGATCGAAGTAAATCCCGAAACCGCCACGAATGGAGGTCTTGGGGTCGGGTCCATAGGCAAAGGCTACGCGCGGCGCAATGTTCAACTTTTGCTTTGGCCAGTAGCCGGGTCGTCCCCATGTGGGCCCGGCCGGAGCGAAGGTAATGTCAGGCTGGTTGACGGTACCGGCAAATGCCGCAGCGGCCCGATTCTGGAACCACTGGTCCATATCGATGGTCGGTGTGACCTGCTGACCGTTGACCTCGTACGGCGTCTGAAGAATAGTATGGCGGAATCCATAGGTGAAGGTGAGGTTGGGCCGGGCGCGCCAGGAATCCTGCAGATAGTACTCGAACTCATTGGAGCGGAAGTGCCGGCGGAGAGAAGTTCCATCGGGAACCTGCGTGGCTGTGGCTCCGCCGGGGTTGACCTGGTAGTTATAGTTGCCGGTGACCTGCGGCACGAGACCTACCAGTGTTCCGACGGCGATGTTGTAAGAATTGGTGAATCCGCCGGTCGGAGATGCGCCGCAGCAGACCGGCGTGTAGCCGAACTGCGCCGGATCGAGGCTCGACCCGGTGTTGGCAATGGATCCGCCGGTGTTGATCCAATCGATATTGGTATTGCCGCTGGAAAAAGAGGCCAGGTTGGAATCATGTTCGCTGTTGACAAGCCGCCAGCCTCCACCAACGGCGACGGTGTGACTTCCATGGGTCCAGCTAACGTTGTCCACGATATTGCTGACCGGGACATGCACGATGCTGCTGCGCGATTCAGCCGTCGGCTGCGAAATGAATCGGAAGGTAATGTAGTCGCCGGTGCCAATGCCAAGAAGGCTGAACCCCTGACGGATGTAACCATAGCGAAGGTCGTTGACCAGGTTTGGCCTGATTGTCCAGGTATCTCCGGCGATGATGCCCTTGGTGTTGTCGGTAAGAAACGTAGACGGGGGCTGGCCGGGAAACTGCAGAAATCCAGCCTGTGTGTCTTTCTGCAGATTGCCGCGAACGAAGAGATGGTGCCGGTCGTTGGGCAGGAAATCAAGCTTGAGAAGAGTGGTATTAAGCGAGCCTGGAAACGGCGATGAGAAGGAGTATGAACCGAAGTTCAGTCCATCGCCAGCTGCCGTTCCGTTTGCGGTTGGGTAAGTATTCATGAGCGCGAGGACATTCGGGTTGACGCCGGGTCCCCAGGAGCAGGTACCGTTACCGCTGCAGTTCGGGTCCATGCTGGCAACCTGCGATGACGACAGCGTTGTAACATCGCCTGCTTCGTCGTTTTGGTAACTGAGATTGCCCGCTTTGAAGGACGCGGTTGGAGTGATCTGGGTGATCTGCTTGTTTTCCGCAGTGCGCTGGCCTTCGTAATTGAAAAAGAAGAAGAGCTTATCCTTCTTAATGGGGCCGCCGAGGGAGCCGCCGAAGGTATTGCGAATAAGCTTGCCGGGCACATTGGGCAAACCCGCTCCTATCTGCGCTGCCTTATTAAACCAGTCGTTGGCCACCGTAAAGGTATTGCGGTTGTATGCGTATAAGGCGCCGTGAAACTGATCGGTGCCGCTTTTAGTGACGAGCGTAACCTGCGCGCCGGAGCTGCGTCCTGCGTCGGCATTGGCGTTGGTGGTGGTGACACGGAACTCCTCAGTGGAATCGAGGGTAGCGCGCAAAACGCCGGTAAAGGCATAGCCGTTGTTCTGATCGTTGTCGTCGACGCCATCGAGAGTGACATTTGTCTGGTCAGACCTCGCACCGGCCACGGCCCCGGTGCGGCTGTCGCTATCGGTATCGACCGCGCGGCCTAAGTAGAGAACTCCAGGCTGAAGGCTCAAAAGGTCGGGGACGTTGCGACCTTCCATGGGAAGCGACTGGATCACTGCGTTGTTGACGGAGTTGCCGATGGTGGCGTCGGAAAGGTTCAGGGTCTGCGCTTCAGCGCTAACGTTGACGACGACCTGGCTGGCCTCGACGGAGACGACGAAGTCGATGGTGGCTGGCTGATTGACGAGCAATTCAGCCGTCTTGGTTTGACTGGCGAAGCCCGTCGCCGTGACAACAATGGAATATGTGGCGGGAGGAATGTGTCCAAGGACATATTCGCCGGAACCGCTCGAGGTGGCTTCGAGCTTTCTGCCGCTGGCATTATCCGTGAGGACGATTTTGGCGTTCGGCACCACAGCGCCGCTGGGATCGGTGATAAGGCCACGCACCGACGTTGCGGTTGTCTGGGAAAAACCGGTAGCCACGAAGGCCACCAGAAGAAACACGACGGCTACACACAAACAACGCTTGGTCACAATTTCCTCCAAAAAATACTGCTTTGGCCGCCCTCGTGCCCGTGACGGCTATCTCGTTCCCGATGGGTCACGATAGCGCTTCATGGCAACGAGAGCAGCCGCTCTGTGATGAGCTCGGAGAATTTTGTGGTGAGTGATCAATTTTGAGTGGGGAAATTGCCGACCAATTTCGCAATGAGGATGCCAGGGGATAACTTTTGGGAGAGAGGATTTACTTCGCAAGAAAAATGGCCGGAGATCGAATGGATCTCCGGCCAAGGATTTGAGCGCCTATGTGTGGGCGCCGGTTTAGAAGTCGTAGCGGAGGCCGAACTGCATGCGCCGCGGCGCATTCTGCATTTGGGCGTAAGAGCCAAGGCTTCCGCCGGTAAGCCCGGCACTTAGAGAAGTAATCGGGTTGCTATTGAACCGCACACTGTTGGTGACGTTGTAGACCTCCCAGGAGAATTTGAGCGCGCCGTACTCCTTGAATTGCCAGGCCTTCGCCAGCCCGGAATCGAGGCTGAAGAATCCGTCGCCGCGGAAGTTGTTGCGCTGTCCCGCCTCGCCAGGGTAGGACAGACGAACTGGCCCGCCAGTCGCGGTTCCACTATTGATGGCGTTCGGGTCGGCAAAGACCTGCGGTGCGCCGTTGAGGACGTGTTTCTGCATCTTGACCTTGCTGGTAACCACTCCGTTGCCCGACTGCTGCCAATTAGTCGACCAGCCGGGATCCGTGAGACTGAACGGCAGGCTGCTGGCCCAGCGGTTGATGCCGGACCATTGCCATCCGCCCAGGAGGGCTTCGGTGACGGCATTGGAGGAGTTCATGTACGTTCTTCCATGGCCGAAGGGCAGCTCATAGACCCAATTACCGGTAATAAGGTGACGGATGTCGAAGTCCGAGTGGGCGCGGGTCAATGATGGTTTCCAGGAGTTAATGATGTTGCTGAAATTGCCGCCGTGGCCGTTGAACTCGGTTCCGCGCTCTGCGTCCGATCCCATGTCAATGGAATTGGCGAACGTGTAGCTAAAGTCGACGCTGAGGCCGTGGCTCATTGGATGCCGCAGAATCAACTGGCCGGCGTTGTAATAGCTCATGCCGATGGTGGACAGAACGTAAAGCGAAGAGAATTGATCCTGCCAGAAACGCGATTGGTGATCGGCGGGACAGGGATATGCAACCCCCAGCGTACCGCTGAAGCAGTAAAAGTCTATATCGGCCAGAGCTGTGGTTGCGCCGAGGTTTGAGCGGAAGGGCGCCCATTCATTGTTGTAGATAGCCTGGGTTGCACTCTCGCCCGGGTAATCGAAGTTGGCCATGTAAGGAAATACATCTTCAAAGTATCGAATCGCCGGCACGGGCGCGGGGAAATTTCCGCCGTTTTGATCGACGAGTGCCGAGAGCTGACTGCCGGCGTGGAAGTAGTCGCCGCCGCCATTCGTATCGATAAAGTCGACGGGCTCCGCTATATCCAGGTTTTGCAGCAGGTGACGGCCGAGACGCCCAACATAGTTAGCTTCGATGGTGAATCCAGCCGGAATCTCGCGCTGGACGGAGGCGTTAAACGTTTCGGAGTAAGGCGTTTTCAGTTTATTGTCGAGGCCCCATTGGATCGCGAAATTTCCCCGGGGATACGTGAAGGGAAAGGTGGTGGTGGGCGCGCCTGGCGGAACGCTGATGGGAGGGAGGGTCTGGCGGCCGACGAAGCGAGGAGCTGTGAAGTAGCCGAGGACGCCCGCAGGATTTGAGAGCTGCGTGCTGAGCCCAAAGGAGCCTTGCTGGGAAAAGGTGTTCACGAGAGACTGGCCGAAGTGGTCATAGAACATGCCGAATCCGGCACGGATGGAGGTTTTAGGATCAGGAGAATAGGCCACAGACAAACGTGGTGCAAAGTTATCCTTTTGCGCTGGCCAAAAGCCCGGCTTGCTGTAGAACGGCCCGTTCGGCGCGAAGGCCAGGGGGTTCTCAAAAATCTGCCCCTGCGCGGCCGCCGCTCCACGCTGCAAAAACCAGGCATGAGTGTCGATTGTAGGAGCGACCTGCTGGCCGTGAGTTTCCCATGGCACCGAGAGAAATGTATAGCGTAACCCGAAGTTCAGAGTGAGGTTGGGCAACGCCCGCCATGAGTCCTGTACATACCACTCGAACTCGTTCGTCTTGAAAGACCTATTAATGAAGGCTGCCTCAGGCAGCAGGGTCCCGGTTGTGGCGCTGGAAACGGCATAATTCTGCACATCGGTAATCTGGGGGAGGGTGCCCACCAGGTTGGCATAGGCAATCAAATACGAATTGGTAAAGCCATTGTCTACCGGCAGGCCGCCAACCGTGGAAGGATCGGGAGGACTGCCGCTAAGCCAATAAGGGTTCGTGGTCCCGCTGTTGAAAGAGTTTTCATCAGTTCCGAAGTTCTGGTGGATGAGCCGCCAGTTTCCTCCGAACTGCAATGTGTGCCTGCCCTTATTCCAGCTCAGGTTGTCGACGATGTTATTCACCGGCACGCTGACAATGGTATTGCGCGTCTCTGCCGTCAGGTCATCCATGAAACGGAACTCGTTGTACTCGCCAGAACCCACACCGCTATTGCCGAACCCCTGGCGGATATAGCCATAACGAAGGTCATTGACGAGGTTTGAGGTAAACGTCACGGTGTAGCCGGCGGTGATGCCTTTGCTATTGTCGATTATCACGTTCGACGGGCCCTGGCCGGGGAACTGCTCTACTC
>JBAVYX010000486.1:0-44220 GCA_049588475.1 Silvibacterium sp. | reverse complement strand
CCGTTTAACCGCTTTTTTCCTCGCTTTGAGTGAACTCTTTTTGTTCATAATCGAGATCATCCTCCGTCTGTATGATGCCCACGTTCGACATTTTGGCTGGCGATCTAATTGAGATGTCCGGAATCGATGGTATGAATTGTTTCTGCATGTGACGCCTCAGGGCCGCGATAATCACTCATGGGGTTCAAGAGTCTGGTGTAAGTGTTCAAGCGCCTCTAGTGAGTCCGGTCCGGCCCTGCTACGAATCTTCAATAAGCTACGAATCTTCAATAAAATGAATGCTCGATGCTTAGGAAAACCCGTTCCGCACACCTCATCTCTGAGCCCCACGTATGGAGCCTGTAGGACGCATTACCTGTGTTATTGGGTTTCACAATGTCGTCGAGGCGGAAAAGGCTAAAGAAAAGACTGTGCTTGGGCCTTTCTGTCTGCTTGGCGACAGGTGTCTGCTATTTGCTGCTGTCGCGCGCGACCTTCACATAATCGTGCGACGTCTGGATATGGGCATATTGCGTTGAGAGGAGTTGGTGGACGGGCAGGGGCAGCTCCTTCTCCAGTGCATCCTTATATGCTTTCTTCGCCGCATCCTCGCCTTGCTCAGCAGTTTCCAGAAGCGTGTGATCGCTGCCGCCAAGATGGGCCTTGAGATTGCCCCAGCTACGATGGACAGCGCCGCTCACGGTGCCGCTCTCCTGAACGTCTTGAACGCCACCCTGGTGAAGTAGATTTTCGAGCTCGCCACGGAACGAGGCGCGCTTCAATGATTCCGCCATGAAATAGCTCTTGAGCGTCGCGTCCTTCAGGTGCTCTCCGAGCTTCTGAAAGCCTTCCTGACTATCGATCAGACTCTGAATTACATCGCGGAGCGTCTCTTCCAGTTCTTTATTTGTTAATTTCGTTTGCTTAGTTTCCGTAGACATTTGTTCCTTCCGATTGGGTAAGCGAACTCTGCGAGGATTGATGAGCAGGGTCCCACGGCTGTCATTGCGATTCTCCTTCGCCGTCGGCAAGCCGGGGAAATCGCGAAAACCCAACGCCCCTGCTCCATGGTCGAGCGCGCTGTTGTCGGCGGACGAATCAGGCACGCTCAACCTAATAGAGGCGCCCTTAATCGCATTAGTTGCTTCAACAAAGTTCTTGCCTCATTGTCCTTGGTTTTAGCGTCGTTTCACAATCTGGTCGTGTGATGAGGGCGTGGCGGCGGTAACAGCAACGAAAAAGATGATAGCGGCGGCGGTGATGGGGAATTGCAGTGCGGTAAAACAATATGCCAAACGAATCGGCATCGACCATCTCGCGCCCCACGATCTTCGTCGCACATGCGCCCGCCTCTGCCATCACGCTGGGGGAGAACTCGAACAGATTCAGTTTCTCCTGAGCCACGCGTCTGTGCAAACAACCGAACGGTACATCGGATGCCAGCAGAAGCTCAAAGAAGCAGTCAATGACCGATTCCGAATCTTGCTCGCCGAGACGGCGCGATAATCCGGTTTATCATGCACAAATCTGGACGGCAGGAAAGGTATTTGATCAGCTTTCCAGAACGGGGAAAGGCAGCATCTCCATTTCGTGGCGCCCGATCTCGGCCGTGAAGGCAGCGGCCAGTTTGCTTTTCCCATCCTGAAAGAACTGCGTCGTAAGTTGCGCCATCGAAATGCAGCCCCGGTTTCTGAGCTTGATCGAATTGATTTAGATGCTGACTTACTACTCAGCCAATCGCGAGTAGAGAAGACGCGGCTGCCCCATCCAAAAGCAGTTGTTCCTGCGCGTAAGCAGCCCCGGCGCTCGGCCGCGCAGTCTTGCTTCTGCCTCGTGAAAGGGACCGACGAAGCGGAGAATGCTGGGAACCCGCGGATACAGGAAACGTAGTCGGCGGGCAGCGCGCCGCGACATCTTTTCTTCCTGTGCCCCGAATGGGAGTTGAAAGCCCTCCCGCAGCCGTGGCGGCAGCCAGCCGGCGGTCAGTGCTCGATACCAGCGCGGCGGATGAATCCATGTCCCCACTCCGGATAGCACGCTGTCGCCCAGCATACGCGCATGGTCGTCAACCTGCAGCGCTGCAGATTCCATCATTTCCGCCTCATAGCGCACAAATGCCGGCCAGTTCGCCGGCAGCGTGCTTGGCGGCAAATGAAAGAGGGCGGCCCACAGCTTGCTTTCAGCATAAAACTGCTCCCGCTCGTCCGCGGCAAGCGGCGGCAGGACAAGTTCGTAGGCCAGAATGACGCTCTCGATCAGCGTGGCATAGACCCAGCGCAGGGCATGGATCTCATTGGCCTCGTAGTGCTCCCCATGCGGGTAGC
This sequence comes from Silvibacterium sp., assembly GCA_049588475.1. Taxonomy (GTDB): domain Bacteria; phylum Acidobacteriota; class Terriglobia; order Terriglobales; family Acidobacteriaceae; genus Silvibacterium. The sequence continues at coordinate 41,917 of JBAVYX010000486.1, read as the reverse complement.
TCCCGACAGCATAATGCAGCTCACCGCGGATGCCGTTATGGCGTGCATACAACTGTCGCGAGGCTGCGATGGCTTGGGCGCGTGTGCCGAACAGCATTGTGTAAATCACTCGGAAGGTCGAATGAAACCGTCCAATCGCATTGTTCCTGAAGTTGGAATGCTGAAGAAGCGACGCCGCAACCCAGGGATGCGCCAGCTGCAGCAACGCCGCGCGCCCAGCGCCCAGAAAAGCGGCGGACTCCCGGTACACTCGCCAGCTCATTGAGTTTGGACCGAAGAAGCCAAGGCGAGACTCGCCCGGAAGCCTTTGCAATGCAGAAAGTACTTCCTCCATGTCTGTGTGGGATACGAACTGCGGAGTTGTGCCTTCCGTCATCATGTCTGCTTAGACGCGTAAACCGGGTGCCTCACGAGTACTAATGAATAGTCAGAGACCTACAAGCTTTCATGCAGCGGATGCTCCAGCATTAAAGTAACTCACTGACTGGGATTACTCGAATAAGCAGCATTTCCGTTCCCGTCAAACGCGATGATGTATTTTATCGACCGCTAAAGCAATGTAGAAATGCCCTCGAATCTCTTCACGTCAAAATCCGATGCTCAATGAATGACGTGGCTATAGAAATTTGCCTTTACGGCAGCGCCTCATAGGTGACGTAGGCAAAGCGCATCGAATCGGGGGCCCAGGAATTTACATTCATGCTTCCCTGGCCACCTGTGGCCTGTACCAGCGCCTTTTGGCTCTTTGCAACCTTGTCGTTCTCGATGGCAACCAGCTTTAGCTCAATGTGAACATCACGCGGATCATGCGTCGGGGTGCCTGCGGGATAGGCGATGTAGACTAGCTTCTTGCCATCAGGCGAAATGTGAGGAAACCAGTCTTCCATGCTGTCGCTCACTACCATCTCAGCCTTGGCATCGTTCTCACCCGCGCCTGTCGCCGGGAAACGCCACACGGCTTCTTTGCCCGAACGATCGGAGTTAATGTATATCCACTTTCCATCCGGCGAATAATCCGGACCATCATCGTGATGGGGGTTCGAAGTCAGCCGCGTCTCGTTGCCACCGGCTGCCGGCTGAACATATATGTCATACTGATGGCCGCCAGCGCGCCGCTGAGCCACATAGGCAAGGGTTTTATTATCAGGCGACCAGCCGTGAAAATAGCTGGGAGATACGTTCGTTATCTGCCTGATATTGCTGCCGTCGGGATCGGCGAGATACACTTCGGATCCATCGCCTCCGCGCGACGCTGAGAAAGCGAGTTTCGTTCCATCAGGCGAGATAGCTTTGTCGTTGTTGCACTCATAATCGTGTGGAACATTCAGCTTTTCCGGTGTCTGAACCGTTCCATCGACTTTGAAGGCCAGCGTATATATAAGTCCACCCGAGTTTGAGATGAGATACTTGCCGTCAGGCGACCAGTTGGGAGCCTCCCAGATACCATCTGCTGTAAAAACCAGCTTCGATGAATGCGTGCGAAGGTCATACACATAAATGCGACTACGCTGCGGTGCCTCCGCGGCACCGGCTGCACAGGAAAAGACAACGAGAGAAAATGCGACTGCCACGAGTTGGGAGCAGAATCGCGAGGATGACGCAGAAATCTTCATAAATGGAACACACTCCTTTAGGTTGAAGCAATCAAAGTGTTGCTATTCGGCTTTGCCGGCCGCATTCTTAAGCACCACGTTTGAGAAAACCGCAGTATCGGTCGTAATCGGGAGATGTGAACAAAAACCGATACCGACATAGAACGGCGCCTCGAAATGCACCGTGATTGGTGGTCCGAACTGATGCAGAGGTTCACTCTTCAGGCTGACGAAAATCGCGATCTCATCCCCATGCTTCTGAATGCCAATGCGCTTGGCCATCACTCCGTCCAAGGTCCCGCCAAACCGGAACTGCATGTCAGTCATATGCGTTCCCTGTTCCGAGCGCTGCGCCAGATGAATCATGCCCGAGCCGTGTTCTCCCAGCATCGCCTCTTTCGAGTCATCGTCCAGGCTCTGTCTAATGATCAGGACTACCTTGCGGTCGTTGTAGCCCTTGGGATTGGGAAAACTAGTGTCAGCGGCGAGGGAAACGTCGCCGGACATCTTTTTCCAGAGGAAGCGAAACTCATCGCGCTGATACCAGATGTTGTATCCGGCCGAGGTAATCGTGTACTGCTTCGTTGCTGGATCATAGCTGGCGCTGCCCGGCACAAGCGCGCCGCCCACATCGGCCTGTCCGTCAAAGATGCCGATTGGGGTGGGAAGAACCCTGCTCGCTCGATGAAAATCTGCGGGAGGTGGAACCTGCTCATGTGTTGCCGAACCAGGCAAAGCCCAATCAGGAACGGTCGGAGTTGCCTGTCCATGCAACATCACAGGGGTGGTGAAAACTAAAGTTGCGACCGACAATGACCGTCGAAGACTTTTGAGCCAGCACATACGCAGTAGTTTTTCATAACCGAGGACTTTAGCGGGTATCCACATGCATGTCTGCCGATTGGAGAATTTCAAAACCTTCAACGCATGAAGCCACACCTACTACAACAACATCGATACAACCAAGGAAAGTAGCCAACTCTTTCTTACGAGATCGGAATGCGACGTTACCGGAGCCTTTTAAATCTGCCCGCATAGTCAGTCCTAAGAAAGGTTCATTGGGTCTGAATGCCAAGTGGTATTTGGTGAATCCGAACAGGCTATCTCGAAGGAAGTGGCGCCATTCGTAAGAGCAATCAACGCCGGCGACATGCGCCGCACACCTTCCACAGCCACCCCACTCTGGATCCAGCGTTCCTAAAACGTATAGCACCTCATTTGCGTGTCGGAATTCCTCTGGACACCTCTTTGACAACGGTAATTTAGCACGGCGCCTCCACCCAATGACAGCCGTGCCCATCCCGCTGATGAGTGGGTGGCATTCCCGCGACATTGCCCCGTGTTAATGGACGTTGTTCGGAGGCAAGGTTCTTTCCGCCGCGTCGCTAAAAGAAATTGACCGCTCTCTTTATCTTCCGCTGCCCTTGATCGAGTACGATGGCTTGCGTGGCACCAATCCTCACGACTCCGATTCTTACTTCCGACGAGATGCGCGCCGTTGATCGGTCAACGACTGAGCAATTTGGCATTGCGTCAATCGTCCTCATGCGTCACGCGGGTCAGGCTGTGGCGCGGTTTGTCGAACGCGAGTATCCCAACCATCGTAGAATCGCGGTCCTGTGTGGAAAGGGAAACAACGGAGGCGACGGCTTTGTTGCGGCCCGCGCGCTCGCCGCCGGAGGCAGGGCGGTCAGTGTGCTGCTTCTCGGCGACCCAGACGAATTGAAGGGTGAAGCCAGGACCGCATTTGGGGAGATGCAGCTGGCGCCCGTCTTCGCTCCCGACGAGCCGTCGCTCGACTCCCCCCCGGCGCGCGCCATTCTCTCGAACGCCGATCTGCTTCTCGACGCAGTTGTTGGAACCGGTTTTAAGCCGCCTCTCCGTGGAGTCGCCGCCGCTCTTCGCGATCGGGTAAACAAACTCTCTGTTCCCATCGTGGCCATCGATCTTCCATCCGGCTGGGACGCCGACTTCCGCGAATTTTCGTCTGCAGAAGCCTTTCGCGCAAACGCCGTCGTAACCTTCACCGCACCCAAGCTCGCGCATGTATGCGGCAATCTGGCGGGAAACGTCTACGGCCCCATCGTCGTTGCCGATATCGGTTCGCCTGCGGAGGCCGTTCGCTCCGGCCTCAACCTCACCTGGGCAGGCTCCTCGCAGGCCATTACTCAAAACCTTCGCATCGCCGACAGCAACAAAGGCATGTACGGCCACGTTCTGGTGATTGGAGGCGCGCGCGGCAAAGCTGGAGCCCCATCCATGGCCACTCTGGCCGCTTTGCGCTCCGGCGCGGGACTAGTCACCGCGGCCATCGCCGAATCCATCCTGCCCACCGTCGCGCGCATTACGCCTGAGGTGATGACCATTCCACTCAAAGAGGGTGAACAGGGCGAAATCACGGCTGCAAACGTCGATTTCGACCAGCTGCTCGAAAAGAAAACCGTCGTCGCCGTCGGTCCCGGACTCGGCCAGGAGCCGGCAACCGAAGCCTTTTTTCTTGAGCTCCTCGCTAGAACCCAGCTCCCGCTTGTCCTCGATGCGGACGCGCTCAATATGCTTGCCAGGCACCCCGAGAAAATCGAAGGGCGCGGCCGAACGATGGTGCTCACACCGCATCCCGGCGAAATGGCGCGGCTTGCCGGCATATCCACAAAAGAAGTCCAGGCCAGCCGCGAACCACTTGCTCGCGAATTTGCCATTCGCCACCAAATAACATTGGTTTTAAAAGGATGGCGTACTCTAATTGCGCATCCAGACGGAGCGATGGCGATCAACACGACGGGCAATCCGGGCATGGCCAAAGGCGGCAGTGGAGACATCCTCACCGGCATCGTAGCCGCCATGGTGGCCCAACATCCCAATCAAGTTGCAGACGCCGTAAACGCAGCTGTCTATCTTCACGGATTATCCGCCGATTTCGCCGTGAGTGAGCAGGACGAGCACACACTGCTGGCCACGGATACCGTCGCGCATCTTTGGCGAGCTTTTCGTTTCCGTCCTCACGACTCAGGAGGATATCTTTGGTTGCAGGGGTTGCCAAAAAATCTCATGGAGGCACGATGACCACCGAAACTGCAAATCGAAAGGTTTACGAGTTCGAAAGCAGCAGCGCCGCTGACACCATCCGCGCTGGCCATGAAATCGCCAGGCTGCTGAAGCCCCCGAAATTTTTGATCCTGCACGGCGATCTGGGTGCAGGCAAGACCACCTTGGTCAAGGGCATCGCCGAGGCCCTCGACGCTGCCGATCCCGACGAGGTCACAAGCCCTACATTCACTCTCATCCACGAGTATGAAGGCACACACGCGGGCAAGATCGTCAAGCTCTACCATCTCGACCTCTACCGCATCGAATCCGAACGGCAGCTCGACACCCTCGGCCTCGACGAACTGGTCACCCCCGACAGTATCGTGCTCGTCGAGTGGGGTGACAAATTTGCCTCCGTCGTCAAACGCAGCCAGGGCGAGATTGTCATGCTCTCGTCCGGCGGCGACACTCGCAAAATCACCCTCACGTTGAAGGAATGATCCTCCCAAGGCATCCTGTGGGAACCTAAATAGAGCTGGATGAGAAAGCACTGTACAACCTGCTGCGCCGCTGATAATTCTTCCGAAGCGAGGTCCAGTGTGCGATACAGCCGAATCGCGTTGACATCGGTCTTCCTATTCCAAGTTCTAGCCGTCTTGCCTCGGCCAACAGCCTGCAGCCAGTAACCTTCCAAAGAATGATCTGATTGTTCCCAACGTGAATGGGATCTTTGTTCCCCCCGTGCCCAATGCGCCCTTCTCTGGCACGGTAGAAATACTTTCGGAACAAAAGCTTTCTGATGGGTCAGTGAACATCCTCAAGACAATTAACCATATTGCTCGCGACTCACAGGGACGCACTTACAATGAGAATCGTCGTTTTGTGGCGACCGCGTTCGAGGATGTCCCGCCGCTCCAGACTTTTCACGTCTATGACCCGGTTACAGGGCGACTCACCCATCTCAATCCGTACACGTTTGTCGCGCGGCAGATTGTGGTGAATTCGCCGCCCCCGCCCCAACGCGATACTGTGCCGGCTTCAAGCACAGCCACCTCGAATCCGCTCAAGAGCGAAGACCTCGGGACCAAGACGTTTGAAAATCGGATCCTCAAGGGTGTTCGTCAGTCCCGGGATATGGGGATAACAGACGGTATTGGTATTCTCCGGACTTATCCATCTTTGTCATCCGCAAACATGAAGATCCCGAGTGGAAACAGACCTTCACGGTAACTCAGATCGATCGCAGCGAGCCCGATGCATCCAGATTTGTTGTGCCTAACGGTTACAGGATCGTGGATGGATCTCAGCCTCTCCAGGCTGTACAAGTACCGGGACAGCCTGGAATATACAGACCAGGCAACGGAGTGGCGGCACCGCAGGTGATTTTTTCGATCAATCCAGAATTTTCCGAGGAGGCGCGTCAAGCCAAGGTTGGAGGAATTTGCCTGGTGGGTGTGATTGTTGACACGAATGGAGTGCCGCAGAACGTGCATGTGGTGAGACCATTAGGAAAGGGCCTGGACGAAAAGGCAATCGAGGCCGTGAGGCAGTACCGTTTCAAGCCTGCGATGTATGAAGGCCATCCAGTTTCGGTGGAAGTAAACATCGAGGTGAACTTCAAGATTTTCTAGATGATTTTTGCAAAGAGCTTATCCTTACTTCTTCCGCCTTCAGCCAGCCAGAACCCCAGCCCAGTCAACAGCGCCCCGCCTACGGCAAACTTCAGTCCTTTCGGTGCGCCCGAAGGCGACAGAAACGCCTCCAGCATTCCTGCGACAAACAAAAGCGGAACAACCCCTGCCAGCAACTGGATCGCATCCTTTGCCGCCAGCGCCAGCGCGTCCTTGCGCGCAAGCATCCCTGGAAACAGCAACCCTGCCCCCAGCCTTAATCCCGCTCCTCCCGCGATAAAAATGCTCGGCAGCTCCAGCGCTCCATGCGCCGCGACAAAGCTGAAGAGATCGAGCGCCATGTGAGCCCTGGCGCAGGCTGTGCCGATCACGCCCATCACGACGCCGTTGTTGAACATCAGGTAGATCGTCCCAACTCCGCCGACGATACCTCCGGCAAAGGCCATAAAGCTCACGCCGATATTATTCGTCAGAATCGCGGTTGAGGCCTGCGGTTTCATACTCAGAATCGAGTGTGTCCACATCTCGTGCCGGTCGATCGTCTCCAGCATCGCCGGGCCCAGAAACAGCCGCATGAACTCTGGCCGACTCAGCGTAAGAAGCGTGCCCAGCGCCGCTCCAGCAAGAAAGATCAGAAAGGAGGTGAGAACATATGGAAAGAGACGCCGGAAGACGCGCGGATACTCCTGTGTCATGAACCGAACCACCGAGCCGAAACCCGCCTTACGCCCCGAGTAGATGCGGTTATGCGCGCGGCTCAACAGCTGGTTCAGGTATTCTTCGAGGGTGCCCGAGGCCCGGTCCGAGCGAACAGCCGAAAGGTCGGACGCAACCTGCCGGTACAGCAGCCCAAACTCCCGCAACTCACTTCCAGAAAGGGTGCCGATCCCGGAGCTTTCCACCTGATGCGTCAAGGCGTCCAATCGGCCCCACGAGCCTCTCCGTTGTTCAATCCAGCGGTTAGAAATCATAAGCAGTTCAAAGTACAATCCGAAAATACATCATATAGATGAACGAATTTCGCGACCCACCTCGGCCAAATCCGCTCCCAAACCCGCTCCCAGACCCGCTTACAGACCAGTTCACCATCGATACCCCGGAGCAGGTCTCAATCCGCTTTCCTATTGCCGGCATCGGAAGCCGTTTTCTTGCCATCCTTGCTGACACGTTGCTGCAAATCGCTGTTTATGTTGCGCTGTTTCTGGTTTTCGTCCTGGTTGTATCTTCCGCGCCGAAGACATATGCCGGGGGGCTCTCGCGAAGCGGTGAAAAATGGCTCATCGCCGGACTCATTCTCGTCCATTTTGTTATTTATTGGGGCTATTTCACGCTCTTTGAAGCGCGATGGAACGGCCAGACGCCGGGCAAGAAGCTTTTCAAGATCCGCGTTATCCAGGATTCTGGCCGCCAGATCACCTTCTTCGAATCGATGACGCGCAACCTCATTCGCATCGTTGACATGCTTCCGTCGATCTATCTTGTGGGTGTCATCAGCATGGTCTGCAATCGTCGGCACAAGCGCCTGGGTGACCTCGCGGCGGGAACATTGGTCGTGCATGAACGTGCGACAGAAGAACCGATCTGGGGAGGAACCGGCCCCCGCACCATCACCGCGGCAACCTTTCAGCCAGCGGAAAGAGAACCGGACTTCTTGTCGCAACACAATGTCGCCGTCGCGCTCCCTGCCGATGCCGTCGCACGTCTCCATGCCGAAGACCTGAACGTGATCGACCGATTTTTCTCTCGAGCGCTCGACATGGATCTGACCACGCGCGCTCAGATCGCCGCCCGCCTTACGGCACAGATGAGCGCAAAGATGAACGTCGAAGCGCCGAAGGATATCAACCCGGAAAGAGTGCTCGAAGCAATCGCCTACCAGATACGGACGCACGGGACAGGGCATTAACAACAGTCCCTAACCAGATCAGTGCAGAACCTTATAAGAGCGCCCGAACCTCGCGCGCCATCTGTACTTCTTCCTGCGCGGGAACAATGCGCACCGCAACCCTGCTCACATCGCTAGATAGAACCGGCTCCGACGCGTGGTTTCGGTCCGCTTCGAGATCGACGCCTAGCATACTCAGCTGCGCGCACACATTTGCTCGCACCTGCGTACTGTGCTCGCCGATTCCCCCGGCAAATACCAGCATCTCCAGCCCACCAAGCGTGATGGTAAAAGCCGCGACCGTCTTCGCAATGGCCGTGCAAAAGATATCGATTGCCAACGCCGCCGTATGTTCGCCATTCGATGCGGACTTCTGCAACTCGCGCATGTCATTGCTCCCGCCGATCGCTTTCAGACCCGATTCGTGGTTCAGTAGGTCTTCGAGCTCGTCCCCGCTCAGCCCTTCGGTTCTCCGGATGTACAGGAGCACCCCCGGATCGAGATCACCCGTCCGCGTGCTCATGGGAATGCCGCCCGTAGGCGTCATCCCCATGCTTGTATCAACAGACTTGCCATCGCGCAGGGCCGCCAGGCTCGCTCCGTTTCCCAGGTGCGCAACCACGGTGCGCGGTCTCAGCTCTGCGCCAAGCTGGTGCACGATTGAGGCATACGAAAGCCCATGAAATCCATACCGCTGCACTCCCTGCTCCAGATACTTCCCTGGCAGCGGATAGTGATAGGCTTTTTCCGGCAGCGTTTTATGGAAGGCCGTATCGAAGCAGGCGAACTGCGGCAAGTCGGGATAGAGATCCTCCGTGTGCCGGATGAGCATGAGCGACGCGGGAATATGCACCGGCGCAAAGTGAACGGATGCCTCGAGTGTCACCAGCACATCGGGCGTAATCCGCGTGTGATCGCGCAGACGCTGTCCGCCATGCACGATGCGGTGCCCAACTGCTACCGGTTGTGCGATGCCCAGGGATGCCAGTGAGCCAGTAACGTGACTTAGCGCCTCTTTCTGCGACGCATAGTTTTTGTTTTCCTTGAGCAGCGCCTTGCCGTCGCCGTCCAAAATCTCCAGCTGGCCCGATTCCTTCCCGACGCCTTCAGCGCTGCCCGTCAAAAGAGCCCGCTCCTCGCTTCCATCCTCGACAAACAAGCCGAACTTCAGCGTCGACGAGCCGCTGTTGACCGCCAGTATCGGGCTGGACCCGGGACTCATCAATTGTCGGAGCCCGTATCCAGGCTGGAGGAAACCTTGCCCCCCGCGCCGCTCCAGCGCCAGTTCCTCACTTCGGGCAGGTCTTCGCCGTATTGCGAGACGTACAGCTTATGGCGCTGCCGGGTTTCGGTGAACTTCTGCGTCGCCGCCTCTGTCAGATCGTGGAGCCGAGGCACTCGCCGGATAGCATCGAGCGCGAGCCGATAGCGATCCATGTCATTTAGCACGCACATATCGAAGGGAGTCGTCGTCGTTCCTTCTTCCTTGTAGGCGCGCACGTGAATATTATTGTGATTGTTCCGCCGGTAGGTGAGGCGATGGATGATCGGCGCGTATCCGTGAAACGCAAAGATCACCGGCTTATCGCAAGTGAACATCCGATCGAAGTCCTCGTCGGGAATCCCATGCGGGTGCTCCGAAACCGGCTGTAGGGCCATCAGGTCCACCACATTCACCACGCGAATCTTCAGATCGGGCACCCGCTCACGCAGCAGCGACACAGCTGCCAGCGTTTCCAGCGTCGGGACATCTCCGCAGCAGGCCATCACCACGTCCGGATCGCCGTCTCCCTCGTTTGATGCCCACTCCCAGATGCCCAACCCCACGGTACAATGCTTAATTGCCGCATCCATGTTCAGCCAGACTGGCGCCGGCTGTTTACCCGCGATAATCAGATTCACGTAATTACGACTCCGCAAACAATGGCTTCCGACCGACAGTAGCGTATTCGCATCGGGCGGCAGATAAATGCGAACTACATCAGCCTTCTTGTTCGCCACGTGATCGATGAATCCGGGATCCTGGTGCGAAAAGCCGTTGTGATCCTGTCGCCACACGTGGGATGACAGCAGATAATTCAGCGAAGCGATCGGTTTCCGCCATGGAATATCTCGCGTCACCTTCAGCCACTTGGCATGCTGGTTGAACATCGAGTCGATAATGTGAATGAAGGCCTCGTAGCAGGAGAAGAAGCCGTGCCGCCCGGTCAGCAGATAGCCTTCCAACCACCCCTGGCACATGTGCTCGCTCAGCACTTCCATGACCCGGCCTTCGGGATCGAGATTTTCGTCGACCTCTTCGGTCTCAGCCAGCCACCGTTTCTTTGAGACCTCGTAGATCGCCTGTAGCCGATTCGACGCCGTCTCGTCGGGTCCAAAGACGCGGAAATTTCGCGCGCTCAGGTTCGACTTCATCACGTCACGTAGAAAATATCCGAGTACGCGGGTCGCTTCGGCATCCACTGCTCCTGGCTCCGGAGTCTTCACCTCGTAATCCGCAAAATCCGGCAGGCGTAGCGGCTCAAGCAGGAGGCCGCCATTGGCATGCGGATTCATTCCCATCCGCAGCTGACCCTTGGGTGCGATGTCCGCAAACTCATCACGAAATTGTCCGTTCTCGTCGAACAGTTCCTCAGGCTTGTAGCTGCGCATCCAGTCTTCCAGCAGCTTTAGGTGCTCCGGTTGCTCGCGCACCTCCGAGAAGGGAACCTGGTGTGCGCGCCACGTTCCTTCGACTGGCTTGCCATCCACTTCCTTCGGGCCGGTCCAACCCTTCGGCGTTCGCATCACGATCATCGGCCAGATCGGGCGCGTCAGATCGCCTGTCTCCCGCGCCTTCTTCTGGATCGCTCGAATTTCGTCGTACACCACATCCAGCAGCGCCGCCATCTCTTGGTGCATCGTATCGGGGTCGCTGCCCGTGATGAAAAACGGTTTATATCCATAGCCGCGAAAGAGCGCTTCCAACTCACCCTGGGGAATGCGCGCCAGAATCGTAGGATTCGCAATCTTGAATCCGTTGAGATGAAGAATGGGGAGCACTGCGCCATCCGTCACTGGATTCAGCAACTTGTTCGAGTGCCAGCTCGTTGCCAGCGCGCCGGTTTCCGCTTCCCCGTCGCCTACAATGCACGCCACAATCAGGTTTGGATTGTCATACGCAGCACCATAAGCATGCAGCAGGGAATAGCCCAGTTCCCCGCCTTCGTGGATCGAACCGGGTGTCTCCGGGGCGACGTGGCTGGGAATGCCGTATGGCCACGAAAACTGCCGGAAGAGCCGCCGTAGACCGTCCCGATCCCGCTCAATGTTGGGATAGACCTCCGTGTACGACCCTTCGAGATAGGTATTGGCCACAATCCCCGGACCGCCATGCCCCGGCCCGATGATGTACATCATGTTTAAGTTGTGCTCGCAGATCAGCCGGTTTAGGTGCACATACAAGAAATTCAGTCCGGGTGTCGTGCCCCAGTGGCCGAGCAGCCGCGGCTTGACATCGTCCAGCGTCAACGGCCGCTCCAGCAGCGGATTGTCCTTCAGATAAATCTGGCCGACGGAGAGATAGTTTGCCGCGCGCCAGTATGCATCCATCTTGCGCAACGCATTGGCGGAGAGAGGCTGCACTGCCGGACCAGCCTGCTTTGCTTTAGCCATGGGGGGAGGCTCCTTGGTGATCGTGAATGAATGACTCGTCTTACTGTGGATAGTCCAACTTACAACTTTGCCACGAAGCAGTCGATGGTTTGTGAACAAACGACAAAAACTGCACTGGAAGATCGAATGTCGCGTCAAGCAAGAACATACACCGCGAAGCCCCGGGGAGGCGCGGGAAACTCTGCGTTCCCCTCATCGTCGGTGGTTCTTTCCGTGGGAAGTGCCTGGTCATGACCATCCCATGCCGCTGGTACAAACTTCTGATTCTTCCACTGCGTCTGCACTGACGTACCGCTCCATTGATTTCCCAGGTTATTCAGCACAAATATCAGCCCCGGCTGCTGTTCAAATCCTGTCCGCTGCATCACGTACAGGTCGGGATCGGCGTGCAATATCTCCATCGCTCCGCCAGCAAACTTGTGATGCACCTCGATCAGCGCATCGATGCCGTTGCGAGTTCCCGGCCGCGCTAGTTCAAAATTGAAGTAATCCAGCCAGAAAATCGAAGGATAGCCCTCATGCGTCAGAATGTAGCCATAAGCCATCATCTTGTCATTGGCAATCGTTGCTCCATCATGTTGCGTATCGTGGTTATCGATGAAGGTGACCGCGTGCGCCGGACGCTTCGCCACGACCACGCCATCTTCGGTGAGCTTCCGCAGATCGTAGTTCAGCGTGTCGCACATATCTTTCAACCGAAAGCGAAGGGGGAAGTCGAAGGCGGCTATCTGATTGTCGGAAAAGCTGTTCACCTTGGTGAGCCACTCATCGATGCCCTCATTGCCTTCCCAATACTCGCCCACCGTGAACGGAGTGATATCCTTTCCGTCGCGCTGATAGCGGTACTTTGCAATCGTCCCTACCATCCATGGGCCATAGCCCTTGACGAAGTCGAAGCGGAAGCCATCAAAGCCGATTTCCTCGATCAGCATCTGCGCATACTCCATCATGCTGGTGTAAACCAACGGATTGCGGTGACACAGATGGGGAAAGCCGGCGAAGAGTTCGCCTTCCAACGTGACCTCATAGCGGCTTGGATGGAAGCTGTTCCAGTCTCGCGGAAAACGCCCGCTCTTTGGTTTGAATTTCGTCCAGCGCATTTCTCCATCCAGAGGATTTTTCTCCTCTTCATCCGCGCCGGAGTTGTGGTTGATGACAACATCCGCATACACATCTATCTCGTGCTCATGAGCCTTGGCGATCAACGCTTTGAGCTCTGCTTGGTTGCCGAAGTAAGTTTTTACGCCGCCTTTCTGGTCATAATCGCCAAGATCGAAATAGTCATAAGGGTCGTAGCCCATGGACGTTACACTGGCGGCCTTCGATACGGGCGGCAGCCAGATGGAATTGAACCCCGCCTTCTTCAGTGCCTCAATCTGTTCACTGACCAAATTCCACCATTCTCCAACTCGGTTCTCCTTGGACGGTGAATCCCAATAAAAAGCCTGAAGCATCACACTCATCTTTCACTCCCTCTTTCCTCTGCTCGATTGTTCGCGGCTTCTGACGTGGACAGCGCAAACCCGATTGCGCCCGAGTATGATGCCGGCATTGCTCTTCGTGTTGCACGAAGACGCCAACCATTGCCTCCCATCGTGTCGGGATGCAGCCAAAATCGCCTCCGGTATACCATGAGGCGTGCGCCTTCCGGTCAACCCGCCGCTGCTGCCCATGCTCGCAAAGAGAATCGATGAACTGCCGCCCCCAGATGCGTCCGGCGACACATGGATCATCGAGCCCAAGTGGGATGGCTTTCGCGCGCTCGTCTTTCGTGACGAAGACGAAATTCTCATCCAAAGCCGCGACGAAAAATCCCTCAATCGCTATTTCCCGGAGCTCATCGACCCTTTGATCTATCAGTTGCCCCCCCAATGCGTGCTTGACGGCGAAGTCGTTATCTCAAGAAATGGCGCTCTCGATTTCGAAGCCCTTCAGCTTCGCATTCATCCCGCCGCATCGAGAGTCAAACTGCTCGCGCAGCAGACCCCGGCCTCAATCGTGTTTTTTGACCTGCTTGCGGAGGGCGATGACGATCTGCGCACTGAACCTTTTCACCACCGTCGCGAGCGCCTGGAAAAACTGCTGGCGTCCGCCACGCCGCCTGTCCACCTCACGCCAGCGACACGGGAGCGAAGCGTCGCATCCGACTGGTTTCGCCGCTTTGAAGGGGCGGGCTTCGATGGAGTGATCGTCAAGCCAGTTTCCGGTATCTATGAGTCCGACAAACGCACCATGTTCAAGGTGAAGCACGAACGCGATTGCGATTGCATCGTCGCCGGCTTCCGCTGGTACAAAGACAGCGACAATATAGCTGTCGGATCCCTCCTGCTTGGCCTCTTCGACGAATCCGGATCGCTGCAACACGTCGGGGTCTGCGCGAGCTTCACAAAAGAGAAACGTCGCGAACTGCTCGAATTTCTTACGCCCTACCGCAAGAACGCCCTCGCCAATCATCCCTGGAAATCCTGGGCGAGTATGGATGAGAACACCGGTGGCCATCGCATGCCGGGCGGCCAAAGCCGCTGGAGCCAGGGGAAAGATCTCTCATGGGAGCCCCTGCGTCCTGAGCTTGTCGTCGAAGTGGCTTATGAGCACATGCAGGGCCGTCGCTTCCGTCATATGGCGCACTTCCGCCGATGGCGCGCCGACAAGAAACCTGAAGATTGCACCTACGCGCAGCTTGAAACGGTGCCTCCTCAGGAACTGAAAGAGATTTTTTCGAGCGGACGCTGATGAACCGTATCACCGCCCTGCGTAGTACGCGCGCGTAGGATCGTCATCCGGATCGGGCGTCTCCTGCACGGGCCGCAACTCCTCAGGAACGTGGCGCAGGTTCACCCGAATCCGAGTCCAGAGAGACGACCTGCCGCGCATCCGGTCGACCAATACATCGTCGACTGCCAGGTATCCGGCCGCCTCAGGATATCTCCGCCTCCATCGCTCCAGGCCCGCCATAGCTGCATCTTCACTCGGCGAATTGGCAATTACCAGCAGCGGCATTTTTGTTCGCGGCTTCTTCGCAGCGGACGTCTTCGCCCCCATTTTCTCAGCTCCCGTTTTCCTCTCCGCCGCTTTCGCGCGCGACGGAGCAACTCGTGGTTGTTCGCCTTCCATCTTGCGGAAATGCGGCGGCCAAGGAGCATCGCCGAGTCCCGCTGCCTGATCTCGCGCCGCAAGCTCCAGCAGCCATGCGAGCGAGCCCGGAGTCCTCTCAATCTCGCTGTGAGGATCGCCAATCTCGGCAAAGCGTTTCGGCATCGTGAGCACGGTAAATTCCGCTGGATCGCAACCCGGCACTTCATCCCAGCGCAGCGGCGCCGACACACGCGCGTCGCGCAGAGGCCGCACCGAATACGCCGACGCGGTGGTGCGATCCTTCGCATTTTGGTTGTAGTCGAGAAAGACGCCGTGCCTCTCTTCCTTCCACCACTTCGAGCTGGCCAGGGCAGGCACTCGCCGCTCCACCTCGCGTGACAAAGCCAGCGCAGCGCGCCGCACCTCAGTAAAGCTCCATCGTGGCTCGATGCGCACAATCACGTGCATGCCGCGCGACCCGCTGGTCTTGGGCCAGCCGCGAAGCCCGGCTTCCTCAAGCACAGACTTCACCTCAAGAGCGACGGTGCGCACCTCGGTCCATCCAACGCCTGGCCCCGGATCGAGATCGATGCGCAGCTCGTCAGGATGGTCCAGATTGCCCGACCGCACCGGGTGCGGATGCAACTCAATGCATCCCAGGTTCACGATCCACGCCAGCCCCGCAGCATCGTCGACAACCACCTCCTCCGCAGTGCGACCCGACGGAAACGACAGCGTGACTGTTCGCAACCATGAAGGATGATCCGCCGGCGCGCGTTTCTGGTAAAAGGCCTCGCTCTCCGCGCCGTTCACGAATCGCTTGAGCACCAGCGGACGGTCTCGAATCCCGGCCAAAGCCCCCGGCGAAATCGAAAGGTAATACTGCACCAGGTCGAGCTTCGTCAGCATAGTCTCTCTCGTGAAGTAAGGTTTGTCCGGATGCGTTACCCGCACCTCGCGCCCCTCGACAGACAGGACTGTGGCTGCTTCGCTGCTCACGCCACCAGACTACACTGGCCTCTATCGGCCTTCTCGCCGCGGTAAACTACCAGAGGTGCGAGAGCAGCCTCGAGGGGCCCTGTAGCTCAGGTGGATAGAGCGACGGTTTCCTAAAGCAGGTTACCGGAAGGGCCGCTTGTCGTATAGATCACTTACAGACGTATCCCATCCTCTAAATCGAACTCCCATCATCCCGCTTCACGCCCGGTCCCCGGCTGGCCATAGGCGCACACAGAGCAATTCCGCTGGTGCCTTCCCAGGCTCACCGATGCGTCCGCCCTGCGCGTGGAATCATGCTGGAATTTTTTTCGGCTTCTTCTCCCCCCGCAAGGTCCGGCGAGTGGGTCAGTTTGCTTATCCACATGCCGGAGTCTACGGTGTCGAAATCGACAAAAGATGCCGAATTGGTCCGAAGGGCGCTAGGCGATTGAGCCGTATAATCAGATCGACAAACCTATTCCAACGCAAGAACGCCCGGCCTCCGAAGCCATCTTTCCGCCGTTCGACATGCAAGTGGTCGGCAGCCCCGAAGATGGATCGCCGGGACAGGTTTGAATCCAGATTCGGCCTGTTGCTGCAGTTTCCAGGCGTCGTACCACTCTCCATCGGCCTGCGCCTCCCGCAACCATGCATTGGTCTTCCCCGAACGCTCTTCGGTGTCGGTGGCGAGACGACGGCTCGCATGGCTTTAACGAGCCGGTCGTGTGCGGGGCAATCCAAAGACGGTCAAACGAAAGACGGTCAAAAACGCAGATACATGCCGATCATCGGCTCTGTAGTGAGGCGACGGCTGCCGGTGGTGAGAGGCGCTCTTCCAAAATCGGGCGCTTTGTAATATAGGCCACGGTACTGGATACGAATTCCGAAATGACTGCTGAACAGCGCCTGATTGATCCCGAAGCTGAGGTTCAGAGCCGGCCGCGCCTGCCAGGAAACGTCTTGTCCGCCGTTCAGTGAGGGCGAAAAAATCAAGGCGCTTGCGCCGACCTCGGCGAAGGGCTGAAAGGCGAGGAGTCCCGGCGCGGTGAACAGATAGGCTCCGCTGAAGTCGTGCATGTTGTTCTGATAGGAATAGGGCTGGCCGGTGTAGTACTCGTTGAAGCGAGTGTAGTTGTAGCTGGCTTCGTATCCCAGCCACCAGTGATAGCTGTGACGGAAGGCGCCCTGGCCTCCAACGGAATTGGTCGTTCTCTGCGTGATTCCATTGCCGGATACGGTGGTGGTGAACTGGCCAAAGACACTCACTGAAACGTCGCTGTTGTGGAGGGGGTGCTGCGCGCGGGCGGGAAGCGTGAAGACTCCAGAAGCGACGAGAAAGGCGGCGGCGACAACAAGCGGGCGGCGAAGACAGCGCATACGAAAAGGGGAGATCCGCTCTGCCTCTTCAATCGTCATGCCCGATGGAATCTTGCTGAACCGTGTCAGCGCTCCGTCTGCGCCCTCTTGCCATTCGCCAATGTTGATCGCAAGCGCCCCGGGGCGCCGGGGGATAGTGCTTGTCAGGACAACATCGAGCCTCTTTCGCCCAGCAAGTCTCCGCTCTAGCAGTGAGCGGGCAGCCGCCCGCGAGTCTAGGGGAAGGTCTCCCAGTCTTGAATGCAAAGCTGTAGCGGGCACGGAGAGCCATTCTGTGCGTTCTCTACGCGTTTCTGTCATTCGGGACTGTCCCCCTGTTGCGCTCAAGGTTGCCGCCTCAAACCACTTTGGAAGCGTCCCATGCTGCGCGTAGTCCTCAAGCTCTTTCGTGCTGATGCGGTCGAAAAGATCGTTCAAGCTCGCTTGCTCTGTGCGGTCAATCCACTGCCCCGCCGCATTGATCTTGCTGTATGCCTGGATCGTTGCCGAGTCATAGAGCCATTGTCCCGCTATTCCAGCCCGTATTGCAAAGGGAACAAATCTCGGGTAGTGTCCTACTTTGCTTTTCAGGAGTGAGGGCTCCTCGCGTTCCCGTCGCGGTAAACTAGCAAAGTGGCAAGTCTTACGACAAGTGGCCCTGTAGCTCAGGTGGATAGAGCGACGGTTTCCTAAACCGCAGGTCGGAAGTTCGAATCTTCCCAGGGTCACCATAGAATCAATAACATACAAAATCGTAACTCTTAATAAAATGGCTGGTGTCGGTTCTGGAGAGATCGGTCATCGGGCTGGCGGCACTTCGCAGGAAGGAGGAAGTAGCAGCGCTGCGGTCCCTTACAGAAGAACTAGTCCGCACTGGCTCGAGGGCCTATTCGCTTCTCTCGCCATTTCGCACCATCGCGGGCATGGCTGCGGCTTCCACCTGTGACTGGTGCCGGCTGGAGATGTCTGTATGGCGCCGAATCTGTTTGGTGAATTGCGATCAAGTGATGCTGCTCGGCCGCAGACTTTGTGAATCTGGTTAGAATGACCAGTGTCGTTATGCCAAGGCGAGTCGCCGAGGTTCATGGAAGGTGGCGCTCGGGTGCAATGGTTCTGGCAACGCTTATCAACACCCCCGACAGCGAGAATGCTAGAATGTCGCAACTCCGGTGCTTCTGATCTGATGAGGGGTTTCCCCCAATATCTATCATGGATAAACGGCCGGTCATCATCTCCCTTGCTCTAGCCGTCCTGCACACCCACGCCTGCGCCCAATTCAACGACCCGCGAACGTACCAGAACACTCCTGTGGGGATCAATCAGCTCGAGCTGGCCTACGCCTACGTTCGCTCCAATACTTCGATCGATACTTCCTTCATCGTCTCAGGAGCAAAATTTAATCTCAACCAAGGTCTTATCGACTATTCGCGCTATTTCGCATTTCTTCATCGCACGGCCTGGGTTGAAGCCAGCGTCCCCATCGCCGACCTCAGCGGCTCCATCACCGGCACCGACATCACTGGATCAACCACCGGCGCCGGCGACTCCGGCTGGGCCGCAGCCATACTCCTCAAAGGAGGCCCGGCGCTCAGCCCGGAGCAGTTCGCAAACGCCGAGACCACCACTTCCATCGGCCTGAGCCTCTCCATCACCGCACCCACCGGCCAATACGATCCCAACAAGCTTCTCAACCTCGGTTCCGATCGATGGTCGTTCAAGCCCGAACTTGCCGTCTCCAAGCCATTTGGGACCGAACAGCGTTGGGTGTTCGACGCCTACGCCAATACCTATCTCTACACAGACAACACCTCATACCGTGGCGCAGAAGTTTTGCGACAGCGAGCCCTCTTCGGCCTCGAGGGACACATCAGTTACACCTTCAACAACACTATATGGGCCTCTCTCGATACACGGTACTCCTTTCGAGGCGACACCACTGTCAGCGGCGTCAATCAGGACAATCCGCAGCGAAATTTCATCTTAGGCAGCGAGCTTGTCGTCTCCCCAAACTCCCGAAACTCATTCACCTTCGAATTCGCCAAAGCAGTCGTGCACAAAAATGGGCCATCCCTTACCGGCTTCACCGTGAAGTACGACTACACCTGGGGAAAGGACTACAGATAAAAGGATTGTTCTGTTAGAACGGACAGTTGCTCGGGCCGTTCTCCAAAGGAGATGACAACTCGCTGGTGGTTGAGGCTTTAGGAGTCGTAAATAAGCCGGGCCAGACCCTGCGGATTGCGAAACGATCTCCGCGGGCCACATAGGCGGCGCACGTGACACGAACTCACATCGATCCGGATCAAGCCTTCTCTACGATGAAGGAACCCATCGTCGATGGGCGGCATGATTTCTCTCTGGTTCTGGGCGGCCCGATCTTTCAGCTCTTTTGTAAATCGCACCTCTCGGAAGACACCCTGGATCTGCTCCATAGGCGATTACCGATCATCACCGGGGCAAAAGGTGGCTTCCAGTAGGCTGTCCACAGCTGCGCCAACGCTCGGCGGCAATTGCACTCCCCAATCCGTCGACTCCGGCTGGATGCCGAGCAAGACTCCTGGCCTCGCCAAACCCGGCTTTCCTTCCCCGAGCTCGAGCGCTCGAAAAGCAGTGGCTCACAGACAGGGACGATCACCGTCCCAATCAGAAGGCTAGGACGAAGTAATCCTAAATCGAGTTGCCCGGTTTGGCAGTTAGCAGAATTGACAGTCCTTTGAGAGGTTCTGCAGAACAACCTTCCCTTCGTCATCTCAAGTGAGATGTCTGGTAGAACTGACAGTTCCCACGCGAATGCAGTATCTGAGATGTTCACGGTGGGTAGCGGAGATGCTGGCCTTGCGTCGTCCGCCATATGGATAAGAGCTGCATTGGCTGCCCTTGCCGTTGTTCGTAGAGTGGCGAGTAATGGCCACTCGAAGGGAGAAAACGCAATGGGAGACTCACTCACGGTAATTAATGCCTCGGCGAGCGGGTGCGGAACGTGCGGTACGACAGGATGCGGGACCTGTGCTCCTGCGCCAAGCAAGAGCCCTGTCTCAGCAAGGCTCAGCCGCAGGGAATTTGGATACGCAGCGCTGATCGCCTCAGCTGGAACAATCCTTGCCGGGTGTTCAAAGGAAAAGCCCGCAGAGCAAGCCAGTCAGGCGCCGGCCACTGCACCCGCATCATCTGCTCCCAACACAGCCTCGGCAGCTGCTCCGGAGCTCTCGCCCGATCTCGAGGTCGTCAAGGAATCGAGAGAGCCGATCATGACGACGCTTGAGGAGTTTTACAAGATGGGACCCGGGCCTTCAAGTTCACACACCATGGGTCCGATGAGAATTACCTATGATTTCTTTCAAAGAGTCACGAAGCTTCCCGATGATCAGCTCAAACAAGCTACCGCGCTGAAGGTTCACTTATATGGGAGCCTGAGTGCAACGGGCAAAGGGCACGGCACCGACAGAGCTTCACTTGCCGGCTTGCTGGTAAAGCTCCGGCAACATGCCCTCCGCAATTCCTGGACGGACTGGCCGCCAATCCCAGCGAGATCCACAAGGTCGCAATCGGGCCAATGGATCTCAATCTTTCCCTGAACGACATCATCTTCGACGCCACCAAGGGCGACTTTCCTCATCCGAACACGATGAAAGCGGTGCTGCTGGCGGGCGACAACACGCTCTATGAGTTGGAGTATGACTCGGTGGGCGGAGGGTTCATCGAATGGAAGGGCTACCAGCCACCCGAGAAGGGAAAGCCCAAGTATCCCTATCAGCACGCGCGGGAGCTGCAGAAGTATCTCATCGACGACAAGATTCCATTGCCGAAATTATTGCTCGAGAATGAGATGGCCATCTCCGGCAAGAGTGAGAAAGATATCGCGGAGTTTCTCGACCAGGTGTCCGAGGTTATGATTCGCGGCGTTGACACTGGTCTGGTGACAGAGAGCGTTCTTCCAGGACCAATCAAACTGCACAGCAAAGCCGCCGCCATGCAACGCAACCTAAAGACCAACGCCAAAGGACCGGCAGCTCGCGCAGTTACCCAGGTGGCTTCTTACGGCTTCGCCATGGGAGAGGAAAATGCCCGCGGCCATATTATCGTTACCGCTCCAACCGCCGGTTCCGCGGGAATCATCCCGGCAGTCCTTAAATCGCTGAATGATCTCAATGTGCCGCAGCAAAACATTCGCGATGGATTTCTGGCAGCCGCCGCCATTGGCTATCTCTGCAAGCACAACGCAACCCTCTCTGGCGCGGAAGGTGGTTGTCAGGCAGAAGTCGGAGTAGGTTCTTCGATGGGCGCGGCAATGATCGCGCAAGCTATGGGCGCGAGCCCGAAGGTCGTCTCAAATGCCGCCGAGTCTGCCCTCGAACATCATCTCGGAATGACCTGCGACCCGGTAGCTGGCTACGTCCAGGTGCCTTGCATTGAGCGCTGCGCTTACGGAGCAGTGAAAGCATGGACGGGTTACTGCATAGCGAACGCAGAAGTCCCGGAGGAACGCCGCGTTGATCTGGACACAACAATTTCGGCGATGGCTCTCACGGCCAAGGAAATGAACTCGAAGTACAAGGAGACCTCCGAAGGCGGCTTAGCTGTGTCGGTCGTGCTTTGCTAGCGAAGCAATATGCAATGTGAACATTAGCCCCAACGGCGCGGACCTATATGTCGGATACGTCGAAGGTAGAAGCACAACCGGATAGCGAGCGGCAGACCGGCAGCAGTCTCAGGATGGCTGCCGTCGCATGGGTGTTGACCGCAATCTACTACTTCTATCAATATGCGCTCCGCTCGGCGCCTTCAGTCATGATGCCTCAGCTGTCGGAAGCCTTTGGGCTCAGCGCACTCGGAGTCGCGTCGCTCGTCGGCTTGTTCTATTACGGATATGCGCCGTTCAGCCTGGTGGCGGGTGCTGCGATGGATCAGCTTGGACCGCGGAGAGTTCTGCCAATTGCGGCAGCCGTGGTTGGTGTAGGGGCGCTGTTGTTTGCCACGGGCCGGAGCGATGCGGCGAGCGTCGGCAGATTGCTTCAAGGCGCCGGCGGCGTCTTTGCCCTGGTGGGGGCAATCTACATCGCGACGCAAAATTTTTCTCCATCCAAAGTTGCCACCCTCGTCGGCGCCACGCAGATGTTCGGGATGGCCGGCGGATCGGCCGGGCAGTTTGTTGTTGGTCCGATGATTGGCGGGGGAGTCGCGTGGAAACACTTCTGGATCGGCATGGGCATCGCCGGCCTTGGGATGGGCGCTCTGCTTGTCATCTTCTTGCCGAAGGATAAACGAACCGCGCGGTCCGCCAACTGGTTGCGAAATACGGGCGGCTCGTTCCGGGTTGTCTTCAGCAACCCGCAGTCGATACTGTGCGGTCTGATTGCAGGGCTCCTTTTTATCCCCACAACGATTTTCGACATGATCTGGGGAGTTCGTTACCTCCAGGAAGCACACGGCCTCGACTATGCATCTGCGGTTATGCGGTCGTCTGCGGTTCCTTTTGGGTGGATCATTGGTTGCCCCTTGCTGGGTTTTATCTCCGATCGCATCGGGCGGCGAAAACCGGTGATCATCGGCGGCGCAGCCGTTCTTCTGGGCTGCCTGACGTTCATACTCTACGGCCGCATGGGTGTTTTGCCTCCTTACGGGATCGCTCTCATGGCGGGAGTAGCCTCGGGCGCCGCCATGTTGCCTTACACAGTCATCAAGGAGGCGAATCCCCCGCAGTTTGGCGGTACAGCTACCGGTGTAGTCAATTTCCTGAACTTTACATTCAGCGCTCTGCTTGGCCCGGTCTTTGGATGGATTCTGCAGCGTGTGTCGGGCGGGACGGGTGCAACGGAAAAGCAGCACTACCAGACGGCGTTTGCGCCGCTGCTACTCGGGGTTGCGGTCGCGATCCTGTTGTCGTTCCTCCTCAGGGAAACAGGTCCGGTAACCCGGACGCTGTCCTCATCGGCAGTAAAGGAGATGCAAGCGTGAATCACCAAACCGGAACCGGCAAATACGAACAGATGCTGGCAAAATGCAAGAACATAAAGCCGATTCCTACGGCGGTAGCGCATCCCTGCGAGGAGTCGGCGTTATCCGGTGCAATCGAGGCAGCGCATCTGGGGATCATCGTTCCCATCCTGGTCGGGCCTCGCGAAAAGATAGAAGCAGCAGCCAGGTCTGCAGGAATCGATCTGACCGGTTTTCAAATCGTCGACGCATCGCACAGCAACGCGTCAGCCGCGAAGGCAGTCGAGTTGGTGCGCCAGGCACAGGCAGAAGTCTTGATGAAGGGAAGTCTGCATACAGATGAATTGATGGCGGCCGTCGTTTCCCGCGAAGGAGGCCTCCGCACTGGGCGCCGAATCAGTCACGTATTTGTGATGGATGTTCCCACTTACCACAAAGTCCTGATCGTCACAGACGGCGCAATCAATATCGCTCCCGCCTTAGAAGACAAGGTAGACATCTGCCAGAATGCCATCGATCTTGCGATCTCTCTTGGTCTTAAACAACCGAAGGTCGCGATCCTCGCCGCAGTGGAAACGGTGACCTCGAAAATGCCGGCCACCATCGATGCGGCAGCCCTTTGCAAGATGGCGGAGCGGGGACAGATCAAGGGCGGCATTCTGGATGGTCCATTGGCCTTCGACAATGCCATAAGCAAACAGGCAGCCGAGATCAAGGGCATCCACTCCCCAGTGGCTGGTGATCCCGACATTCTCCTCGCGCCGAATCTTGAAGCGGGAAATATTCTTGCCAAGCAACTCAGCTTTCTGACGAATGCCGACAGTGCGGGGCTGGTGCTTGGCGCCAGAGTGCCAATCATCCTGACCAGCCGCGCCGATAGCGTACGGTCGCGAATTGCCAGCTGTGCCGTTGCCATGCTGGCCGCGCATGCGCGCAGAAGCAATCTCGGAGGTTGACCATGGTCGACTACGCGCTTGTGCTCAACGCGGGCTCGTCGAGCCTCAAGTTTTGCGTCTTTATGCGACTCGGCGAGAACGACTGGCAGGTCGCGGCGCGTGGTCAGATTGAAGGCATCGGGACTGCGCCTCGACTCTCTGCAAAAGATGCTCAGGGTGTAGTTCTGGCAAACAATACCCTGGACAGCTCAGTTCGGGATGGGCACGCAGCGATCGACGCACTGGCATCATGGCTTCGATCCAGGTGGAGCGGCGCGCGCGTGCTGGGCGTTGGGCATCGTGTTGTTCACGGCGGCGTGCATCACAGCCGGCCGGTGCTACTGACCCAGCAAATATTGGCAGATCTGAATGAACTGGCGCCGCTGGCTCCGTTGCATCAGCCTTACAATTTGGCAGCAATTGACGCTGTCTTCACGCGCATGCCCGACGTTCCGCAGGTTGCCTGCTTCGATACGGGATTTCATTCAGGCCATTCGCAGGTGGTAGATCTTGTGCCGCTGCCAAAACAGATTCGCAAAATGGGCGTACAGCGGTATGGGTTCCATGGCCTGTCCTATGAATACATCGCCTCAGTCCTGCCGGACGTAGCGCCGGAGATTGCCCATGGCAGGGTCATCGTCGCCCATCTTGGAAGTGGCGCGAGCCTTTGCGCCCTCAGAAATGGCAGGAGCATCGACAGTTCGCTGGGCTTCACAGCGCTGGACGGACTCTGCATGGGAACGAGGCCAGGCGCACTCGATCCCGGCATTGTCTTGTATCTCTTCCAGGGCCTTGGCCTCACCGCCAAAGAGGTGGAGACGCTGCTCTACAAGCAGTCGGGCTTGCTGGGGATTTCCGGTATCAGCAACGACATGCGAGATTTGCTTTCCCACAGCGAACCCGATGCCCGCCTGGCTGTAGACTACTTCGTTTACCGCGCGGCTAGGAAAATCGGTGCCCTGGCGGCGGTTCTGGGCGGTATCGACGGACTCGTATTCACGGCAGGCATTGGCGAGAATTCAGCGGAGATCCGAAGGCGAATCTGCGAGGCGTCGGCGTGGTTGGGAATGCAATTGGATGCCCGAGCAAACGAGGCTGCGGGTCCGCGGATCTCCGTCCCTGGAAGCAGTGTGTCCGTGTGGGTGGTTCCAACGAATGAGGAACTGATGATCGCGCGACATACATGGTCACTGCTTGGATTGAGGCAGCCCGTATCTTAGCGAACAAATTAAGGAGAACTCGAATGAGCGTTGCCCATCACCAGACTGCTATGGAAACAACGATTTCTCCCTGGCACGGATTCAAGACCGGTCTTTGGCAAAAAGAGATCAACGTGCGTGATTTCATTCAGCAGAATTACGAACCATGGGAGGGAGATGAGTCTTTTCTTGCGCCCGCGACGGAGCGGACCAGGAAGATCTGGGGTCGTCTGAACGAGTTGTTCGTCGAGGAGCGAAAGAAGGGAGTGCTCGACATCTCTCAGATTCCAGGTTCGATTACTGCACATGACCCCGGCTACATTGATCGAGAGAACGAAGTCATCGTTGGGCTTCAGACGGAGGCCCCCCTGAAGCGCGCCATCATGCCGAACGGCGGGCTTCGGATGGTTCTGAGCGCTCTCAAGGCTTACGGATATACACCCGATCCGCAGGTGGTGGAGACTTTTTCGAAGTATCGCAAGACGCACAACGAAGGAGTCTTCGACGCGTACACAACAGACGTCAGACGGTGCCGTAGCTCTCATATTCTTACCGGCCTGCCAGACGCATACGGACGTGGCCGTATCATCGGCGATTACCGCCGAGTGGCCCTCTACGGAGTTTCGCGTCTCATCCAGCACAAGCAGGAGGAGAAGGGCAGCCTTGATTCCTTGATGTCGACCGACGAGATTATTCGCGACCGAGAGGAGCTCAGCGAGCAGATTCGCGCTCTCGGCGAGCTGAGACATATGGCCTCGAGCTATGGCTTCGATGTTTCAGAGCCCGCTCGAACCGCGCGGGAGGCCGTGCAGTGGCTGTATTTCGGCTACCTGGCAGCCGTGAAGGAGCAAAATGGAGCTGCCATGTCGCTTGGGCGGACCTCGACATTCCTTGATATCTATTTCGAACGCGATCTCCGGGCAGGAACGATTACCGAGCAGCAGGCTCAGGAGATCATCGATGACTTTGTCATCAAGCTGCGCATCGTTCGCTTTCTTCGTACACCAGAATACGATGACCTATTCGCAGGCGATCCCACGTGGGTGACCGAGTCTATAGCCGGCGTGGGAGACGATGGACGGCCGCTGGTAACGAAGACTAGCTTCCGGCTTCTTCAGACGCTTTACAATCTCGGCCCGGCACCGGAACCCAACCTCACGATCTGGTATTCCCCGCGACTGCCTGATGGTTTCCGGAGTTTTGCTGCGAAGGTAGCTATCGATACCAGCTCCATTCAATTCGAAAGCGATGAGATCATGCGTCGCTCGCTTGGAGACGACGGGGCCATCGCCTGCTGTGTATCGCCAATGCTCTTGGGCAAGCAGATGCAGTTTTTCGGCGCGCGCGCCAACCTTGCCAAGTGTTTACTGTATGCAATCAACGGCGGGAGAGATGAAATTACAGGTGAACAGATCGGGCCAATCAGTGAGCCCGTAACAGGAGACTACCTTGACTTCGATGATGTACTTGACCGCTTCGAAAGGATGATGGGATGGCTCGCGCGTGTTTATGTCAACGCGATGAACATCATCCACTACATGCATGACAAGTACGCTTATGAGCGCATTGAAATGGCTCTTCACGATTACGCCCCGCTTCGAACCATGGCCTTTGGAATGGCAGGGATGTCTGTGGTTGCCGACAGTCTTTCGGCAATCCGCTACGCAGAGGTTCGCGCAGTCCGAGACGGAACCGGTCTCATCACTGACTATCAAACCGAGGGTGAGTTTCCGGTCTTCGGCAATAACGATAACCGCGTCGACCAGCTCGCCTCCTGGGTTGTCAGTACATTCATGAGCAAGCTGCGAAGGTATCCTACATATCGCCAGGCGGTTCACACCCAGTCGATCCTGACGATCACTTCGAATGTGGTGTATGGCAAGAGTACCGGCAACACTCCCGATGGGAGGCGTCGCGGAGAGCCGTTCGCGCCGGGCGCAAATCCCATGCACGGACGCGACAAGCATGGCATCCACGCCTCTGCCGCTTCTGTCGCCAAAATCCCCTTCCGCGATGCGGCTGACGGGATTTCTTTGACCGCGACGCTCCTTCCGGAGGGTCTGGGGAGGGTCGCAGAGGACAGAGTCACCAATTTGCGGAGCATGCTTGACGCGTTCTTCAGCGCTACCGGGTATCACATGAACGTGAACGTGTTGAATCGCGACACGCTCCTCGATGCGATGGAACATCCCGAGAACTATCCGCACTTGACAATTCGCGTCTCGGGATATGCGGTGAACTTTGTTCGCCTGACGCGCGAGCAACAGATGGACGTAATCAGCCGGACTTTCCACGGAAGGCAGGCGACGATATGAGCCAAGGCTTGGAAGCAGTCTCCCTCGAAGCGAAGAGTCCCTTCGAACTGAGAGTTCATCTGGGCGACGGTGTACCCGAGTCGGATGTACGGTCTGCGCTGGCGACCGGGGAGATGGGCTTCCTTCATTCATTCACGACTGGGTCGACCGTTGATGGCCCGGGTGTGCGCGCTGTCGGATGGACGACAGGTTGCCAGTTCCGCTGCTTGTACTGCCACAATCCGGATACATGGACGATGAGCAACGGCATCCCCGTGACTCTCGCTCGCGCAACTGAAGAGCTACGCAAATATCGACACGGGCTGAAGATCATGTCCGGCGGATTCACACTGAGCGGTGGGGAGCCTCTCATGCAGGACCGCTTTGCCGTTAAGTTGTTCACGGCCGTGAAAGCGATGGGGATCCATACCGCGCTGGACACCAACGGCTCTCTAGGCGGCCGGCTCAGCGATGCAGAACTGGAACAGATCGATCTTGTCCTGCTCGACATCAAAATGTGGGATCCGGAGCGCCATCGCCAACTTACCGGCGTGGATAATGCCCTGACTCTCGATTTCGCGCGACGGCTGGCCGAACGCCAGCGGCCGATCTGGGTTCGCTTCGTACTGGTCCCGGCATTGACAGATGACGCAGAGAATGTTGGAAACATTGCAAGGTTTGCCGCGAGCCTTGGAAATGTAGAACGAGTCGACGTGCTGCCCTTCCACCAGTTGGGACGATTCAAGTGGGAAGAGCTCAAGCTCAACTACACGCTCAACGACGTTCAGCCTCCAACACTCGAAGCAGCTGAACAGGCCTGTGCAATTTTTCGTGCCGAAGGACTCAAAGCATTCTGAATCGGAATGGATATCTCGTTTATGGGCAACTGGGGATAACCAGCCACCATTATCCTGAAGCGCTGGTGATGTTCTTCCTTTCGCGCATGTTTCCGCAAAAAAGCAACGGCGTCTACTTCAATCCAACCGAACTTGGCGAATAGAGGTTGTAATTCAGTTTCTGGGCGACATAGTCGATCACCTCTTGCGCCTTAATGCTGTTACCCGCTTCATCCAGCGGTGGCGCAAATACGGCGATCGCGCCCTTGCCTGGGGCAATGGCAACAATGCCGCCCCCAACACCACTCTTTGCCGGGAGGCCGACATGCCAGGCCCAGCCTCCAGAAGAGTCGTATAGTCCAGCCATTGCCATAGCGGAGAGAATGTATGGAACGTCTTCACGTTTAATGACCTGCTCTCCTGTTGCTGGGTTGACACCGTTGTTTGCCAGGGTTGCACCCATCCGCGCAAGTTGACTTGCATTCACGCCAACCGAACATTGCTTGGTATAGATATCAACCGATTCAAATGGATCGGCATAAATGCGGTCATACTTGGCAAGCAACATAGACAGAGCTTTATTTCCGGTATTGGTGGCAGCTTCTGACTTATAGACATCCTCAATGAGAGTCAACCGTTCGCCGGCGACCTTTCCATAGAAACTCAGAATCTTGCTCCATTTTTCGTCTGCGTTTTTGCCAGAGATGAGACTGGTTGTAGCGATAGCGCCGGCGTTGACGAAGGGGTTGCCGGTATGCGTTGGCATGTCGACAACGGCAGGAACAGAATTGAACGCACGGCCTGTCGGTTCCGAACCGACTCGCTCATACACCTTGTCCGATCCTAGCTCTTCCATCGCTAGGGCCAGAGTGAAGACTTTTGATATGGACTGGATGGAGAACGAATAGTTCACATCCCCGAGCGTGAGTACCTGATTGTCGGTGGTGACGATCGCAATACCAAAGAGTTTCGAGTCCACCTGTGCAAGGTAGGGAATATAGTCAGCATTTTTCCCTCTTGTGTCGTTCCGAAATTTTTCGTAAGCCTCCCGAACCGCGGCTTCCACGGCCTCCCGCCGCGGAGCAACCGGGCTGCTGGAGCGTTGCGCTGAAAGTCGCAAAGGAACGAAACTCACGGCTATCAGCAACGTTGCGACAATGATCCTTGAGTGCACTCTCCTCATAACACCAAGCCTCCTCCCTGAAGGGGATTCACATGTAATGCGCGCCATTGAGTGCAACAGAAATCCCTGAGAAGGGCGTATTTGCGATTCGTTACCGAGGACATTCAAGCACACCGCACCCAATCAATATGCGAAGGTCTTTTTCCAGTCATATTTGAATGAAAACTGCATACGATAGTCATTCACGCTAAAACCATCACTGAAATTCACACGCCGGCCGAACTGAAACTCACCGCCCATCGTAACCTTGGGAACCGGATGAAAAAGCAGATTCCCGATCGCATAATAACCTTGGTGAAAGTCTGATGGTAGCTGCGCATTGGAGTTTTCAATGTTAACCATGGAATAGCCAGCGGAGCTGCTGAAGCGGTTACTCCAATTGTGATCAAGGAACGAGACAACGCCCAGAACCGGGAGTGGCACGCCCTTAATGGGAGAAAGAGGATTCGAAAAATTGTTCTGGACGCCGATATCCACTGGCGCGTCGTTCATGTAGTTCTCTATGCCTTCACCGTAGACAACCTCGAATCTTCCGACATCCCTACGGCCGAAATTGACGTTCGAGGTAACATTTACGCCCCAGCCGTATGCAGTTCCGCTGAAGTTATATGGATGGTCGTTAAAATCTGTCCATCCGATTTTTCTGAATATTCCTGCCACTTGCACATAACCCAGATTCCCCGCGAAACGCACATGCCCCGAAATGTCAGGGACATTGAACCTCGGCTTGACGTTCGCCAATTCAATGCGGTCGGAATAGACGCCCTGATCGGCACTGGCGCCGGGTCTTTCGAGAGCAAACACGAGCTCGGTTCGTTTGCTGCGGATGGGCATCCAGCGCAGCTGTACATTACGAAAGAACACCATCCCATTGGGTCCCCAATACTCCAATATGTTTGGGAAGACGTCAATGTCCATGAACGCGCTCCAGGTCTGTCCGGCGCCAAACTGTCCTAATTCGCCATAAGCGTGTCGTAGGCGGAAGGTCGTCTGGCCCGCGTCAACGCCTGTTCCAAACAACTCAAACTCAAACTGCGTCTTGAGATCGCCCCAGCCTGTCGGCATCGACGTCTTCACGCCGAACCGCGTCTGCCGTACGCCATAGAAGACGTTTCCATTCCCTCCGAATTCATTCGCATAAGAAGGCAATTGCGTGGGGCGCACCACATCAAACCACTGCGGATTAATTTGGCCAAAGTTGTAACCAGTGTCGGTCATTATGAAGCCGTAGAGGTCGATCGTGCTCTCTGACTTCTCCGATTCTGTGGACGCCTTCTCGTTCACTTGGGGAGGGGCCGGAGGGGTGCGCAGCGAAGCAGCCGCGGCAGCAAGCGGCGTTTCTGGCTCGTCCACCGAGTAGATCACCTCTTTCAGGCTTTGCACTTCCTGCTCAAGTCGCTGGAGCCTGTCTTTCATGGCCTGCAAGTCGGTGCTTTTCTGGCTCTGAGTCTGAGACTGCATCTGCGTCGCGCAGGCAAGCGTGATTGCGGTGGTAGCAATTGCGATCCCTATCCAGCAACGAACTTCACGAGGTCTAATCATGGTGGCAGCCCGTTCACAAAGAACATGCCACCGCATGGAACCTCTTGCATACTGTCAGTTCTACTAGAGTTTTCGCGCCGTTCAATCTTTCCAGATACAAAAACGGTAGAGGTTTCGCTAGATAGCCCGCGCATCGAACTGACTGTGGCAGCTAATACGCCTTAAGTCCCTCCGCACGAAACAGCCCCGGGCGTGTTCAACAATCCGCACAGTGCATAGCTGTTCATATAGAGGCCCAGCTGTGGATTGCTCCCCCTGCCTGTCTCTCTTTGCTAGACAGGGTTAAGCGGGTACAAGATGAGTTTTTATCGCATGTCGTATCAGTTCCGCGTTGGTCGTCACGCTGAGGGCGTGCATAATTCGGTACTTATGAAATGCCACAGTTCTTTCTGACATGTTCAGTGTGAAGGCAATTTCCTTCATCACTTTGCCTTCGGCCAACAATTGCAATACTTCACGCTGTCTCTCAGTCAGCCGCTCGCCCTCTTCCGTGAGCTTCTTGCCCTGGTGGCGAAGATAGTTCACTTCGTCTCTTCGGAAAGCCCGAGTCAGATACGAGACACCGCGCAATGTTTCGCGAACGGCTATCACCAGTTCCGACGCCGTGCAGGTTTTCAGCAGGTACCCGGACGCTCCACGACGAAATGCCTCTGCCGCGAGCTTAATGTCGCTGTTCATCGTAAGAAATATGAGCTTGACCGCCGGCAATATCTCTTTTACCTGCTCGCCGGCATCTAGCCCATTCAGGACCGGCATCGAGATATCGACGACAATTACGTCTGGCTTCAGTTCGCCAGCAGTTCGCACCATAGCGCGACCGTCGCTCACAGTGCCTACTACTTCGAACTCGGCTTCAAGCAGTTTCCTACAAAGGTCCGCGAGGAGCGTGTGATCGTCCGCAATCAAAATGCGCGCGCGACTAATGGGCATGGCCATCCTCCTGTTCGAAAACTTTAGGCCATGAGCCCTCAGAGGTGAAACTAGGAAAACTCCTAGGTCGGTCAGTGCGTAATAGCCGGGGACACGAAGTGGCGGTTGGAGAGTGCTTCATTTATGGCAGGGACCAGATCGGTTACCATTCGTGATTTTGTGACGTAGCCGAGTCCTCCATTAGCGAAACACTCCCGGATGAAGGCCCTGCTCTGGTGCACCGTCAAGAAAACGAGCTTGGCCTTCGATCCAGCCTCGTGGAGTTCGCGAGCAGCCTCAATTCCAGTGAGAATTGGCATGGCGATATCCAATACAATTACATCGGGTTGAAGCCGTTGCGCTTCTCTGACCAGGGCTCTGCCGTCGCTGACGCTGCCTACGACTTCAAACTGCGGCTTCAACAAAGACATAACTCGGTTTAGCAGCGGGTGGTGATCGTCAGCGAGGAGTATCGTTGGCCGTTCCAAAGCGGGCCTTTCTTTTTCCCCGAGCTCAAAGGCTCGAACGGCAATGCTAATGGACAGCCATGGGTCGCCATCCGGACGCCGGTTTGAAATTGCAATGATAAATCCACTTCCATTGTGTGGCATCTAGCAAAACTGACAGTCTTGCAGGAGGGCAGAATCAAGAGGAAATCAGGTGGCGATTAAGAGCGAACAGAACCAGCTCCGTATTATTTTTCAGATTGAACATTTTCATGATGTGGTACTTGTGGAACATGACCGTCTTCTCGCTGACCTTAAGAATATCGGCGATTTCCTTCATCGGCCGGCCTTCGGCAAGTAACTGAAGGACCTCCTGCTGCCGCGGAGTCAGTTCTGTTGAGAATTGCCGGGCACGCTCCTTAAGTACCGCCCAGTTTTCAGCCCTGAGTTTCGCAGTTACATAGGATCTGCCTTGCAGCACTTCAGAAACTGCCGTTACGAATTCCGACGCCGCCGCATGCTTAAGAACATATCCCACTGCGCCTAGGCTGAGGGCCGCGGCGGCAAGGTTGGCATCGTCTTTCATGGTCAGAAAAACGAGCTTTGCAGTGGGAAGAAGCGACTTCAAGCGCGCCCCTGCATCCAGACCATTTAGTAAGGGCATACCGATATCCAAAACAATGACATCCGGTTTTAGCCTGGAGGCCTCAGCCAGTAACTGCCGGCCGTCGTGAACCACTCCAATCACATCGTAATTCCTTTCAAGCAGCGAACGGAGCCCCTCGGCCACGATGGCGTGATCATCCGCGATCATCACACGCGGACGCATCGTATAGTGACTTGGCTCAGGCATAGTACGTCTCCTGACGACTGTATTCCTGCGATTCACTCACACGGCTACTGGTGAGCCTATTCGTAGCCATGCATCAACTCTCGTTCCCTCCTGGGGTCGTGAGGAAATCTGCAGATGGCCACCCAATAATCGCAGGCGCTCCTCCATACTTCGAATTCCTATGCCGCTTGTGCCTGAATGCACATTGGGGTCAAAGCCCTTTCCACGATCGGAAACTGTCAGGTGAAGATGCTCGCCCATACCTTCCAGCCGTACCTCGGCCTCGATTGCCCCGCTGTGCCTTTTAATATTTCGAAGGCTCTCTTGCATGATCCGAAACAGGCAGAGCGCCGCGTCTCCGGGAATTCGGTGTGGAACGTTCTTGTAATCGAACTTGACCTGAATTTCCTGCTGATAGGTAAACTCCTCGCAGAAGGCTTCTATACCTGCAACCAGTCCAAGGCTCTCAAGCGTGGATGAGTGCAAACGGTGAGACAAGTCGTGCAGGTCAGCCGCCAGCTCACTGACATAATTCCAAAGTCCGCGTAGACGACCCGTCGCATCGCCATTTAGATTTCCTATGTTTTCGGCCAGGTCCTCGAGATCGATGGCGAGCATTGCCAGCCGTTGTTGGTAGTCGTCATGGATCTCACGCGCGATCCGGCGCCGTTCTTCGTCCTGGGTCTCGATCAATCGACCGGGTAAACTGCTGAGGGCTTCCTCGGCCAGTTTGCTGTCAGTAATGTCGACCGCCATGCCGCGCATGCGGACGGCCTCCTGATTGTCACCGTAGTAGAATTTCCCCCTGGCTCTTACCCAGCGCAAGGCTCCGTCTTTCCGAACGATACGATATTCTGCCGAATAGGGTTTGTGGTGCTGTCGGGCTTCGGTAAGCGCCTTCCAAACGAGTTCTTGGTCGTCCGGATATACGCTGGCATTGAAGTCTTCGATATTTCCGGAATAGATGTCCGTTGGTATTCCGAATATTGTTTGCAGATCGCCGAACCGCCGATCTCGTCCACTCTTGACGTCCCAGTCCCACCCCATGGATTTGCCGGCTTCAAGCGCCAGACGAAGGCTATCGTTGGTGACAGCTAACTCCGTCTCCACCTTTCTTCTTCTAACCCGCTGCCACAACAGTCCCACAATCAGCAGTGTCTCCAGTAGGATTAGAGAAAGGCCGCCCACGATGTACCACTTGTAGGATTCCCAGACAGTTGGGCGCCGGTGAAGTACAACGCTGCCAACCGGAAGATCGCTTTCTTTGATTCCCCAGCGCTGCAGAGCGCGCCAATCGAACGTGAAAACGTTAGCGCTTCTTACGATAGGGATGTCCCCCGGCTTTTCCCCGCTGAGAACTCTCACAGCCATATCCGCCGCAGTCTCTCCTTCAGCGGCGAAGCTAAGCACATCACCGCCTACCGCTCCGCCACGCACATCAACATCGTCAATCACAAAGACGGGCGCGTTCGCGGCGCTCGCAATCATCGGAACCGCTTGAGTCGCGTCGATAAAGTGCGAGCCGGCAGCATCCTGCGTCATTGCCGTGTGATAGACGATCGTATTGCTTGGGAGATGTTTCAGCCGTTCGAGCAGCGCAGGCATGACCAAATCAGTGAGATAGATAAAATCAAGTTTCGACTCGTAGTTTCGGAAGCTTTGTCTGGCTATTGACTCAAGCGTGCGGTCGTAGACTCCGCTACCTCCCACTACTGCCACATGCCGTGTCGACGGTCGCAGTTGAAGGGCCGTCAGGAGAGTTTTCTCGAGCGCGGCCACTCCCACACGCCGGTAAACTGGGAATCAGGTTTCCACTGCTCCAACATCTCTTCCGTGCTTCCGCAGAAGATGATCGGAATACCGGGGAACGCCTTGTGGTGGGACTCTACGAGGAACCTGAGCGGTTCAGGCCCGACGGCGATGATCACGTTAGGTTGACGATCGCGATACCTGCGAAGATACGTATCACGGATCTCCCGTTGCGTAGCCTTGTCTGGAAACAGGTCGACATCCAGATCCTCGCTGTAGAGCTCAATCTGGTAGGGCGATTTCTCGAGGCCAGCCACAATCGCCTGATCCAGAATGGCCACTCCAGGAGACGAAAGCGGCTCGAAAATATTCAGGAAAAGAACGCGTCGGACTTCCTTGGCAGGTGTCTGAGCGACCGATTGTGGAATCAGCAACGCAGCGACCATTGCAACTAGAAAGAGGATTTCCGCTGCCTCGCCTCCATGCTGCCCACGGCCGAGGTTCCAGAAGGTCTGGCAACATCGGAACCAATCTCGCGGAATGGTGTGGCGCATTGTGGGAGATGGCACCATAACCCTCGCAGACCCGTTGAGGAATCAGGGTTTCCAGTTGACCCACCTGTAAGAACAGTGAGGCCAGCGAATCTTTCGGTTTTAGCCAAGTAAAAGGTCTGGCTCGATTAACTAGCCTTTCGATATTAGCAGGCTCTCTTACTCCCGTCCCTGGATCTCAACCCTTGAAAGGATCGGGTTTGCATGACAACGGCGATGCAGTGAAGGCCCAGCTTGTGAAACCCGGATCGGTCGAGTCGAAACTTGACGCTTACTTCAACGCATCGTGTTTCTCCTCACCACCAATCATCGGCGCAGATGGCGTGGGGACAACATTTGGCAACAGCGCGACAGGAATCGTCCATGGTGCGGCGCAGGCGAATCTGGATGTCGCGCTTTCAAAGACCTTTGCGGTCAACTGGCCTCACGAGGAAAGCTTCCTTCAGTTCAGGGCCGAGTTTTACAACGCACTCAATCATCCGCAATTTTCCGACCCCAACAACGACCTTACCTCACCCGCATTCGGCGTGATCAATAGCACATCAGTAAACGCCCGGGTCGCACAATTAGCCCTAAAGTTCGTGTTTTAGTCGACCAATGGGCCTAGAATCATGAACCGGGAGACGTGCAGCCATGACTGTTAGAACTGACAGTTGCTCGGGCCGTCCACCAGCAGAGATGATGACTCGACCGTAGCTGAGGTTCAGGAGTCGTAAATAAGCCGGGCCAAACCCTGCGGATTGCGATTCGATCTCCGCGGGCCACATAGGCGGTGTACGTGACACGGACTCACACAGATCCGGATCAAGCCTTCCCTACAATGACGGAACCCATCCTCGATGAACGGCATGAGTTCTCTCTGGTTTTGGGCGGGCCGATCTTTCAGCTCTTTCGTAAATCGCGCCTCTCGGGAGACACCCTGGATCTGCTTCATCGGCGAGTACTGATCATTACCGGGGTCGCCTGGTTGCCTATGTTGCTCTTAGCCCTCCTTGCTTCCACTCCCGCCGGCGGCAGCCGTGTTTCTTTCTTTCACGATGTCGAAGTGCATACACGATTTCTGGTGGCACTCCCGATCCTCATTGCGGCTGAACTCATCGTTCATCGGCGAGTGCGTCCTGTGGTGCGCCGTTTTGTTGATCGCCGCATCGTTTTGCCGCAGGACCTGCCCCGCTTTGACCGGGCGATAGACTCAGCGGTAAGGATTCGCAATTCTGTCCCACTTGAAGCCGGGCTCCTGGTGGTCGCTTACGCCATGGGACTGTGGCTGTGGAATAGCCGCGTTTCGCTGAACACCGCCACGTGGTATGTCCTGCCGGAAGGCCGGTGGCACCTGACGCCAGCCGGTTACTGGTATGTCTTCGTCGCCCTTCCCATCGTGCAGTTCATCTTGCTGCGATGGTATTTCAGACTCTTCATCTGGTTCCGCTTTCTCGGGCAGGTATCGCGGATCAACCTGAATCTCATCTCCACCCACCCTGATCGCTGCGCCGGTCTCTCATTCCTGGGCAAGAGTTCCTATGCATTCGGTCCCGTCCTGTTTGCTCAGGGTGCTATGCTCGCGGGCCTGGTTGCCAGCCGCGTCCTTTACAGAGGAGAGAGTCTGTTGTCGTTCAAGCTGCAGATCGGTGGCTTCATCGCCTTTTTCGTGATGGCGATTCTCGCACCCCTCCTTATGTTCACACCGCAAATGGCACGTGCAAAAAGAAACGGGCTGGCCAACTACGGCCAGCTCTCTCAAACTTATGTTGAGAGGTTTGAGAGGAAATGGATCGCTGGCGATCCGGCGCCTGCCGAGGATCTTCTCGGAGCCGCCGACATTCAATCACTCGCCGACCTCGGCAACAGCTACTCGCTTGTACGCGAAATGCGTTCGGTTCCATTTGGCCTCGACGATATCACTCGCCTGGCGGCCGCCACAGCAGCTCCAATGCTGCCTCTGCTGCTCACCGTCTTCTCCCCCGAAGAGCTGATCCTGAGACTCATCAAGGTTTTGTTCTGAGTGCTGAAAGTGTTTTGAAGGGTTGCCGCGATGCCAAAGCGAATGACTTCCTTTCTGCTCGTGATCCTCGTAACCACGGTATGCACGCACCTCTCGCCTGCTCAGGTGAAGAAGCTGCCAAACGTGGTGATCCTAGCCACTGGAGGAACCATCGCCGGAGCAGCAACCACGGGCACTCAAGCCTCTTACACCTCCGGTGCGGTGACCATCGACGCCATGGTTGCGGCGGTTCCCGGAATCAGAGATCTCGCGAACATCAGGGG
The DNA here is from genome assembly GCA_049588475.1 of Silvibacterium sp. Taxonomy (GTDB): domain Bacteria; phylum Acidobacteriota; class Terriglobia; order Terriglobales; family Acidobacteriaceae; genus Silvibacterium. Next base: position 4,044 of record JBAVYX010000486.1, on the reverse strand, counting down.
CGAGCAGATCTCTAATGTCGGATCGCAGGACATGACGCTGGACATCATGCTCACTCTTGCCAAGCGCATCAATTTGTTGCTGGCGCAGAACGACGTCGACGGCATCGTCGTCACCCACGGCACAGACACCATGGAAGAAACCGCCTACTTCCTCAACCTGGTGGTGAAAAGCGAGAAACCTGTCGTGTTGGTGGGCTCGATGCGGCCCTCGACAGCAGTCAGCGCTGATGGCCCCTTAAACCTTTACCAGGCTGTGGCCGTAGCAGGCGATCCGAACTCCAAATCACGAGGCGTGCTCGTGGTAATGAACGATTGGATTCACGCGGCCCACTCGCTCACTAAGACAAGCACGACTGCCGTTCAAACCTTCATGTCTCCTCTGCGCGGTCTGGTCGGTATTTCCAGCTACGGAAAAAACGACTTCTATAACACGCCGCCGTGGAAAAACACTGTCACAAGCGAATTCGACATAAGTGGAGTTACCAGACTGCCCCGGGTGGACATTCTTTATGCCTACGTGGATATGGCTCCCGATCTGATTGATGCATCTGTGGCAAACGGCGCCAAGGGAATTGTGATCGCCGGAGTCGGAAATGGAAATATGAACAAGGCGTCGTTGGAGGCTGTAAAAAGAGCCGCCGCAAAGGATGTAGTGATCGTCAGAAGCAGCCGTGTAGTCACCGGAAGCGTCGGTCGTAACGTGGAGGTGAACGATGACGAAATGAACTTTGTCGCCTCTGACGAACTCAATCCACAAAAGGCCAGAGTGTTGCTAATGCTGGCGCTGCTGAAACCGCGCTCTACAGCAGAGTTACAGAATCTCTTTTACAACTATTGAGAGTACCCGCATCGCATCGGATTTCCTAAAGATCACAATGCAGACTATGCGAAAAATGAAGCCCACAGAGGGAATTCAAGCTTTGACAGACAAGCGCGGCGGCAACCTCCCTAACAGTGGGATCTCGCGACGTATCGCTTCCATTGACTGGATGCGCGGTTTCGTCATGGTGCTCATGACCATCGACCATGCTTCGATGGCCTTCGATGCTCACCACATCGACAACGACTCCGCCATGTACGCCGATGCTCTGACCACGGCTCTACCTGCGGGAGAATTCATGACCCGCTGGATGACCCACCTTTGCGCGCCCACCTTTGTCTTTCTCATGGGAGCTTCCCTGGCCCTCAGCGTCGAGCGCCGCGTGGTCAAGGGCGCGAATCCATGGGACATCGACCGGGGCATGCTCATTCGCGGACTGATCATCGCGCTTCTCGATCTCACCCTCATCTCTCTTGGCTCCGGTCACTGGAACTTCGGTGTGCTGTTCGCCATTGGCATGTCGATGATCTGCATGGTCCCGCTCCGCCGCCTGCCCACCTGGGCACTGCTGGTCCTGGGCGTCGGATGGATGGCGCTCGGAGAGCTGGTTTCCAGCCTCTTCTGGAACCCGCCCGGCAACGCTTCGATCCCCGCCGCATTGACGGTCGCGCAATATTCAAGCCATCTCCTGGTCATCAAATATCCGGTCATCCCCTGGCTGGCCATCTCTATCCTGGGGTGGGTTTTCGGCCGGCATCTCATCCGCTACGCCGCCGGTCTGAGCTCGGTTTCCGGAAGAAACGTGCTCTGGATGTGCGGTGGACTAAGCCTGATCCTCTTCGCCATCGTCCGCGGCCTCAACGGATACGGCAATATGTTCCTTCCGCGCGTGGGCAACTCCTGGCAGCAATGGTTGCACGTCAGCAAGTATCCTCCATCCCTCACCTTTTACGCGCTGCAGCTTGGCATCCTGTTCCTATGCCTCGCCTTCCTGCGCAACCTCGAACTGCGCATCGGCGTTCGTGAAAACGGCCCATTCTACGTTTTCGGACAAACCGCGATGTTCTTCTACCTTGCTCATCGCCTCGCATTCGAGGTGCCCGCCACGTACTTCGGTCTGCGCGACTTCGACGGCCTTACCGCAACCTATGGAATCGCTGCCGTCGCGCTTGTTTTGCTGTACCCGGCATGCCGCTGGTATCGCAAGGTCAAGGCGGCGCACCCACGCTCGATTCTGAAATACCTGTAAACGCTCACCAAAGGTACAGATCGCTTGGCCTTTGCCCCTGTCAACACTAACAGTTCCAGCCGATTTTCTGCGGCCTAGCATCGACGTTAGGCTCGAAACGAGTGTCCTTTAAAAGCTGCTTGGGTTTTCTTGCCGTAATTTGAAGGGACTCCGTACTTCAGGGGAGGAGCCATGACCGCGGAAGGCCAGGCCGAGAATCGCCGAGTCGTTGTGCGCGTTCTGCAAAACAAGGCTATTGCCGGAATACCCGCCGCGTCGTAAGTAATACTGCTGCACGCGCGAGCGCTTCCTCAGTTATGGTGGAGGCGTCCATTTGGTAAAAGCCGACGAGTTGAGTTATGACGCTCTATCGATTGAATGCCCGCAGGTTCTTGTTGCTCGCGTTACCCCTCGTATTACTGAGCTATGGTGAAGCGGCGCAGGCGCAGAAGAAGAACCAATATGCCGGTAAGAAACCTAATCCCGAATCGCTATGAACCGCAGCCAACACCTGCGGATCGCCCTCACAGCCATGCTCTGTCGACGTCAAGCGGAGCTCCAACGCCGCGTCGGCTACGCCAGATATTCCCGGCGCAAAAGGAAACTCCACCTTCTCCGTAAAGGTCGATACCAGCATCATCTGGCACAGTGACACGAAGCACCAGGGCTTTGTCGTCGATATGGGACCCAATGAGCCATTCGATCCGCCCGGTGACATCATTGGCGGCTCGGACAAGACCGTTACCGTAAGAGCGAAGGTTCCAGGCTGCTACCGGTTTTCTGCCGGAGCGTGTCTTTCCGGAAGGGTTTATGGAATGTGCGGGAACGACACAGCAGAAATCATCATCGTGAAGTAACCACCATAAAAGTAACCGACCGCTGATTTCGGCGGTCGGTTACTTGCAACGTGCAGGCGAACCGTCCGGACGGAGGTCCCCCTCCCGGCTTTACTTCACTTCGCTGCCGGCCTTGTCCCAGTCGATGATGTTCACCAGCTTCCAGGGATTCTGGCGAAGTTCAAACTGAAGCTCACCTTTGTTGTTGATGATCAACTGTGAAGCGGGGAAGAGAACTCCCGTGCTCTTGTCCTTGTCTGCGTCGTTCAGGTCGAATTCGCCTGCGGTGAGGTCGTAGGCCTTGCTTTGGGTGTCGTGATATGCTTCGCCGAATCGAATCAGTCGGTTGGTTGCGAAGCGGATCCTGCGGCCGGTGGGGGTACGGACCAGGCGGATGTAAGCGAGGTCGTAGCCCACTGTGCCGGTGATGGCGATGCGGCCCGCGGGCTCCATTTTGCTGAGGGCGTCCACCAAACCTGGGTTTTGTCCTTGCTTGAATGCTGCGATGAGCGTTTGCCGTTCTTCTTCTGTAGAGAAACGATTGATAATCACCTTAACGTTGACAACCTTACCCAGCTGAGTGCTGGTCCCCATTGCGGTGGCGTCGATGGTCGCTGATTTCCCGTTTCCCTGGGAAAAAGCAGAAGTAACTGCCGCCAGCAGCAGTGTAACGAGCAAAAGACTGCGGTAGTGAGATTTGCAGATTGTTGAGTGGGAATGGTTGGTGTATCGCATTATGCTTTGTCCTCCAGAGACTGCGGTGCTATGCCGGGACTCGCAGCCTCAGTCTACTTTTTAAGGGTTCTTCAAAACAGCTTCCATTTTGACCTGTTCTTAATCCTCTTCCTCCTCGACGGGGGACCAGGTCTTATCCGGATTAAAGAGCTCCATCTTCTTGAACGTGTCGATCGTGTCCCGACCCAGGTCCTTTTCATAGACGACACCGTCGTTGCTGACAATGAACGTCTTCACGCCCGTCACTCGATACTGTGCCGGCGCCACAACCAGTCCGAAGCCTCCGATCATGACGCCCTTGATCACGTAATCGAGCCTCCCCAGCGGGGCATCCGGCCCCTGCCCTTTGAGGATCTTGAAGAAGTAGCCGTGATACGGCTGCTCCCGGCTCGAATATCCCTCAACAATAGCTTCGGCAATGTTTT